>JAKAHZ010000210.1 GCA_021814615.1 Nitrospirota bacterium | reverse complement strand
CACGGCGCTGATCGTCAGTTTCCTTCTGGGGCCCCGGGTGATCGCCTGGCTCCGGCGGCTCAAGGTGGGACAGCAGGTGCGCGACGACGGGCCGCAGACCCACCTTACCAAGCAGGGAACGCCGACAATGGGCGGGGTGCTGATCATCGCCGCCATCGTATCGTCGGTGCTGCTCTGGTCGGACCTCACGAACCAGTACGTCTGGGTGGTGCTCTTTGCAACGCTGGCCTTCGGCGGCATCGGATTCTGGGACGACTACATCAAGGTGGTGAAGAAGCGTTCCACGGGACTGACGCCCCGGGAAAAGTTCAGCCTCCAGCTCGGCGCGGGCCTGGTGATCGGTCTCTTCCTGTATTATCTGAGCGGCGATCCCGATGCGGCGCGTCTGAACGTGCCGTTTTTCAAGCGCTTTGTGATCGACCTGGGGTGGTTCTACATCCCCTTCGCCATGCTCGTGGTCGTGGGTTCCTCGAACGCGGTGAATCTGACCGACGGCCTGGACGGCCTCGCTGCGGGCTTGACGGGCATCGCGGCAACGGCGAACGCGGTGATCGTCTATGTGGGCGGCAACCGCATCCTTGCAGACTATCTCAAAATCCAGTACATACCGGGGAGCGGCGAACTCGTCGTCTTCTGCGGTGCGCTCCTGGGCGCCTCCCTCGGGTTCCTCTGGTACAACGCGCATCCCGCCGAGGTGTTCATGGGCGATGTGGGGTCCCTTTCCCTGGGCGGAGCGCTGGGCGCTATGGCCGTGGTGACCAAGCATGAACTGATCCTGATCGTAACGGGCGGCATCTTCGTGGTCGAGGCGGTATCGGTGATGCTCCAGGTGGCGTCCTACAAGATGACGGGCAAGCGGATCTTCAAAATGGCGCCGATCCATCATCATTTCGAGCAGATCGGGTGGCCCGAATCGAAGGTGATCATCCGGTTCTGGATCATGGGGATCATCCTGGCGCTCGTGTCCCTGGGATCGCTGAAGCTGCGCTAAGGGTACGCAAGGCAAAGAAGAAGAAGCAAACGGAAGAGGGGAAGAAGAAAAGAAGGAAAGAGGGAAAGAACAGCGGTGCAGCCTGACTTCAGAAATAAACGCGTCACTGTTGTCGGCATGGCCCGGAGCGGCATTGCAGCCGCCCGCGCGCTTCATGCCCTGGGCGCGTCTGTCACGATCACGGATAAGAAGCCGCTGGACCAGCTTGCCGGCCAGATCCAACAGCTGGGCGCGCAGGGGATCAAGGTGGAAGCGGGAGGCCATCCGGAGCGCCTCTTCATCGAGACGGACCTGATCGTGCTGTCGCCCGGCGTGCCGAAGATCCCGCCCATTCTTGCTGCCAAGCGTCACGGCGTGAAGGTCATCGGCGAGCTCGAGCTGGGCTGGCTCCTGGCCGACGCGCCTTTTGCGGGCATCACGGGAACGAACGGCAAGTCAACGGTCACCACCCTCGTGGGGCTCATGCTTCAGAAGGCGGGAAAGAAGACCCTCGTGGCCGGCAACATCGGCAACGCCCTGACCGAAAGCCTCTCAGGCCTCAGGGGGCAGGACTGGATTGTCGTGGAGCTGTCGAGTTTCCAGCTCGAGGACATCGACACCTTCCGGCCGCGGGTGGCCACGATCCTCAATGTTACCCAGGACCACCTGGACCGGTACCCGACCATGGAGGACTATGCCGAGGCCAAGGCCCGGGTCTTCCTGAACCAGGGCAAGGACGACGTGCTGGTCCTGAACTGCGACGATCCTCTTGTCCGGGCCCTCGCGTCCCGGGCCGCGTCGCGCATCGTTCCCTTTTCCCGTCTCGAAGAGCTGGCAAACGGCGCGTGCGTCAAGCTGGGCGATCTTGTCGTTGCGGGGAAGGTCATCTGCCCCATCAGCGACATCCGCATCAAGGGCGTCCACAATCTGGAGAACGCGCTTGCGGCCGCTGCCGTGGCCACGGCAGCCGGCGCAGATGCAGCGTCCATTGCCTCGGTGCTGCGCGAGTTTCCCGGCCTCGAACACCGGCTGGAGTTCGTGCGGACCAAGGACGGCGTGACGTACATCAATGATTCCAAGGGAACGAACGTGGGAGCGGTGGTCAAGTCCGTTGAGGGCTTCGATGCGCCGGTCATCCTGATCGCCGGAGGGCTGGACAAGGGCAGCGATTTCCGGCCGCTCTTCGATCTCTTCAAGCGCAAGGTGAAGCTTCTCATCCTGATCGGCAAGGCCGCCGATGCCATGGAGAAGGCGCTCGGCGCTTCGACCGAGACAGTGCGCGCCGCGACGCTAGCGGAGGCGGTGCGGATCGGCCATGACCGGGCGGGGTCCGGCGATGTGGTGCTCCTGTCGCCGGCCTGCGCCAGCTTCGATATGTTCAGGGATTTCGAGGACCGGGGGCGGCAGTTCAAGGATGCCGTCCGGGCGTTGTAGGAGAGCAGATGGAAAGGCCGGGCCAGTACGACAAGATGCTTTTCGGCGCCGTGATGCTCCTCGCGCTCTGCGGCGTGGTCATGGTCTACAGTTCGAGCAGCGTCGTGGCGCTCAAGAGCTACAACGACCCGGCATTTTTCATGCGGCGCCAGGTCCTCTGGGCGCTCGTCGGGCTTGCGGCCATGGCCTATACGATGCGGAGGGACTACCGG
>JAKAHZ010000107.1 GCA_021814615.1 Nitrospirota bacterium | reverse complement strand
CGATCCCACGGACCTTGCCGGCGTCGACTACGCCCATCCGCTGGTCGCTATCCCGCTCAAGATCAAGGAACACGTCATCGGCGCCATCGTCATCTACAAACTGCTGATTCAGAAGACCCAGTTTTCGAACGTGGATTTCGAACTTTTTTCCATGCTCGCCGGCCATGCAGCGACGGCTCTGTTCTCCTCGAAGCTCTATTCGCAGTCGGAGCGCAAGCTCTCGACGATCCAGAGCTTCCTGGATCTGCTGAAAGAGAAGCAATAACGGAGGTTATGCAATGACGGAGCACAATTTTCTGGTGGTCGAGGACTCTCCGACCATGCGTCAGCTCATTACCTTTGCCCTCAAGCGCATTCCGGGCAGCAAGATCGTTGAGGCAAACGACGGCATTGACGCGCTCAAGAAGCTCTCGACGCAGAAATTTGACGTCATTCTCACGGATATCAACATGCCCATCATGGACGGCCTGAAGCTCGTGTCCATGGTGCGTAACGATCCGGTGCATAAGACGATCCCCATCATCATTATCACGACCGAGGGCGCCGAAGAGGACCGCAAACGGGGCCTTTCCCTCGGCGCGAACGCTTATATCGCCAAGCCGATCCAGACAGCCGATCTGTTGAACGTGGTGAACCAGATCCTGACGAGCAAGGGATAAGGGGCGGGTATCCGGAAGGGGCGGACGAGCGGCTGTACGGCACTCGTCCTTTTTTATTCCCGGCCTGTCGCCGCAACAGCCGGTTGTTGCCGCTCGCGGAGCTGACCGCAGGCGGCGGAGATGTCCCGCCCGCGTGATTCGCGAAGGGGCGCCGTGATATGGTGATCCAGCAGGATCTGCTGGAATCGCCGGATCGAGGGTTCCTCGGGCCGTTCAAAGGCGCTGCCCGGGAAAGGGTTGAAGGGGATCAGGTTGACCTTGCAGCGGATGCCCCGGAGAAGCGCCGCAACGCGGCGGGCATCCTCCGCCGAATCGTTGACGCCCCGGAGCAGAACATATTCGAAGGTGATCCGCTTCCGGGGTTCCAGCGGGTAACGGCGGCAGGTGGCAAGGAGCTCTCGCAGGGGATAGCGCCGGTTCACCGGCATGATGCGGTCCCGGATCTCGTCGGTCGATGCGTTGAGCGATACCGCAAGGTTGACCCGGAGGCCCGAGCGGGCGAGTGCATCGATGCCGGGAACGAGCCCGTCCGTTGAGAGCGTGATCCTGCGGGGGGAGATGCCGAGGCCGTGCTCCGCGGTCATGACGCGGAGCGCCTTGACGACCTCATCGAAATTCGCCAGCGGTTCGCCCATGCCCATGAGCACGATATTGGTGATGGGGTGCTCGTTCTCCAGGCGCAGCATGCGCGAGACGGAGAGCACCTGGTCCGCGATTTCCCACGCCTGCAGGTTCCGTACGAATCCGCCCGCGCCGGTGAGGCAGAAACGGCAGGCCTGCTGGCAGCCGACCTGGGAGGAGATGCAGAGCGTCAGCCGGTTTTCGTCGGGGATGAGCACACTTTCGATGCAGTGGCCGTCCTCGAGGCCGAAGAGGAACTTTCGGGTTCCGTCGACCGACCGTTCCACAGCGCGCTCCGACAGCGACGGCAGGGAAAAGAGTGCGGCAAGCTGTTCCCGGTCCTTCTTTGCGATGTTCGTCATCTCGGAGAAGGATTGCGCGTGATGGAGATAGATCCATTGCAGGATCTGGGCGGCGCGGTAGGCGGGAAGGCCAAGCTCGGTCAGGCGCGCTTTCAGGCCGTCGATGCTGTAGGATTTAACGTTCTCCACCGTCTGCTCCACGGCGAACATTAGCACCTTTACGGGGGAAAAGCAAGGCGGGCAGCGGCGGATCGGTTCTTGAAAAGCCTCGAAAAGACCGAAACCTGCTATAATTGACGATGTCGGTTCCGCCCCGCGCGCTTTCGAGCTGTGCGAGGCCGCAGAAAGTATGCCTGGAGCGAACAAGAAAATCCTTATTGTAGACGACGAGCCGACAATCCTCTTGACGCTTTCCTACGCGCTGCGGAGCGACGAAGTCGATGTCGTCACGGCGGGACGGCTCGAACTTGCCGAAGAAGCTTTGAAAAAACAGGAGTTCGCACTCGTGATCGCCGATATCCGCATGTCGGGGATGCTGGGCGTCGAGGGGCTGGAACTGCTGACCTATATCAAGCGGTACTGGCCGGCGACGAAAGTGATCATCATGACGGCGCACGGATCCGACGATGTCCAGCAGGACGCCCGCGCACGCGGCGCGGACCGCTACTATACGAAGCCCGTTGATATCAAGGATCTGATGCAAACGATCCGGGAGATGGGGATTCCGGTCGTCATCTGATCCCTCCGGTGACGATACCCGCATGGCAGGAGGAGGAACGATGCTGAAAAAGGTTCTGGTTGTTGATGATTCGGCGCTGATCCACCAGATGTACAAAATGGTGCTGATGCGGTACCGCTGCGAGATCATTGACGCGCTGAACGGCCAGGAGGGTCTCGATAAGCTGGAAAAGAACCCCGATGTGAGCATGATGCTCGTTGACATCAACATGCCGCTCATGAACGGACTCGAATTCATCCAGAAGGTCAAGGCCCTGGGAAAATATGATCACGTGCCGATCATCATCGTGAGCACCGAAGGCAAGGAGGAGGATACGCAGCGCGGCCTTGCCATCGGCGCCAGGGGATATGTCAAGAAGCCCTTTCAGCCCAGCGACCTCCATGCATTGATCGGGAAACTCTTCGGTCCTGCGTGATACGATGTGCATCGGCCCGCGGGCATCCCCGCCGGCCGAATCGTTAGCCTGACGTTGCCGGATCCCGTGGTGCTCATCGTTGTCTGTCCCTTCCCGCCTTGCCACGGGGCCTTCAGGTGCAGCTTCCGTAACTCGTTGCTTTACCACAAAATGCCTTGACACCCCAGGAATATGGATGTTACTTTGTCCTGTATTCCTTCCGGAGCATTTCAGTTGAAGATTGCGATCACAGGCAAGGGAGGCGTGGGCAAGACCACGTTTTCCGGGCTGCTGGCCAGGCTGTATGCGGCAGAGGGCAACAAGGTCCTTGCCGTTGATGCGGATCCCGATGCGAACCTCGCGTCCGCCCTCGGTATTTCCGCGGAGGCGGCCGCGCAGGCGCGACCGCTAGCCGAGCAGGCGGACCTCATCGAGGAGCGCACAGGATCGCGTCCCGGCGCGCCGGGCGGACTGTTCACGATCAATCCCAAGGTCGACGACATCCCCGACGCCTTCAGCATCAGCCACGAAGGCGTGCGACTTCTGGTGATGGGAAAGTCGAAAGAGGCCGCCGCGGGCTGCTATTGCCCCGAGCACGTTTTGCTCCGGAGGCTGATCAGCCACCTGATCCTCCGAAGCAACGAGGTCGTGATCCTCGACATGGAGGCGGGCATCGAGCATCTTACTCGTGGCACGGCAAGCGGCGTGGATGCTTTCATCGTCGTTGTGGAACCGGGGCAGCGGAGCCTGCAGACCGCCCGGCACGTGGAGCATCTCGCCAAGGGCCTCGGCATCAAGGAGGTCTTTGTGGTCGGCAACAAGATCCAGCGTGACAGCGATAAGGCTTTCATTGAGCAGCATCTTGCCGGCATGAAGGTCATCGGATTCATGAGCTACGCAGCCGAGACGGTCCAGGCTGACCTGGACGGCCGGTCGCCCTATGACGCTTCGCCCGCCGCGGTCACGGAAGCACGGGCGATCAAGGCGAAGCTGGATGACATGCTGACGTCCAGAAAGAAACAGCATTCCGTCTGAATGATATCCGCTCCCGTGAAACATACGATCAGAAAACAGATCCTCGACGCTCGGCATCATCTCCCGCCGGAACAGCGGAGGAGCAAGAGCGCGGAAATAGAAGCGCGGCTGTTCGGGTTGACGGAATTTCGCGAGGCCAAGGTTCTCCTGTTCTTTGCATCGTTCCAGAGCGAGGTGGAAACGCACCACATGATCCGCCGCGCCCTGGCTGAAGGAAAGCGGGTCGTCCTGCCGAAAGTGAAGGGCAGGGAGCTCGATCTTTTCGAAATAGCCAATTTCGACCGTGACGTGATCCCCGGCGCATGGGGCATTCCCGAACCTGCCGGCGGGCGGCTCGTGGCGCTCGCGGATATCGATCTGATCATCGTTCCGGGAGCCGCTTTCGACCAGCAGGGCAATCGCGTGGGGTATGGCGCCGGGTTCTACGACAAGCTGCTGCAGGGGCATGCAAAGCCGACTGTGGCAATCGCCTTCGATTTGCAGATCGTGCATCAGGTTCCCGCGGACCGGCATGATGTGCCGGTGAAAAAAATCGTGACGGAGTCAAGAACGATAACTGCAAGCTCCAAGCACCAAGCATCAAGTATCAAATAAGCACCAACTGACAATTGAACAGTGACCCAACCGTTTGTTGCTTCGTGTTTTCGATTTTGTATTGTTTGGCATTCGCTGCTTGGGATTTCGGATTTCCCGGTATGGATATTAAGAAAATCGAAAAAGGCGTCCGCCTGATCATCGAGGGCATCGGCGAGGACCCGGAGCGGCCGGGTCTGAAGAGCACACCCGAGCGTGTTGCCGAGATGTATGGGGAAATATTCTCGGGCATTACTGCCGACACGGCGAAGCTTCTCCAGCCCATGGCCGGCGAAAGTCATGACGAGATGGTGATGATCCGCGACATCGCTTTCTACTCGGTCTGCGAACATCACCTGCTTCCCTTCTTCGGCAAGGCGCATATCGCCTACATCCCCGGGGCGGGCAAGATCGTGGGGATCAGCAGCCTCGCCAAGGCGCTCGAGGTGTTCGCCAAGCGGCCGCAGGTGCAGGAGCGCCTGACCACGCAGTTCGCCGATCTCATCGTTTCGCGGCTCAAGCCGAAGGGCGCCATGGTCGTGATCGACGCGGAGCATCTGTGCATGAGCATGCGCGGCGTCAAGAAGCCCGGCCAGCGCGTCGTCACGTCTGCCGTGCGCGGCATGTTCCGCACCAAGGAATCCACGCGCATGGAGATGCTGGAACTGCTGACGAAGAAAGAGTAGCAGCCGTCAGGGGTAAGGGGTCAGGCGAAAAACAAAACGTCTTGCTCCTATCCTCACAGAGTGATGTTCTTAACCACCAGGTGGTAATCAGGAGTCATGCATGGCTAATCAAGATATCTGTTTCACCGAACCCTACCGCCCCTACGGCGCGGACATCAAGGAAACAAGGCCGTACTCGCCCTGCCGCGCGGCGTGCCCCGCCCACACGGACGTGCAGGCTTATGTGGGGCTGATTGCGCAGGGCAAGTATACCGAGGCCTTCGAAGTGATCACCTCGGTTAACCCGATCGCCTCGGTCTGCTCCATGATCTGCCACCATCCCTGCGAGCAGTCGTGCAGGAGATGCGGCATCGACGAGCCGCTGGCGGTCAGGCACCTGAAGCGGTTCGCCATAGAGCAATCGGCGGACTACCGCCGAGCCCGGCGGAAGCTCGCTCAGAAAACGCGCGGAAAGAGCGTCGGCATCATCGGCTCGGGCCCGTCAGGGCTTACTGCTGCCCGCGACCTCATGGATATGGGATACAGCGTCACCATCTATGAGCGGCAGCCTGTCCTCGGCGGCATGCTCGCCGTTGCCATTCCCCCCTATCGTCTCCCGCGTGAAGTTCTCAAAGAAGACATTGACGATGTCGTGTCCAAGGGCCTTGAGGTAAAGACCGGCTTCGAGGTGGGGAAAGACGCCAAGCTCGACGATCTCGCCAAAAAACACGGTGCAGTTTTGGTCGCCATCGGCCTGTCCCAGAGCCGGTCTCTCAATATCCCCGGCGTCGACGGCCCGGGCGTGCTCCTCGCCATTCCGTATCTCGAAGACGTGGCCTTTGGCAGGAAGCCGGACCTGGGCAAGAGCGTGCTCGTGATCGGCGGCGGGAATGTTGCCATGGACGTTGCCCGTTCGGCGCGGAGGCTCGGCGTTGAAAAAGTCGAGATGGTCTGTCTCGAGAACGAGCAGGAGATCCCGGCATGGAAATGGGAGGTGGATGAAGCCGTTGAAGAAGCGGTCAAGATCAACTACCGCTGGGGGCCCAAGGCCGTTGTGCGTGAGAACGGCAAGGTGACGGGTCTCGAAGTGACCAAAGTCCTGTCCGTATTCGACGCAAACAAGCGCTTTGCCCCGACCTTTGATCCGAGCACGACTACGGTGCTCAAGGCCGACACAATCATCGTCACGATCGGCCAGATGTCGAAGAACGACCTGTTCACCGACAGCGCGGTCAAAATGATGAACGGCCGTGTCGAGTGGAACAAGAATACCCAGCAGAGCACGGGTAAGAATATCTTCGTTGCCGGCGAGGTCGTGACCGGACCGGGCTCGGCGATTGCCGCGGTCGCGAACGGACGCCGTGCTGCACTCGCCATGCACCTCTTCCTTCAGGGCGAGGCCATCGAAGGCAAACTTCCTGCGCAGGAAAAGGAAAAGATCGGCCAGATGCCTTCCGAGGTCGTGGAAAAAGTCGCGAAGGTGCCGCGTCAGAAGATCCGGCACATGGAACCGGCAGTGCGCGTCAAGACCATGAAGCACTTCGAGGAAGGCTACACCGAGAAGGAAGCGCTCGAAGAAGCGGGCCGGTGCCGGGGATGCGGAGGCGGCGCCGTGGTGGACCAGAAGAAATGCATGGCGTGCCTCACCTGCATGCGCGTCTGCCCCTACGGCGCTCCGGTCGTGGAAGCCTACTCGACCATCAGGCCGGAATACTGCCAGGCCTGCGGCCTCTGCGCGCCGGAATGCCCGGCAGAAGCGATCTCCATGGTGAGCTACGACGTGAAGGAGATCCGGAAGAGCATGGCTGCGGCCGTGGGACAGGTTGATGCCAAGCGGAGCGAACCGCTTCTCGTGGCCTTTGTCTGCACGAACAAGATGTGTGCCCATGGCGTGAACCTGCCGAAGAATTACCGGGTCTTTCCGGTGCACTGCACCAGCCGCATCGACGTGCTCGACATCCTGAAGGCCTTCGAGACCGGTGCGGACGGCGTTGCAGTGGTGCGCTGCGGGGACACAAACTGCAAGTACGAGAAGATCGAGCCTCGCGTGAACGCGCGTGCTAAGCGCGGCCGGGAACTCATCAAGGCGCTCGGCATGGAGCCGGAGCGGATCGGCGTCCTTGCCGCGTCGTCCGCCTGCGGCGAGTTCTCGGAAGCGGTGAAGAAGATCGGGATACGAAGCAAGTAAGAAGAGTGTTCTGAGAGGTGGATACTATGGCTGGATCCGTGAAGATAGAAATAGCTCCTGAGGAGATCATCAAGGCCGTGAAAGCTATGCAGAAGAAAGACCGCGATGCACTTCTGGAGGATATTCTCGCATCTACGTCACCGGAATACCTTGATAGTGTCCGGGAAGCAAGAGCGGACTACCGGGCTGGCAGGGTCAAGAGCCATAAAGTGGTGTTCGGTAAGTGAAATATCAGCTCGTCTATGCACAGCGAGCTTTGAAGGATATCGATAAGCTCGATGCGAAAACCAAATCGCGCATTGGAGATGCGCTTCTCAGGCACAAGGATCGTCTCATTGCGCAGTCAACGCGGCTGACCGATCCGAGGATAGGAACCTATCGCTTCAGAGTTGGCGATTACCGGATCATCTTCGATGTCGAAGGCAGCGAGATAGTCATCTTGCGCGTAGGGCACAGGCGAGAAATTTATAAGAGGACGAAATGAGTGCAATCCAATAATACGTATCGAGTTTTTCCTCGTTCCGTTCAGCCCCTGGCAAGATTCAATAATATGGAAGATGAAAGAGATTACACTCGATTACCTATCGGGCACGTTTTGCGGGACGGTCGTCAAATAGAAAAGTGTCCAAGCTGTGGCCGAAATGGCATCTTCCTGGACTTAGGCAACGTGATATATGTGACGCATTACGCATTGGAAACATTTACAACCGCAGCTGGTGAGGTTCATGGAAAGAAAATAAGGCGCAACTCCGAATGTCGCTTTGTAAAATCAAAGAGTAATTAAGGAGCATTCACATGATCGTTGGATCGCAGAAACCAATCGATGAGATCTGGAACATGGTGAAGGACAAAAAGAAGGTCCTGGTGTTCGGGTGCAACACCTGCGTGGCCATCTGCCATGCCGGCGGCGAGAAAGAGGCCGAGACCATCGCGTCGCTCCTGCGCATGAAGGCATCGCAGGAAGGGAAGCAGATGGAGGTGAGCCACCTGGGCGTGATGCGCCACTGCGAGCCCGAATACTTCGATCCCGTCATGAACGATGTGACGAAATTTGATATCGTGGTCTCGACTGCCTGCGGCGTGGGGGTGAACTTCCTGTCCGACCGGACCGGCACGGTGCCGGTGGTCCCGGGCATCAACACCTCCTTCTACGGCGCGGTCGAAGCGCCGGGCAAGTTCAAGGAGCTCTGCGCGGGCTGCGGGGACTGCATTCTCCATCTCACCGGCGGCATCTGCCCCATCGCGCGCTGCGCCAAGACCTTGATGAACGGGCCCTGCGGAGGCACGAACAAGGGCAAGTGCGAAGTCTCGAACGAGATCGACTGCGCGTGGTATCTCATCGTCGAGCGCATGACCAAGCTCGGCCAGCTCGACAAGCTGGCTCAGGTGCAGCCGCCCAGGAATTGGGCAACGTCGCGCGACGGCGGCCCGCGCCGCATCTCGCTGGAACATATCGCCGAGTACGAGGCGAAGGAAGAAGCAAAGGCAGGGAAGTAAGGGAAAAGCTTTCACCACGGAGGCACTGAGACACGGAGAAGACCTTCAAGTAACCGAGCAGTCCTCCGTGTCTCCGTGGTTAAAATGATTTTGACGCCAACCATTTTGGAGGTCTAGATAATGAAGAGCGGAAGCACTCTCGAAAAAGTCATTGCCAGCGGCAAGCCCGCGGTCACGGCCGAGCTGGGGCCTCCCATGAGCGCCGACGGACATGAGGTCGTGAAGAAGGCGCAGCTGCTCAAGGGATTTTGCGACGCGGCGAACATCACCGATTGCCAGACCGCGGTGGTCAGGATCTCCTCGATTGCCGCTGCGGCCATCGCGTTCCAGAACGGCCTGGAGCCCGTCATGCAGATGACCTGCCGCGACCGGAACCGGATCGCCATGCAGGCGGACCTGCTGGGCGCCGCCGCCCTGGGCCTCAAGAACTGCCTCTGCCTGGCAGGCGATCACCAGAAGTTCAGCGCTGCCGGCAAGCTCAAGGGCCACCCGGGAGCGAAGAACGTCTATGACCTCGATACCTGCCAGCTCGTCGGCGTGCTGAAGAAGATGCGCGACGAGGGAAAGCAGGAGGGAGGCGATCCGCTCGAGGTCGCGCCGAAATTTTTCATCGGCGCATCCTGGACGCCCATGGGCGATCCCATCGACTTCCGTCCCATCAACCTCATGAAGAAGGTGAACGCCGGCGCGGACTTCATCCAGACCCAGGGCATCTATGACATGGCGCTTTTCCGCAAGCAGATGGAAAAGATACGGAACATGGGCCTGCATGAGAAGACCGCCATCCTTGCGGGAATCATCGTGCCGAAGAGCGCCATGATGCTGAAGTATATGGACTCTTCCGTGGCCGGCGTGTCGGTGCCGAAAGAGATGATCGACCGGATGAACAAGGCCAAGGCCGCCGCGGGCGAGGACAAGAAGAAGATGCGGGAGCTGCAGGAGCAGGAAGGCCTCAAGATCACCGTGGAGCTGATCCACCAGGCGCTCGAGACGCCGGGCGTCAAGGGCGTGCATATCCAGGCAATCGAGTGGGAAAGCGCCATCGAGGGCATCGTGAAGGCGGCGGGATTGTATCCGCGGCCGCAGGTGTAACAAAGGCAGAGACAGGAGACGAGTGACGGAACCCGTAAGGCGCAAGGCGGGAGGCGGAAACCATGCCGAAAACCACCATCCTTGATATCTACAAGAAAAAGGCCGAAGGCAAGAAGATCACCATGCTCACGGCCTATGATTATCCCTTCGCCCAGATCGTGGACCAGGCGGGCATCGACATGATCCTGGTGGGAGATTCGCTCGGGAACGTGGTGCAGGGTGTTGCGAACACGCTGCCGGTGACCATGGACGAGATGATCTATCACACCAAGATGGTCTCGCGCGCCGTTCAGTCCGGCATGGTGGTCGGCGACATGCCCTTCCTGTCCTACCAGACCGGCAGCCGCGATGCGATCCTGAATGCCGGCCGCTTCCTGAAGGAGGCCGGTGCAGACTGCGTCAAGCTGGAAGGCGGCAGCCAGATGGCCCCGGTCATTCGCGCGATCGTTGATGCGGGGATTCCCGTCGTGGCGCACATCGGCCTGACGCCCCAATATATCCATATGCTCGGCGGGTTCAAGGTTCAGGGCAAGGATGAGGCAGCGCGCGAGAAATTGCTTGCCGATGCGCATGCTGTGCAGGATGCGGGCGCCTTTTCCGTGGTGATCGAGGCTGTTCCCGCGTCGCTGGGGAAAGAGATCACTGCAGCGCTTCGCATTCCGACCATCGGCATCGGCGCGGGGCCGGACTGCGACGGCCAGGTGCTCGTGATCCACGATCTGTTAGGCCTCTTCGATCGCTTCACTCCCAAGTTCGTGAAACGGTACGCGAACCTCAAGGAACAAGCGCTCTCTGCTGTTCAACAGTACAAGAAGGAAGTTGAGTCCGAAGCCTTTCCCGGCCCGGAACACAGCTTCAAGTAATGCACAAACGCCAAAACATGGCGAGGAGCGTAGTTTGCTCTGCCGCGCTACTTTTTGTAGCAGCCCATTGTTTTTATGAGAGAAACTTATAAATTAATTAAAATATTTGACCGACACTTTTTGGATTTGTTCTTGACTAGAAAAAAGCACTCTCTATATAATGGTCTTCCTCGCACAGCCATGTTTTTTCTCTTTTTTGTGCCGCGAAGACCGAAGCGAGGTTGACCATGCCGGAAGCTGCATTGAATGTGGTTCTCCTGCGGCACACGCCCGACCCGGAAGAGGTCGTGGCAATGGCGGCGAAGCTCTGTTACAGCCCGGCGAATGTCGAGGATCTGAAGGAAAAGATCGAGGCGAAGGATCAGACGGCCTTCGTCGAGAAGCTGGCGACCATCGGCCACCTTTCTCCCATCGAGCATGTGTCCTTCACCTTCGGCATTGAAGGCATCTCCCGGGCCTGCTCGCACCAGCTGGTGCGCCACCGGCTGGCGTCCTATTCCCAGCAGAGCCAGCGGTATGTGCGCGAGGAATCCTTCGACTATGTCATCCCGCCCAGCATCCGGGAGGATGCCGATGCGCGGCGGGAATTCGAGCAGTTCATGGCCGACGCTCAGGCCAAGTACACTGCCATTCTCAAGCGGCTCGAAGCGCGCGGCCTGACGGGAGAAGCGGGAAATCAGGATGCGCGGTACCTTCTCCCGAACGCGGCGGAGACCAAGATCGTCGTATCCATGAACGCGCGGGAGCTGCTGCATTTCTTCCGCGTGCGCTGCTGCAATCGGGCGCAGTGGGAGATCCGGGCGATGGCGGAGAAGATGCTCGCCCTGGTCAAGGCCGCCGCGCCGGTGATCTTCGCAAAGTCCGGCCCCGGCTGCCTCTATGCCGCCTGTCCGGAAGGCAAAATGACCTGCGGAAAGATCGAGGAAGTCAGGAAGAAGTTCGGAGTGAATAAATAAAGGAGCCAGGGGCCAGTAGCCAGGAGCCAGGAGAAGCAAACGACCTCCCAGACCCTGAACTCCGGTACCTGGACCCTGAAGTGGCATTATGGGTTTCACGATTGCAGTTGCAGGCAAAGGCGGCACAGGCAAGACCAGCCTCTGCGGCCTGACCATTCGCTATTTGACAGAGAAGCGGCGCGGCCCCGTCCTGGCCGTTGACGCGGACGCAAACACGAACCTGAACGAAGTGCTGGGCGTTTCCGTCCATGCATCGGTCGGCAGGCTCCGCGAGGACTCCCTGGCCGCCGTCAAGTCCACTGCTCC
>JAKAHZ010000009.1 GCA_021814615.1 Nitrospirota bacterium | reverse complement strand
CGATCTCGAGTATCTGATTGAAATAGTCGCCGAGATCGACAGTCCCGAAGCGTAAACCATAGGAAATGAAAAGCGAAGCACAGATAAGGCAGGAATCGCTGAGGAGCACCAGCATTTGCTTGAGGCGGCTTTCGGAAATGAACGATATCATGATGGAACGACCTTTTTCCCAAGAAGCTGACGATCCGAAAAAAAACGGAATACTTCAGGTGCGGAGCTTGTCCCTTTCTTCATTTGCCAAATTCTTTGCTCAGCAAACGGTATATTCCCTATTTTCAAACGTGGCATGATAGCGGTATTATTGGCAATTGTCAAGGCGCAATCTACCGTTAAGAGATAAACCGTTCCCGGTATTAACCGCGAAAAGCGATGCCAAAACAGGTGTTCTGCTCCTCCGTTGAGCAGGAAGAGGAACAAGATGTTCCTGTAGATGATGAACTTCAGGGAAAACGGCAGAGAAGTCTCGGCGTAAAAACAGCAGAAATGTTGCCACGGCGGGCATGTCCGCGAAGGGTGAGGAATACACCGGCTGGCGGGATACTAGCAGAGGGAAAGACACTTCCTCCTTGTCACGTCCCGGATATTTTCCGGAGCGTCGCGAGTATAATGCGGATATCGTTCATCAGGCTCTGCTGGCCCAGATATTTCCGGTAGAGCGCTATTTTTGCCGGCAGGACGACCCGGACATACCCTTCCTCGGGATTTTCAAATCCCTTCAACACCGTTTCCTCATCGCTGTATTCGACGGCGGCATAATCGGTAATGCCAGGCCGGACCTCAAGGATCTGGCGAAAATCCTCCTTGAACAGATCGACATATTTGGGCACTTCCGGCCGGGGCCCCACAAAGCTCATCTGTCCGGCAAGCACATTGAAGAGCTGGGGAAGTTCATCGAGTTTGCTCTTCCGGAGGATCCGGCCCACCCGCGTGATCCGGGGGTCTCCACCTGCCGTGATCTGAGGGCCTGCGATCGGCGCCCGGTCGATCATGGTGCGGAACTTGTATATAGGGAACAGCGATCCCCTCCTGCCCACCCGCTGCTGCCGAAAGAATACCGGCCCCCTGCTGTCAGCTTTGATGGCAATGGCGATCAGGAGAAAAAGCGGCGCAAGCACGCATATCCCCAATATCGAAAAGAACAGGTCGAAGGAACGTTTGCACATGGGATCAGGCAAGCAGCGCTCGGACCGCGGCAATAACCCTATTCTGGTCATCAGCCGTCATGCGGGTATAGAGCGGCAGGCTGACCGCCCGTTCATAGGCATGGTATGCATGGGGATAATCGAAAGGCTTCAGCTTGTAGCGGTCCCGCCAGTACGGGTGGATATGGAGCGGAATGAAGTGCACGCTGCAGCCGATCCCCTTCTCGTACATCTTCTCGATGAACCGGTCCCGGTTGACCGGCGCATGGTCGGCAAGACGGATGACATAGAGATGCCAGGCGTGCATGTCCCCTTCCGGAGCATGGGGAGGAAGAAGTATTGGCAGATCGCGGAACGCCTCATCATAGGCGGCAGCCATCTGCTCCCGGATCTTCTGAAACCGGCGGGCTTTCTTCAACTGTTCGATTCCCAGGGCAGCGGCCACATCGGTCATGTTGTATTTAAATCCCGGGGCAATCACTTCGTAATACCATGCAGGCTTCGTCGATGTATACCTGTCGAAGGCGTCACGGCTGATGCCGTGCAGCCGCATGATCCGGCAACGGTCGGCCAGCTGTTTCTGCCCGGTGACGATCATGCCGCCCTCGCCGGTGGTGATCGTTTTCGTCGCATAAAAGCTGAACACGGCTGCATCGGTGTTCATGGAGCCGATCATTCTGCCCCGATACGTCGTCGGCAGGGCGTGCGCCGCGTCTTCGATGATACGCAAGCCGTGCCTGCGTGCAATCCCGATGATGGCGTCCATATCGCAGGCGAGGCCGGCGAAATGGACGGGAATGATCGCCTTCGTCCGGGGAGTGACGGCCCGTTCGATGCCCGCTGCATCGATATTGAATGTCCCCGGGTCGATGTCCACGAACACGGGATCGGCGCCGAGATACCTGACGACCTCCGCCGTAGCAGTGAAAGTGTAGGGCGTGGTAATGACCTCGTCACCTGCCGTGATCTGCGCCGCTTCGAGAGCGATATGCAACCCTGCGGTCGCTGAATTGACGGCAATGGACTCGTTGTTCCCTCCCATGAACTCTGCAAAGGCGAGCTCGAAGCGTTTTGTCTTCGGTCCGGTAGTAAGCCAGCCGGAACGAATCGAATCGATGACCTCGGCGATTTCTTCATCGCCCACATCGGGTAATGCAAATGGCAGAAAGTCAGTCATGAAGCTTGCAGTCCTTCCAAGTCGTTATTGTGCCGGCATTGACATTTCTCGCCGGCCTTCACTATTCTTTCTGCAGCACGGCAAAAACATGGGTACGGAGAGGGGGAAACAGGGTTTCTACCGTTTCCGCAAGGAGCCAGGAAAGAGGCACTAGTCTGCGTGCCAGAGGTGGGGCAAGAACGATCTTGTCCATGACCACCGTTCGGAAACCGGGAAAAAGCAGTTTGAGATCGCGCCGCGTCACCGCCCGGACATTCGGATTGTTCGGGTTGTTATACGTGAAATCGCACCAGAATACATAGCCTCGCTGCTTGAGCACACGCGACATCTCCCGAGCAGCCCAATGGCGGATGTCGTCATCCAATATGGAAGAGAACACCACGTTTTGAACGACAATATCGAATGACTGGTCCTGAGCAGGGATCCGGTTGTCCCGGATGTCGAGAAACCGGCAGCTGGGAAAGCACGTTGCTGCCATCGCCATCGCGTCGGACCGCAGATCGATGCCGGCAAGGTTCGACGGCGACGCGCCCCAGGAGATCCATCTCCCGAACCATTTCCCGTTGCCGCATCCGAAATCCAGGATCTTCAGGTCGGAAAGACGCTTTTCCAGCCCCGCGATCCGGAGCCCGCGGATCGTGGCGCGCTCGATGCTCTGGACCCTCTGCAGGTAGACCGGATTAGTATCCCGGTATTCGTAGTCGATATCGTACTCACGGCGGGAATAGATCCCTTCGATTCGCTCTCGTTCTTGATCGTTGATCGTCATCGGATGTTCTTGCAAACCTCGCGGTCTACAGGCTTTCCAGAAGCTTCGCCGCCTGGTCGAGAACCACGGGTGCGTCCAAGTGGTCAAGAATGTACTTACGCGCATTCCCGCCCCACTGCGCAGCCACACGGCGGTCATGGCTGATCCGAGCCAGTTCTTCCGCAAGCGGCGCCGGATTCTCCGGTTCGAGAACGCAACCGCAGCCGGCGGCGTTGATGAGGCGTGCCGTATCGCAATGATCATCGACAAGCCCGATCACGCCCCGGCCGGCCGCCATGTACCCGAGTACTTTGCTCGGCACCGAGGTGTGGCCGAATCCCTTTCGCAGCGTGACCAGGGACACGTCGGAGGTGGATTGCAATTCGCTGAGACGTGACCGGGGAACGAAATTCCTGAACTGCACGTTTTTCAGACGCCATTCTGCAGCGAGATCCCGGTTTCGCTGAAAATCGTATCCCTGCCCGACGAAGAGAAAGAGGATATCGTCGCGATTGCTCAGCGCTTTTGCCGTTTCGAGCAGCACGTTCGTTCCATGCACTCTGCCGAAAGTCCCCGCATAGAGCACCACAAAGCGGCTTGGTGCTATACCCCACTCGGCGCGCAACGGCGTTTCCCGATCCACGGGAGCAACAGCCCGTGCGTCGATCCAGTTCGGGATAATGCTGATCCGTTCCCGAGCAATCCCCTTTGACAGCAGACGCTGCCGGAAGCTTTCCCCGATTACGGTGATATGAGAGGCATGCCGATACATCTTTTGCTCCTGCATGCGCAGGAGCTTGATGATCATGCCATTCTTGATGTATCCCAGATCGATCGTGCTGTCGGGCTGAATGTCCTGCACATTGACGACAACCTTGCAGGCAAACTGCCGCGCCAGCCGGAGAGCGGCGATGGCATCCTCATTCGGCGGCACATGCACATAGATCATGTCCGGCCGATCGAGGGTACGCCCGTATTTCCCGATTGCCCGCTCAAAGCTCTTGAAATCGAGCAGCCGCTTCCAGATCGGTCCGTTGGGCGATGCGAGGAAGGGCATGCGGTGGACGGTCACCTTCCCTTCTGCGGTTCTCGTGAATGCATCCGCCCGATATCCGGGGAAACAGTTTCCCGAGGGCCAGTTGGGGAATCCGGTCAACACATCGACACTATGCCCTCGCGCCGCCATATAGTCGGCCAACTCCTTGATCAGGAAGGCCATGGACAGTTCTTCCGGCGGATAGAAATGGGAAACGAAGAGAATGTGCACCGCAGTCTTTCTATGATTGCCCGCAGGTTCCCGTGAACATCAGGATGGCGTTCTTCTGGTCATCGCACCACAGCATCGCGGGCAATGGCCGCATACGTACGAAACACCATCCAAGGGTCTTGACGAAACGTCGCCGTTGCAGATGATTTCGCATAGATGCCGATTTCGATGCGTCGAAAAGCTCCCAATGGCCATAGGAGCATCCGGACGGTCATGCCCGCGAGGATGGTCAGGCGGAGCAGAAAAGCCCGCGCCGCTCCTTCATGCTTGTTCACAACATACAGGAGGCCTCGGAAGTTCTCCCGGTAGGCCATAAAGATGTGCTTGCTGGAAGAACTGCCGCCGAGGTGGATAATACGTGCGTCAGGAACGAGAAAGGTTCGGTGATGCGCTTTTCCTGTCCGGTAACCCCATTCGCAGTCTTCATGATAGAAGAACAGATGCTCATCGAGCAAGCCGATCTCTTCGAAGATCCGGCGCCTGACAAGAAGTGCTGCGAGCACAAGGTAATCCACCTGCATCGGGTTTTGAACATCCTGTACCATGAAAGCGGGGCGCTTGTCCCGCACAGAGAAAATCCTTCGGAAGAAGGCTGTTTCCGCAAGACGGTAGGCCAAATGGGAAATGCCTACGATATGGCTGAACGTTTTGAATACGGAGGGGAAATCGTACCAGGAGCGCTGAATCGTTCGGTCTTCGTTCAGCAACATCGGGCCGGCTGCCGACGCTTCGTTATGTTGGTCGAGATACTCCTTCAATCGATCGATTGCCCCTGCCAGAAGAATAGTGTCGCTATTCAGCAGAAACAGGTATTTTCCCCGCGCTTCGCGTATCCCGACATTGTTTCCTCGGGAGAATCCCATATTCTTGTCGCTGGCAATCAGGATGACGCCGGGAAACCGTTCCCTGACCATTGCGACGCTGCCGTCGCCCGACGCATTGTCGACCACGATGACTTCCCGTGCACACGCCGTCGTTTCGTTCGCGAGCGATTCGAGGCACTGGCGAAGAAGTTCCCGGGTATTGTAATTCACGATGATAACCGAGACATCAAGCTGAACAGCATGCTTGAATTCGGACCGGTATGCCGTCGTTGCATCTCTGTCCCGATTACGCTGTTCGCTCATGCCCCGGTGATGCTCCCGGTATTGTCGAAATTACCGGCAATTCCATCCAGGAAACCCGTCCAAAGCCTTCGAAGATTAGTTCGTTTGTTGTCTTCGAACAGTATCGTCTGGAACACCAGATTGCAGATATCCAGCTGTTTCCGCAAGCAATAGAGGGGGAAAGAGAAGAAAAACCTTTTCAGCAAATAGATGTGATTGCGCATGATGAAATATTTTCGAAAAGGCGAATGAACAGTGAGCCGGAAGGTCAAGCCGAGGAGGCGGACTTCTTTCATATTTCCAAGAGCATGAAAGAGCTCTGCTTCGCAGCACCGAAGGATCTTGCCGCCCTCTTCACGGATCCGCAGGCTGAAATCGAAGTCCACGGAATCGATGAAAAGTCTGTCATTGTACGCACCTACCCGGTCGTACACTTCCAGAGGCACCAGGTTCCCCGAGGTTATCGCTGTGTAGCGGTACTCATGTTTTTTCTCAGCCGGCGTGCTCCCGTGCGGAAACCGCCGGTCGATGACCGCCGGAGAGACCAGGAGAAACGATGTGTCCGATCGATGCTCCTGCGCGCAGGACAAGAGCCGTTCCACCATCCCGGGGGCAGCGACGCTGTCCTGATCGAAGGTCAAAAGCCATGCGGCATCTTTCGATCTGGCATAATCGATACCCTGATTCAGCGCTGAAGCGACGCCCCGATTTGTTTCATTATAGAGAACCGCGATGCCCCCCTGCTGAAGAAGCCTGAGTTCCTCCTTGGTTGCCTCATCAGAAGCATTATCCACAATGAGAAGATGACCTACCTGGTCCTTCAACGCGCCCACGGTTTCGGCGATCGTCGATTTTCCATTATAGGAAACGATCACTGCGCAGACGCTGTCACGATCATACCTAAACATGCAGCTCATGAAACATCAATCTGAAGGATAGAAGTTTGGGTAGCATGCGTCATGTAATCAGGATTGTAATCCTTCGCACCCGTTCTCAGCATCACCAGGTTAATATGCGCAATCGGCAGAAAGAGAATCCACATGAAATCGTAGGAAAATAGGTAAGGATTCGTTGCGTTGGCGAGGAGAAAGGTCGTCATCCCCGTCAAGAGCGATATCATGACCGGCGCCTCCGCGGTATCTCGTCGCATGACCTGTATCCCTTTGTAATAGATCCACGCTATACATGCGCCGTAGATGAAAACGCCAAGAATCCCGGTATTGAAAAGCAAAACATGATAGCTGAGCTCATACACCCAGGGCTGTTCATTGTTTCTGACATAGTCTCGCGCACCGGTGCCGAAACCCGAACCGACGAGATAGTGTTCCTGGAATCCCCGCATCAGCGCATCCGACTGGTCTGACCGGATATCATCTTCATGCAGCGCTAGGTCGATGAACTCCTTAACATCGGCGAACGACCAAGCAGTATATATTTGGAGCGCGAAGCCCGAAAGGAGAACGAACACCATCATACTCACGACGATCGTCCGGATTCTCCGTGTGTGCACCGATTTTCTCTGTAAATTAAACAGATTGAATAGATATATAACGAGCGGTGTGCCGGCGATGATAAACCAAATCGCTCTTCTTCCCGAAAGGAGGATGGTCAGAAACGATAAAATAAAAGCCACGTGCAAAACATTTTTCGCGGTTTTGGTGTTTTTCTCCCGCAAAATGGCAAGCGCCATGAGATAAGGACCGATAAATGCCAGCGTACCGATATTATGCGCGGTCATGCGAAAGACGCCGACATCCGTGCCGACTGCCACCTCTTGCGCAGTAAGATCCAGATGTGTCAGGATATTATCAGGAATGAGCCCGAGAAATTTCAGGAGCACGGAAATGTTATACGCCGCGATGGCAAGAGCGGAAAGCGGTAACATGTTCAACAGCAAATCGAAGGTCCGCCGAGAGTGGATGCCCGCGATCAACAGGCCATAAAGGATCACCCATACCAAATTAATACGGATGTAATCCTGTATGCCCGGATTACCGCGGAAAGAGCCGATCAAAATCCAAACGGCACCGTACGACAGATAGCACAAAAACCAGAGAAGGACGGTGCGGTGGACCGGCAGGGTCCCATAGACACACACACGAGCAAGGATAAACAGCACAAGTATTGCGAGCGGCGGGATTTTGACGAACTGATACGATCTCGGCGTAAAGAGCATCAGGAAAAACAACAGGCCTGCCAGCAGCGCAATCGCGTTGTCGGCGTATTTCTCCACCTGCGTAATATTTATGCTTCGATGCGAACTATCTTTCCTATTTCTCATGTGCGCCAGAAGATTCATAAAGACGTGATGAATAGCAAGCCTATAGCGGGAAGTTCCTCAGATGCCTGATGGGGTGCTCAGGCTTAGAACGATATCCTGGTACTGGCGGCCGAACTGGCGCGTCCTCGCGCTAAGGTTCTCTCTTGCAGCGGCTTCCAATTCATAATCCGGCCCGCCTTCACTGGCGTTCCATTTCTTCAGCAGAATCTCCGCCAACTGCCCAGGGTTATGGGGATCAAAGTACGATGCCGCCGGAGGCGCCTGTTCCACATGGACTGCAATATTCGAAAGAACGACGTTTTTCCCCAGGCTTTTCGCCTCCTCGACCGTTGAACTCCAGCCTTCGAAAAGTGACGGATTAATCACCGACACGGAATGCCGCATGAGATACAGCACATCGTCGTACCCGATCAGGCCGAGAATCTTGATATTGGATTGCAGTCCGTGCGCTGCGATGTATTCCGAAAGCTGATCAGCATAGATACTTGTGTTCGACCGGTAGTCTTTCGTATTACCGGTACAGAGCACGAGAATTTCAACACCGCGCTTCTTCAGCAGATTAACAGCCTCGAATACGACCATATGGTTCTTGTGCTTCCAGAACTGGTTCGGGAGAAAGAAGAATTTTCCGGAAAACCCGTATTTCTTCTCGATTGACGCTCGGTATTTCTCTGCCGAGATTGTATAGATTCGTTCAGTCGGCTGAGATACAAAATGCAGAATCCTGACCTTGTCTTTCTCGTCCCGGGACAGTTTTAGAAAATCGTTGAATGCATCCCTGCTGCTCAGGATCGTGAGATCCGTTTGCCTGACAGGTTCCATTACCCAGTCGACGTATTTTTCCGGCGTAAGATCGGGGAACAGCTCCGGAAAACGAAGATACTGAAAATCGGGTATCCAGTTTATGATGGCGTAAGGACGCTTTCTGCCGAAAAGCTCGAACCCGTGGGAAACCACGCTGATCCCGTCGCGTTGCATGAGCCTGTTGACGAAGAACAACGACCCGGTGAGCTTGTGCAGGACCTTGTGAAGAAACCAGTGCAGGCTCCCCCTGTCGAGCAGTGCTGTTTGTTTCACCGTTGCATAGGGGGCGAAGTCCTTGAGGACAGCGTAATCCACCTTCTTGCCAAAATAAATCACCGGCTCGATTTTGCGGTTTTCCAGGGACGACAAGGCGAAGAGTAGATTTTTGTAGTAATTCAGTCCGCCGGTATACTGATAAGGGCGATCGTACCAGAACGCAACTCTGATCATGCAGGCACCGCTGAGGTTGACGTAAATTCGACGTGATGTCTTGTCTTTATCATGCTGTTGTACAGTGTTTCCTGAACCACTGAATGTATCTTCTGATTCCATCCTGCAAGGTAACCGCCGGCATCCATCCGATGTTCACTGCTTCGGAGATATCTGCATGGTAGTACCGGGGATCGCCTTCCCGGACCTGGTTGTTGAACCGCACTTCCGCGGCACAATCCAAGTCCTTCCGTAGCATCGAGAGGACATCCTTCACCGTCACCCGTTTGCCGCTCGCACCGTTCAAAATCGAGAATTGCCTTTCCGAATCGGCACACCGGAGAATCAATTCAGTTGCGTCATCGATGTTGATCCAGTCCCGTGTTTCGTCCCCCGTCCCCCAAAAGACTGCTTCGTTTTGAGAAGACGTAAGTTTCGTACAGGCGTCCCAAAGCAGTTGCTTGGTCAGGCCGGGCCCGTAGATCGAGAAGAACCGGATGATCGCGACGCGCAATCCATAGGACCGAGAATACGACTGGCAGAGCTCTTCCACGATCCGTTTATGGAATCCGTAGGGCGATATGGGGTTCAGGCTGTCGGACTCTTTGATGGGGGCATCATTCTTTGCACCGTAGACGCCTGCGCTCGACGGATAGATGAGCATCGCTCCGGGATTGTTGAGGCGCATGTACTCGAGCACTTCCGCCGTGCTGACGACGGTTTTCTGAAAATCCTGCAACGGGTGCTCCACGGAATATCCGACGGATCCGTTACCGGCACAATGAACGATGACGCCGAATTGCTCATCAAGTGTAAGCAGGCTGGAGAGGGTCACGGGCGAGTCAAACCAGGCGTCGAAGCCGTGCATCCTGTATTCAGCAGCATCCCATCTCCCGTTGCCGATGCCGACAACGCGGTTGCCGCGAGACTTGAATTTCGCTGCGGCGGCGCGTCCGAGAAAACCGTATCCTCCGGTAACCAGAATCGTTTCGCTCATCGTGAAATCATCCGTCGTCAAGAACTGCGCTGATTACACCGCGAGGTCAGTCTCCTATCCCCGCAACATCTTTGATCCGCGCTACCTGGTCAGCCGAGAAATCAAATACGGGTAGGTCACCAATCTTACTCAATCGTGTTTCAAAGTCGTCGAAGGTCAGGTTTCCCTGCTGGTCGTGAAATTCTCGGAAACAGGAACGACGGTAACACTTCTCGGGAGCAACAGCCTTCAGGTTGCCGAGAAGATCGTTCCGAACAAAAAAGACATTGTTTCCGGCGGAGTTTCCCGCGACCAGGGAATATCCCTTTCTATTCGCCAGATCATGCAAGGCGGATATCGACGCGCCGTAGTAGACTTTGGAATAGTGCGCCCGATCTCTGACAAAAGCGGGATCATAGGGCGTTGAAACTTTTGCCCGGGGGCCGAAGAGGCTGTTGTATTCGCAGATCACGATCCGGGGATTGACGGAGGTGATCGCTTCCCAGACCCAATAATCGTTGCCATCGATATCCACGGAGAGAATACCAATGTCTCCCTTGAGACCGTTTCGGGTTATGAGTTCATTAATGTTATCGCGCGTGATGAAGGCGTGATCGGCTTTGAGATTGTAGCCCCAATACACCATGTCATTCCGGATATCCTGGATGTTCTCGGCGCTGCCGTCAATCACCAGGCCTGCCCAGTAATTATTGATCAGAAGAAATCGCGTATTTGATTCCCTGTAGTTCTCTACGCCGAATTCGACGAAGAGCTTTCTTTCGATGGGGACATTGGCGATCAGGTATTGAATGATCCCGTCCTCGCCCCACTGGGAATAGACCTTAAATTCTGCTTCATCAGCGGACCGCGCATTCATGACGATCTGACGGCTCTCGATCCTTCCCAACGACTCCTGAATCAGCTGCAATTTCCGGCTCATGCCGTTGATCCGTCGTGCTGCAGCAATCACCCTTTTCCAGAGGCTCATAACTTCACCGTTTTCCGTTCTCGATGGTTTTGATGATTCTTGCCGGGATGCCGGCTGCAATGCTGTAATCCGGGACGTCTTCAGTGACAACCGCGTTTGCAGCGACTACGGCGTTCTTGCCCACCCGGACGCCGGGGAGAATCACCGCGCCGATCCCGATCCAGCAACCGCAGCAGAGCAGCACGCGTCCTTTGAATGCGTCACCTTGGGAAATGATCGGAACCGATGGGTCTTCGTAGTTGTGGTCAGCATCGGTAATCAGCACGCGGTCGCCGATCAGTACCGACGGTTCGATGACGACATCCCGCCAGGCGTTAATCTGCGTGAAACGTCCGATATACGTTCCATCGCCTATAACCAGGGAATGCCCGCTGTCCGACGGCTTTACATTGAGCCATGCATGCTCCCGGACAATGACATTGCTTCCTATTACAATGCTTTTCGGCGAAGTTATCGTTGCCGGTGGATATATCCGCGATCCCCTCCCCCATTGCGAAACAGAACTCTTCACCCAGATGGTATACAATGCGCCTGTCATGCGTGACATATATCCCATCAGGCCTTCCTTGCAGCGTCGTTTGACAGCACCTTATTATCATGTTGCACAATGGAAATGGGCACATTACAGTCAACCGCATGCAGCAATGACTGAACCGAAGGCGTTTCAAAAAGGACCTGCGGATCGAAGGCAGACCACGTTTCGAAACTTTCCGGACTGAAATCGCTGGGGAACCAATTACAGCATTGCGTCAAATAGTAACAGATCCACGCCATATCGGCACGCGCATTGTCGGGGTGCAGTTTTCCGTCCATCGCCGAACGAAGCAAAGCAAAATACTGCTCCTTCGTCGACGCGTTCCACACAAAGCCGAGATCAGCATAGTACGGATGCGACGGTGTAATGACCACCTTCTTCAACGCAGCCGCCTCGACGCCGAGGGTCGTCGTATGAACGATGACCGCAGAAATACGTTCCAACAGGGAATAGGTGTTGACCGGGTCCGCTGCAGCGATGAATTTCACACGTCGATCTGCGCCGAAATGGTCGGCAAGCAGTTTTCCGTAGTCGTCGGAAGACCGTGCGATCGCTTTTCGTTCCGCGGGATGCTGACGGATGATGACGGTTTTGCCCGTGTTGGCGAGCAGCCATGTCGTCGTCTCCAGTATCCATTCTTTCGTGTTTGCGAAGGCGGCGTGAAGGCCCAGCGCGGCAGAATCCCAGGAGGAATTGAGCGGCAGAAGAACCGCGTCGCCGAAATCTTCACCGTATGTTCCCGCACCGGCGACCTGATAGGCGAATTTATCGACGCCTTTCGTTCTTTTCCGGTGTTCTTCACGGGCCATCGCGATCATGAATTGCTTTTGAACGTCTTCCTGCTCGATCACCTTCCGAAAAGCCCGCGGAATGTCATGCAGCTGGGCGGCGATGCCGTCCACGGCAAGGAGAACCGTCCCCGCTCCTCCCGAATCATAGGAAACGATTCTCGCGCGGCATCTTCTTCCTGCAGCGACCCACAAACCGCTTGTCCCATAGATGCCGCCGGGTATCACGAGATATTCGAACGTTGAATTCTCAACCAGGTTTTCGATACGAGCACCAGCCAGTGACAATTGACGACGCACCGTTTCTTCGTATCGACGGCGACCTTCCGGCTTGTTCTCCCCGCGCATGAACCAGATCGTATTGAGATGGGTCAGCTTTTCTATGCTATTTTCTTTGCCGTTCTTTTTAATGGCAGCGGCGATGGAACTCAGGCGCACTACCTCAAAAGAACGCTGCAATTTGTCGAGAATTGCACTGACACTATTTACAACGATGCCTGATTGGATGGAATCCGTACCGAAGGGCATGTCGTCGAGAATGAACGTGACTTTCCTCCCCGTCCATGCCAAGAACATCCCGACGGTGATAGAATACCAGGGAACTTTGGTCAGCATCCAGGGGATGATGACGATTCCAACCTGATCATTCTTATTCACTTTGACCGGGAATTGTCTCTGTGCGGTCAAATATACATCAACGAAACGGGAATAAACCCTCTTGTGGTTCTCCCAGATTCTCTTCTGCCTGAATCCACTAATCGATTTCGATATACGCGCGATCATTCTTCGATAATCTTGGTGAGCCATCGAACAGGCGCAGCCCCTTCTTGCAAGATGCCATTCCAACCGCGTTCCTTAAGCCGATAACCTGTTCACGCAATGCCAGGAGACGCATCACCTTTCTTATATTGACTATACAGGACATAACCGAGAGCCGTGATCAAGCCCGTCTTGACAAGGAGGGAAATCAGGTGCGGCACGTTTGTACGCATGAACATCCCCACGAGAACAACCGCAAGCATGATTACGGCTAGTCTCATGATGAATTTCATTTTAAAGAATGAGCCGAACTTTCTCGTGAGCAGAAACCCCATGACCAGAACGCAAATAAAAGCCGTCAAACTGGCCAGAGACGCGCCGTAAATATTGTACGTCGGCACCAGTGCCATGCTTAACGCTGTTGCAACCATTCCCCCGATTGTCGTTATGGCTACGGATAACGTCGGATATTTGAAATACAAAAGAATCGTATTGTTGATCATATTGATGGAATATGCGAGATTTGCCATTACGAGGATCACAAATATCACATATCCTTCCGCATATTTCGGCGGCGCAGCCAGCCAAATGATATCCGAACCGAACAAAACCAGCGCGCTGGATATGAACAACATGACCAGCAGGTACATACCACCCGTTTTTGCGATTTGTTGTTCTACCCTGTCTGGTCCACAGGAGTAGATTGCAGGCTGGAATGCCATTCCGAATGAATTACCTGCAATAGTAACGACCATTGACAGCTGCTGCATCAGGCCATACACTGCTATCTTATCGATGGGAACATATCTTTGAAGAATCACCGTGCCGACTCGATTTAAAACGAAATAAGCAACATAGCCAGCAAAAATGGGCAGCGCGTAATTCAGGGATGCTTTCACCTGGCTGATCTTCGGTTTGAGTCTGAATTTGCCCCAAAGCAAAACGACAATTACGGAACTTGCGCAGACCGAATTCAACAGTATAGCGCGCAGCAAACCGACAACACCCGTTTTCAAATACAGCATATTAATGGAAACAAAAGCAACGAGCAGTAAAGCTGTTGCTATCTGAATCGTTATAAAGGGAAAAGCTTTTTCTTCTACTCTGAACCAGATGGAAGACAAGGACGGAAAAAAACTGACGATGGCAATTGCAACGCAAAACCATAGATACGGCTCAGGCGATATCTGGGGTGAAATCATGCTCCACAGATGATCACCGTACAGAAACATTGTCGTGCTGAACACTGCCGCAATGGCAAAAAACAGTATGAGTACCGTAGAGATATACTCGTATTGTTCGTTTCTTTTCTTGTAGTCGAAATACAGTCTTGATACGGCTGATATCAGGCCGAATTGGACAATATAGGTGAATATGTCGATATTGGTCTTGGAGATAATATAAATTCCATATTCTTCTTGCGAAAGAGCCCTCGTGTACAGCGGTATGAGCAAAAAACTGCTCACCGCCATGACGATAATATCGCCTGCACCATAGACAGCCGTATTCTTGATTAATTTGCCAGACTCGGTGGAACTCACTTTTTCAACGTTAACCTTGATCCATGAATTAAGATTCCTGCTGCGGTGCCATCCTGCCGTTTTTCATCAATGCCTCTGCGATCATGACATCCATTTCCGAATCGATATCGAGGCTGTACTGCTTTTCCATCCTGTAGGCAAGTGTAGTATCAGGCAGAAAAGAACGTTCCTGTATCAATCTGCTGCTTTCGATGACATATACCGCCCCGTTCAGAGCATAGACTTTCGGTAAATCCTGCCTTCGTGATATGTCATGGGACGGGATCAATTTGTGCATTATGCCCTTGGTATCAACGGTAAACATCCAAAATGGGCTTTTGTCCGGTTCAGTCACCGTCACGCAAGCCGGTGCAGCCTTTGTTACACACAAAGCTACACATCCATCGATATCTTCGACCCTTCGCAACGGAGACGTGGGTTGCAGCAAAACCGCATAGTCGTAGCCGGGTACTTGCTGAACGGCATGAATGACCGGATCAACGCCTGGCGTATCATCCTGCGACAGTTCGGCAGGACGCACAAAGGGGACTTCGCATCCCCATTCCTTCGCCACCTGAATAATCTCCGCATCTTCCGACGACAGGATGCACCGGTCGATGTATCTCGACTTCTTTGCTGCCTCGATGGTCCAGGCAATGAGGGGTTTCCCCGCGACCATGCGGATATTCTTCCGCGGCACACCCTTGGACCCTCCCCGGGCCGGGATGATTGCAAGAACGGTTTTTCCGCCGATCATTCGAAGTTCCTGTCGAATTCCTGGTTCGCCCGCTCGAAATCGTCGAGGCGTCCGATATCGATCCAGTATTCCCGGATGGGAAATACGGATGTTTCCTGCTGATGATTGTTCAGGGTGGAGAAGAGCGTCGGCATGTCGAAAAACACATTGCGCGGGATGAATTCCATGGACTGCGGCTCAAGCACATAGATACCGGCGTTCACGAAGAACCGATGCAACGGTTTTTCCTCGATCGAAACAAGCCGATGGTTGTCCAACTTGACCACGCCGAAGGGAACCTGGAAATCGTATTCCCGCACGCACATCGTCGCCTTCGCGTTGTGTTCCTTGTGAAAATCCAGCAAATGCTTGAAATTGATTTTCGTCAGGACATCTCCGTTCATCACCACCACGGGAAGATCGGTCTTTTCCGGCAGCAGTCCCAGCGCACCTGCGGTCCCGAGTTTCTGTTCCTCGTAGAGATATTTGATCTCTACGCCCCACCGGGACCCGTCTCCGAAATGATCGACAATAAGCTCGGCCTTGTAGTTCACTGAGATATAAAACCGCCGGAATCCATATTCGATGAAATTCTCAAGGATCGTTTCCAGGATCGGTTTGCCGCCCACTTTGAGCAGCGGCTTCGGGATATCGTTCGTCAGCGGCCGCAGCCTGACCCCCATCCCCCCCGCCATGAGGACGACGATATTGTCCCGTTTCGGCACTTGAATGATATCATCGAGAATTTCGAGGCCGACAAGCGTTCCCTGATTCGTGACGATAGGAATCTGATAGAGCTGTTTCTGCCGCATGAGCGCGAGGATTTCCGATTTGTCCTCTTCGGCGGAAACCGTAGTGGGAGCACTGTTCATGATTCTCTGCACAGGTTCTTCCAGCGCTACCCCCCGCAGAATGCCCCGCCGAATGTCGCCGTCCGTTACGGTACCCAGGAGTCTTCTTTCCGCATCCACGACGAGTGCGATCTTTAACGCGCCAGAATCGAGGATTTGAATGGTTTTTCGAATACTGGTCTCCGGAGAGACCAACGTATTTTTCCAGTCTTTCATACCTACAGGGCGCTCCCTTGTTTTTCAAATACCCGAAACAGTATGGGAGAGTATTCGCCTATTGCCGGCGGAAGAGCTACATCAAAGAACTTTACAAACTCTGTATTCTTTATGGCCCCTTCTTCAGGCCGGATAGCCTCGTGAAGCACTCGGGTTATAAAATAGTGCGAGGAAAGGTAATGTTTGGGATACGTTGGATTTAGTTCTGCAAAACCCGTTTCTTTGAAGCCTTTCACGATCTCTTCGTTGAAATATTCATTATGATAAGCCGGTTTCGTTTCATCCAGAAGCAGCTCTTTTCGCGCCTTATTCAGGTTAGACAGGGGTTCATCGAATGATTCCACCATGATATAAATCCCCTGGTCTTTCAATAATGAACGAATGTTGTCCAAGGCCTTCACTTTGTCGTCTTTGCTTAACAGGTTAATGAGAACCCGTTCCGAAATGATGACGTCGAACTGTTCACCGTTCATACGCTCCGTTCTGCAATCACCTTTGATGATTGTGGTATTCTTAAGTTTTCTGGATATCGCCAACTGGTACAATTCATCCGTAAATTCCAGGCCTGTGAACTTACACCCATCGACCTGCTCGGTTAACACAGACAGCAAATATCCGTTACCACAACCAAGATCCAATATGCTCAGTGAATTTCCTCGCTTACTGCGATGCGCCTGCACTTCGCTGAGAATGAATTCGATTTCCTTGTTCCTGATGAACGCATCGTGCATGGTGCTGTTTTTCGAAAGGCCCATTGCTGCGGCTTCTTTTCGATAATGATCCGTTATCTTTTCCTCATAATTCATGCTTTACTCTCCTATCATCTGATCAGGAAAATACTCTTTATCGGATTGAGTCCCCAGATAATCCCAATACTGCATCGGAGAAACGCCTGTTCCAGGCCGTTTGACGACCATATTTGCTTCATCAAATAGTACGCCTTGTTTAATATCCTTTTCAGCAACCAAGCTCCTTCGGACTACGCTTCGGTTCTTCATCTCAGATAGGGAAGGGACCTTGTGGGCAAGTCCCAGCGCAGATTCTACTTGCCGAATCGCCCGGACCATTTCCTGGAGTTCCACCGGATTCAGGGATGCCTTATGGTCCGGTCCTGGCAAATTACGGTCAAGGGTAAAATGCTTTTCAATAACGACGGCTCCCCGTGCAGCGGCTGCTACCGCTATTGCAATGCCTTCCGTATGGTCCGAATAGCCTACCGGAAGTCCGAACGCGGTATTCATCGAATCCATGGCCCGCAGGTTGACCTCTGAAAAAGGAGCTGGATATTCTGTCGTGCAATGCAGCAACGTAACCATCTTCGCGAGGACTTCCTGCCCCTCTTCAGAGCAGAAGGCGGCTTGAAATGCATTCATTGAGGGCTTCGCAGTATCTTCAAGATAACCGAAGGCCAATACGCCAAGGGCGGCCTCAATCTCGCCGAGCGTGCTCATTCCGGTGGACAGGATTATCGGCTTCTTCGCATGCGCTGCATGCAGCAATAACGGCGCATTGGTAATTTCACCGGATGGGATTTTCAGAATAGGCAGGTTGAACGTTTTATCCAGGAGGTCTACACTTTCCGGATCGAAGGCAGTTGAAAGAAACTGGATCTCTCGTTTTGCACAGTATGCGATCAACAACCGGTGAGCATCTTCGTTCAGCTCGAGTTTCTTGATCATTTCAAACTGCGACTCAGAAGAACCGGTAGTGACCGTTTGGTATGCTGCCTTCGGAGCCGTCCGGCTCACCACCTTTTCCGCCCTGAACGTCTGGAACTTTACGGCATCGGCCCCGGCCTCAACAGCAACGTCTATAAGTCGCGTCGCCATGTCCAGAGAACCGTTATGGTTTACCCCCGCTTCGGCAATAATAAATGTTTTCGGCATATTATCTACTTTCTTTTAACAGTACGAAAGCTTCTGCTGCTTGAAATCCCGCGCACGCCCCCCGCAGCTGTGCCAACGCTTTTATCGTTTCTTCGCTCCTCGGAAACGGAAAAGAACCAAGTTCCCCCTGGTATTCGCGCATTATCGCGATTTTCTGTTCGAGATATCCCCCTATATTGGTAAAAACCGTCGGGGTAAATCCGATACGATCAGGATTCAATCCAAAATCAGTTTCGGATAGCGTTTCATAGGCGAGAACCCTCTTTACTGAAGGGTAGCGGAACCACTTCGTACAGGCAGATACCGCATCGAATACAACTGCGTGGTCGCTGTGTGCATCACCACAAAATGGAACATAAACAATTTCTGGAACGATTTCCTTAAATACGATGCTTAGCTTCGCAATGATGTCTGCCAAAGGGACCGTATCCAGGCGGGACGGAGGGAAACCAAAATTATGCCGAGACACGAACTTGTATTGCTTCGTCACAGCATCAAGCTCTCTCTCGCGCCTGCGAATGAAATCTTGCGAATATCCGAGCGTTTCCGCCGCATGTGTAACGATAATCCAATGAATCGAATCACCTTCGGCAACATGACGCAAAAGTGTACCGCCACAGCCCAACGTCTCATCATCAGGATGTGGTGCAATCACAAGAACATTCATAAAATGTATGTCCCTTTTTCCGGAAGTTGTTGAAAGCCATGCTCTTGGAGTTTAATAGCACCTTCACCACATTTAATGATGACACTTCCATTACCAGCCTCAAGGACTTTACCAGGTTCCAAATTGTTTATTTCAGGATCACTGGGAGCAATAACCGCTGTTTTCCAAACTTTGATTTCTTTTTCTTTGTACGAGCAGTGTGCTCCCGGATAGGGACGACTTAATGCTCTGACAAGATTATGTATGACTGTCGAGGACATCCGCCAATCTATTTCTCCATCCGATCGCGAACGCTTTCGCCAATAGTTTGCCTGCGAATGGTCCTGCTGAATGCGCGTAAACTTTCGAGACGCCAATAGTGGCGTAAATGATTCAATCTGATCCAAGGCGGTATTCAAGAGCTTTTGATACAATGAGGCCGCGTCATCCTCGGGATTTACAGAGATTATGCGCTGATCGAGGATATCCCCAGAATCCGCCCCCTCGTCCATAAAGAAAAATGTTGAAGCTGTTTCGGAAAGTCCTAGTGCGAGTGCCCAGATAATCGGATGCCTTCCGCGATTGCGCGGCAATGCCGCCGGATGGTATCCGATGACTCCCAGAACAGGCAGCGAGAGAATCTTGCGATTCAAAAGATGGGACCATCCGAAGCAGTAAGCGACGTCGGGCTGCAGTGGACGAATCCATTCCGCAATGGCATCCTGATCATTTCCCGACGACAGATAATAAGGTATATTATTGCTTTTTGCCAACGGTTCCAAAGACTGAAAATCGGCATTGAAAGGCGATGCGCTCTTCGTGACAACACCTATCACCTCTACGTTCTTCAGTGATAGTAAACGTTTAAGAGAAGCGTAGCTGGACTGCACACAGCCGATAAATACGATTTTCACAGCATTCCTTTCATGTCATAAAAAGACTTTCGAAGAATACCATCAAGATCAGCTCTCTTTAAGCATTCTTTAATCACCACTGAAGCATTTCCATACCCATAGGGTGACGTTGCGCTCTTCAATTGCTCCTGAAATACGGGGCTCAGTGCATATTGAATAGCGGCTGTAATGGCTTCGGATCGTTCGGCGCAGTCGATGACCGTCCCCGCACGCAGCCTTCCCTTCTGTCGATCGCCGATGTTAATCGTTGGTTTGTGAAAAGCTGGGGCCTCGATTATGCCGCTCGATGAATTGCCAATGACCATAGCCGTATGTGCCAATGCGCTCAGATACCGTACCTGTCCGAGGGACGTGACAGCAACAACGCGACTGGAATGTAGGGCGGCATATGCATCGATCATGGCGCAGATGAGTCTTCCGTCAGTGTCGGCATTTGGCTTTGTGAAAACAATCCGAACATCAGGAAAAGCATCAAGCGACTTCAGTAGTTCTTCCATGGCTTTGCGGGGTCCGCTGCTGTTTAGTGTAACAGGGTGATAGGTTACTAGAAAAAAACTCGTACCCAACGAAAACCCGATGGATTGTTCAAGTTCTTCCCTGCTCAGCAGTTTCAGCCGTTTGATGTTATCCAATCCTATTGCACCGGCAATCACCACTCGTTCGGGCTGTTCACCCATTTGAAGAATGCGTTTTCTATACGGCTCAGCAGCGACAAAATGAAGATGTGCCATCTTGGTCACGGCATGTCGAATAGCCTCGTCGATCAGTCCTTCCGTCGCCTCTCCTCCATGCAAATGAGCAATCGGGATTCTTGCAACCATAGCAGCTTGAGCGGCAGCTAGTATCTCAAAACGGTCACCAAGAAGCACAACGATATCAGGACGCAGTCTTTCAAATGCGTCGGCAAATCCGATGATTCCTAGACCGATAGATTTAGTGACGCCGACAGGAGTATCGCTGGAAAGAAGCATTTCTACCCGCGCATCTATTATAAATCCGTCTTCTTCGATTACCCTATAGGTATTCCCAAATTCAGGCGAAAGATGCATCCCGGTCGCGATTATCTGGAGTATAAGATCCGGATCTGCCTGAATCTCCTTGAGGAGCCAGTAGAGCAGTCCATATTCAGCACGGGTCCCTGTCACCACACAGATCTTACGCACGCTGTTGATCCTTTCCCAGAACCGCGCTGCTCGGGATGTTGATAAGCCGCCGTTCGATGCTTTCCGCGACGGACAGGTCCATGCGCGGGCATTCAGTATACATGGGCAACCGGTGCATCAGCGTCCATGACGGCCGTGTCTGGATGCCGTTCCTGTTCGTCAGGTCCAGAAGCGCGTCGCGCTGGTCTGCATGCTCCTCGTCGAGCATCACGGCATTGAGCCAGTAGTTGCTCTTTCCATAGGACGGCTCGGTAACAAAGGCCAGGCCGGAGATTCCGGAGAAAGCGGCTGCATACCGCTTCGCAAGCTCCCGCTTTCCTTCGAGGAAAGCAGGAAGTTCCTCGATCTGCGCGCACCCGAGAGCAGCGTTGATGTTCGGCAACCGGTAGTTGTAGCCGATCCGGTCATGCACGAGCTGCCAGGGATGGGGCGCACGCGCCGTAGTAGTGACATGCTTGGCGATCCGGCCCAGTTCGTCGTCGTTCGTCAAGATCGCCCCGCCGCCGCCCGTAGTGATCACCTTGTTCCCATTGAAACTGAGAGCGGCTACTTTTCCCCGGTTGCCGGTATGCCTGCCCTTGTAGTAGGATCCCAGGGATTCCGCGGCATCCTCCACCATGACGATCCGGTGGCGTTCGCAGACCTCGGCCAGGCTGTCCAGGTCGACGGGATGGCCGAAGGTATGCATGGGCACCACTGCGTGGATCCTTCGACCCGTCAACCGGTTGACCGCCTCGCCTCCTTCGATGCGGACGATGTCCCGAAGGTAAAGATCCAGTTTCGCCGGGTCCATGCCCAGCGACCGGATCTCGCTGTCCACGAAATGCGGCACGGCGCCGCAATAGGAGACCGCATTTGCCGTGGCCACGAAGGTCAGGTCGGGAACAAGCACCTCGTCGCCCTGCTTCACGCCTGCCAGCTGCAGGCAGATGTGGAGCGCGCTCGTGCCGTTCACGACCGCCACTGCGCGTTTTGCACCGGTGAACCCGGCGAGCAGTTCCTCGAAGCGGTCTACGTATTTCCCCACCGACGAGACCCAGCCCGTGTCTATGCATTCCTTCACATAGGCCCATTCATTGCCGTTGAACCGCGGCTCGTGGAGCGCAATTATGCCCTCCCCTGCGGGAAGCACGGTCCGGATCGCGGCAAGAACGGCGTTGAGATCGAGTCGGCTCATAGATTGTACAGATGGGACTTATACGCTTTCAGATTCTCCGCTTTGGTGAACCAAGCAATCGTCTCCGCAAGCCCGCGGCGGAATCCTTCGCGCCCCCCGTACAGCGGTTCCCAGCCGAGCAGGCGCTTTGCCTTCGCGTTGTCAGCCCACAGTCGTTCCACTTCGCTCTTGTCCGGTCTGATCCGCGCGTCATCGGTCTCGATGGCGATTGACGCCCCCATGATCTCCGAGATCATCTGCACCGTCTCGCCGATGGAGACCTCGTAATTGCTCCCCACGTTGATGACTTCGCCGATGCCGCTCTCCGATTCGGCGGCAGCGATGAAACCGCGCACCGTATCGGCGACGTAATTGAAATCCCTCGTGGGATGGAGCGAGCCCAGCTTGATGGTCCGTGAGCCGTTTGCGATCTGGGTGATCACCGTAGGGATCACGGCGCGCGCCGACTGACGTGGCCCGTAGGTGTTGAAGGGACGAATGACCGCGACCGGCGTGTTGAAGGATGCGTGAAAGGAGAGCGCCATCTGGTCAGCGCCGATCTTGGTGGCCGAATAGGGAGACTGGCCCTGCAAAGGATGCTCTTCGGTGATCGGGACGAACCGCGCCGTGCCGTAGACCTCGCTCGTCGAGGTATGAACGACCTTCGAGACGCCGAGATCCCGTGCCGCCTGCAGCACGTTCAGGGTGCCTTTGATGTTCGTGTCGACATAGGTGTCCGGGGAATGATAGGAGTACGGGATCGCGATCAGTGCGGCCAGATGGAGCACCGCGTCGCAGCCCGTCATGGCTTTTTTCACGCCGTGGGGATCGCGCACATCGCCCGAGAAGATTTCGATCGCCTTCAGGACTTCCGGTTCCGCCTGCTCGAGCCATCCCCAGGAGTTGAAAGAATTGTACAGGACGAAGGCCCGCACAGAATACCCCCGCCGTGCCAGTTCCTCGGTCAGGTGAGAGCCGATGAAGCCGTCTGCTCCGGTGACCAGTATCTTCTTCTTTCCCGTTTGTTTTGTCATGTCCTTCACCGGCCCTGACCTTTGATCGCCGACGATTGGAGGTACCATGCATAGGTCCTCCGTATTCCCTCTTCGAGCCCCACCTTCGGTTCCCACCCGAGGGACCGGATACGAGAGGTATCGAGAAGCTTTTTCGGCGTCCCGTCGGGTTTCGACGTGTCGTTGATGATCTGACCGGAAAATCCGACGATATTTTTTACCAGCTGCGCCAGTTCCCGTATCCGCAAATCCTTGCCTGTTCCGATATTCACGAACTCCCCGATCCGGCCGTAGTCGAGGTTCTCCATCAGGAAGATGCAGGCCTCCGCCATATCGTCGACATAGAGAAACTCCCGGAAAGGATCGCCCGTTCCCCAGAGAGTCACCGACGGCGCATTGGCGATCTTTGCCTCGTGGAACTTCCTGATGAGTGCGGGAAGCACGTGAGAATTGGCAAGGTCGAAATTGTCGCCCTGCCCGTACAGGTTGGTGGGCATGACGGAAATGTAATTCGTCCCGAACTGCTCGTTGTAATACCGGCAGAGCTTGATAGCAGCGATTTTCGCGATGGCATAGGGCTCATTCGTCGGTTCGAGCATGCCGGTGAGCAGGTGCTCCTCCTTCATCGGCTGGGGAGCGAACTTCGGATAGATACACGACGAGCCGAGGTTCAGGAGTTTCTTGACGCCGAATTTGTAGGACGCGTTGATCACATTCGCGGCGATCATCAGGTTATCGTAGATGAACTCCGCCTTGTATGTGTTGTTCGCCAGGATGCCGCCCACTTTGGCTGCGGCAAGGTACACCTGCTCCGGCCGCTCCCGCTCGAAGAACGCCTCGACGTCGGCCTGCCGCCGGAGATCAAGCTCCCGGCTTGTCCGGGTGACGATCGAATCGTATCCCCGCTCCCGGAGCTTGGCGATCAGCGCTGATCCGACGAGTCCCCGGTGGCCTGCCACATAGATCTTCATCGACTTATTCATGGAAATTCGGCACCCGGAACCCTTCCCGTCTGCAGAGTTCGTCGCGTTTCGCATCCTCGAGATCGGAAGCGACCATGACCTTCACAAGTTCCGAAAAGGTGACGCGGGGCTGCCAGCCGAGCTTGTTCTTCGCCTTCGAAGGGTCGCCAAGCAGGAGGTCGACCTCGGTGGGCCGGAAATACCGAGCATCGACTTCGACCATCACTTTTCCGGTCTTGGCATCGATTCCCTTTTCGTCCGCCCCCGTTCCCTGCCACCGGATGGTGATGCCGATTTCCGCGAAGGCCCGTTCGACGAATTCGCGCACCGAATGGGTTTCGCCGGTGGCAACAACATAATCTTCGGCCTGGTCCTGCTGCAGCATCAGCCACATCGCTTCCACGTAATCGGACGCATGTCCCCAATCGCGCTTCGCGCTCAGATTCCCCAGGAAGATCTTTTCCTGCAGGCCGAGCTTGATCCGCGCGACGGCGCGGGTGATCTTGCGCGTCACAAAGGTCTCGCCGCGGAGCGGCGATTCATGGTTGAACAGGATGCCGTTGCAGGCGTACATGTTGTACGCTTCCCGGTAATTGACGACGATCCAGTAGCCGTATAATTTCGCCACCGCATAGGGGCTGCGCGGATAGAAAGGCGTCGTTTCCTTTTGCGGCGTTTCCTGGACTTTGCCGAAAAGTTCCGATGTCGATGCCTGGTAGAATCTCGTCTTCTTCTCCATGCCGAGGATCCGGATCGCCTCAAGCAGTCTCAGGGTGCCGACGGCATCTGCGTTGGCTGTGTATTCCGGCGTCTCAAAGGAAACCTTGACGTGCGACTGGGCGGCAAGGTTGTAGATCTCGTCGGGCTGGACCTCCTGAATGATCCGGATAAGATTTGTGGAATCCGTCAGGTCTCCGTAGTGCAGGGTGAAATTCAGCCCTTTCACGTGCGGATCATGGTACAGATGATCGATCCTGTTCGTGTTGAACAGCGATGCTCGGCGTTTGATGCCGTGGACGATGTACCCCTTCTTCAGCAGAAATTCCGCGAGATAGGCCCCATCCTGTCCGGTGATACCCGTTACGAGTGCTGTCTTCAAATTCCTGTACCCTCCTTTTTGAATCAGGGCCGACCGGCCTTGCCCTGCCGAAAACCGTTACCGGTCACTTCAGTAATACGAGACGATGACGATCCCGCCTGCTATCAAGCTTTGACGACCTTTTCATCGCCCAGACCCACGCCGATGGCGTTCCGCGTGTCGACGATAAGTGAAGCATGCTGCCGGATCAACGGGTAATCGAAATCCTTGTGGTCCGTGGCCACGACGACTGCGTCGTAGCTTTTAATAGACTCCGGCGTGAGCGGAATGGATTTCATATCATAGTTGTATTTCCGCAGTTTCGGGATTGACGGGATGTAGGGATCACTGTAATCCACCACCGCGTCCCGTTCACGGTATAGTTCGATCAGCTTCATCGACGGCGACTCGCGCATGTCGTCCACGTTCTTCTTGTATGCAATGCCGAGGATCAGGATCTTTGCTCCCTTGATGCTCTTGCCCCGCGCATTGAGCGCTTCCATCGTGCGTTCGATCACGTAGTAGGGCATGCGGGTGTTGATTTCTCCGGCAAGCTCGATGAACTTCGTCGAGAAATCGAACTCGCGAGCTTTCCACGTCAGGTAAAAGGGATCGATGGGAATGCAGTGGCCTCCGAGACCCGGCCCCGGGTAGAAGGCCTGGAATCCGAAGGGTTTGGTCTTGGCCGCGTTGATCACTTCCCACACGTCGATGCCCATTCGGTCGAAGAGCATCTTGAGCTCGTTGACCAGAGCAATGTTCACCCCGCGATAGATGTTCTCAAGCAGCTTCGTCGCTTCGGCCGCCTTTGTGGATGATACGGGTACAGTCTTGACCACGACCGTATCGTACAGCGCCTTGGCGACCTCCAGGCAGGCCTTGGTATAGCCGCCGACGACCTTGGGAATCGTGCTCGTGGAGAAATCCGGATTGTTGGGGTCTTCCCGTTCCGGAGAGAATGCAAGGTGGAAATCTTGGCCAGCTTTCAGGCCTGTCCGCTCCAGGATAGCCCGCATGTCCTCGTCTGTCGTGCCGGGATAGGTCGTTGACTCCAGAGAAATGAGCTGGCCCTTGCGAAGATATTTGGCAACCGTCTCCGTGGTATTGAACACGTAAGACATGTCCGGCTCGCGGTATTTATTGAGCGGCGTGGGCACGCAGATGACGATACAGTCCATGTCGCGGAGCAGAGAAAAATCGGCCGTGGGCGTGAAGGACGATCTGACCGCCGCGATCCGCTGCGCGTCGATGTGCTTGATGTAGCTCTTCCCTTCACTGAGTTTCGCAATCTTTGCAGGATCCAGATCGAATCCCGTTGCCTTGAAACCGGCCTTGCAGAATTCGATGACCAGCGGCAACCCAACATACCCAAGACCAATGATCCCGATTCGCGCGTTCCGTGATGTGATCTTTTCGAGTAGCGTCACCTTGTCCTCCTTTGGATTCCTGTGATCCGGTGATGCCCACCGGCACAGCTCCGCCCTCTCAGTCACAGGAGACAGTGGCCGATGAGGGCAGCATGTTTCTTCGGAGATCGCGGCGCCAAGACGCAAGCCCGGCCGGAGCCGCCGCCGCTATAGTTCTTCAACATCCGCCGCGTCAATCGTCAGGGACGTGCTCTGGCGAAGAATGTCGACAGAGAGGACCAGAACATGGCGGTCCTTCTTTGTTTCCAGGAGCCCCTCGATCCCTGCAAGCGGCCCGCGGGAAATCCGTACGCGCTGGCCTTCCCGCAGATAGGGATAGGGATCGAGCTGCACCTGTGACTCCGTCACTTTGATCAGGGTCTGGATCTGTTCATCGGGAACGGGCTCCGGCTCGCCCGGCGTCGAGCCGAGGAATTGAACTACGCCCTTCGTTTTCAGAACAACCAGTCTGCCCTGCTGGCTGCCATCAATATGCACGAACAGATATCCGGGAAAGAGCGGAAACCGCACGGCCTTCGTACGGTCTGTCCATTTCTGCAGTTTCTCGACCGTCGGAAAAAAAACCTCTGTGCCCGCTCCTACCAGCCGTTCCCTGACCATGAACTCATGCCTCGACTTTACGTGGACAGCGAACCATCGGCGAGAATCATGCATTTCATTCATACAAATAGGAGGTGGGCGCTTTGCTGAAAATCATGATCCATGACCACGCTTTCAGCGAAGGGGATGGATAATGAAAACAGTATAATAACAATAGGTTAAGCTGGAGTCAAGCTAATTAATTTCCGAGACGAAATTCATTCGGATAAAAGAACTTTTCTGCAACCGGACGTATAATGCCTGGAACATGGTACCAACCGTGAGGGGCAGGGTCAAGGCAATATTCACCAATATTATTTGTCTGCATGCGAAGCGTTTTCTGTTCTATCACTCGTTGCATGATGGAGAAAAATGCCGATCGACCCGCTGTTGACGGGCCTCTCGAAGATCTGGGGAAAGATCTTCTGTGATGTTGCCAGAGGGAGAAATAACGCTGAGTAGTGCCTTGACCAATTTTGTCGGAAGGAACGAGCGATCAGATGCCGCGAAGGAGTTGACGGGCGACGGAAGAAAGATCTTTCTGACCAAACCGTGTCGATCCCAGAATGGACACACCGGCTATGCGCTCGATGACCGAGGAGCTGCTACGTTCCGCAAGTCCTCTTGCCCCACCGCTGCTGTCATTGAACACGATCCCTGCAATAGGCATCTTCCGCGAACGGAGCGCCATGATTGTGAGCAGCGTATGATTGATCGTTCCCAGTCCGGGACGGGCGACGACGAGCACCGGCAACCCGAGGGCTGCGGCGAGATCCAGATAGGTAAGACGGCTGGTCAAGGGCACCAGGATACCCCCCGCTCCTTCCACGACCATCCAGGCGTGCTTGTTTTGCAGTTCCCTATAGCAGGTAAGGATCCGCTTCATGTCGATGCGCTTGCCTTCCTGACTCGCAGCCACCGCCGGCGCCAAGGGGAGCCGAAACCGATACGGATTCACCAAGCCAAGGGCATCGTTGGTCCCAGCTGCTTCGGACAAGATTAGTGCATCTGAGGGAATGAGTTCACCCCTGCGGGTGCGGCAGCCCGTTTCTGCCGGTTTCATGACGCCCACATCGATGCCGGATGTCCGGAATGCCTGGGCAATCCCGGCGGCAATCCAGGTCTTCCCCACGCCCGTATCCGTGCCGGTGATGAAAATACCCCTGCTCATAGGATCCTGTTGTCGATGTTGAAGACTTGTCCCGAAACATTCCGCATCAGGGAGAGCCGGTAAATGAACTCGGCTACTTCACCAGCCTCAGAGGTTCTGCCCAGGACATGGTCTGCCATGATCCGCTCCCGCATGCCGGGCTCGACGGTCTGTCCCATATCCGTTGCCAGGAATCCCGGAAGCACTGCGTTGATCCGGATATTGAACCGCCCCAGTTCCCGGGCCGATGCTTTCGTCAGGCCTATGAGGCCCGCCTTGGCTGCGCTGTAATTCGCCTGTCCCTGCCGGCCCTGAAGGCCGCTGATCGACGCGATATTGATGATGCTCCCGTCCCCCTGTTTCATCATAGGCGCCGCAACAGCCTGAATCACGGCAAAGGGACCGGAAAGGTTCGTTCCCACCACGCAGTCCCAGTCCTCCTCGGACAGACGGATCGCAAGCCCGTCCTGCGTGATTCCCGCGTTGTTCACCACCACATCGATCCTGCCCCAGCGCCCCATCACCTGCTCTGCCAGCCTGCGCACCTGCAAAAAGTCGGTGACATCACAACGGAAGCACGCTGCTTCTCCGCCCGACGCCACGATCGCCTTTTCCGTTGATCTCGCTTCTTTCTCCCGCTCCCGGTAATGCACGGCGATACGCCCGCCGGCTGAACCGAACCGGAGCGCTATCGTTTTGCCGAGCCCCCGCGATGAACCGGTAACGAGCACCACGCGGCTATCCATGGCGCGCCTTCCTGAAGAATCCCTCGTCCGCAAGCTTGCCGAAAACATCGATCGCCTGATCGATCTGGGAATCGTTGTGCGAAGCCATGACCGTAGCCCTGATCCGGGAGGTACCCGGTGGAACCGTGGGAGGCCTGATCGCCGGGGCGAAGATTCCTTCCTGAAACAGCCGGTCAGCGGCAGCCACCGCCTTGTCCGCGTCGCCCACAGGGACAGGAATGATCGGGGAAGGCGATCCCGGAACAGCCACGCCTCGTCGTGCCAGGCCGGTAACAAAACGTTCCCGGACCTGCCAGAGCCGTTCCCTTCGCCAGGGTTCGGTGTCCACCAGCTCGATCGCCGCCATCGATGCAGCGCAGACCGCGGGCGGAAGCGACGTGCTGAACATATAGCTGCGGGCGGAATTCAGCAGGTATCGGATCAGGCCGTGGTCCCCCGCGACATAGGCGCCGAAACTGCCCAAGGCCTTGCCGAGCGTTCCCATCTGGACCGGGATGCGTTCCTGGAGACCGAAATGCTCGACCGTGCCCCTGCCCCGAAGGCCGTACACGCCGGTCCCGTGAGCGTCATCGACCATGACCAGGGCATTGTATTTCTCCGCGAGCGAAACAAGCTCCGGCAACGGCGCAAGGTCTCCGTCCATGCTGAAGACGCCGTCCGTGACGATCGCCCTCCTGCCCTGTCCGTTCCAGACCCGGAGAAGATCTTCCAGGTGGCTCATGTCGTTGTGTCGGTATACAAAGGTGCGCGCCTTGCTCAGGCGGCAGCCGTCGATGATGCTTGCGTGGTTCAGGCTGTCGCTGAACAGGGCGTCCCGCTCTCCGGCAAGGGACGGGATGACGCCGGTATTCGCCGCGTAGCCGGAATTGAAGTGGATCGCTGCCTCCGTGCCCTTGAACCGGGCGATGCGCGCTTCCAGTTCCTCATGGAGGCTCATGGTTCCCGAAATGAGCCGCGAAGCGCCTGATCCGAAGCCGTACCGTTCGATAGCATCCTGCGCAGCTTGACGTAAACGAGGATGTTCGGCAAGGCCCAGATAGTTGTTGGAGCAGAGAAGCACGACCTCGCGGCCTTCCAGGATGACCGACGGTCCCTGGGAGGAATCGATCCTGCGGAGCATCCGAAGCAGGCCCTGCCGGCCCAATTCTTCACATTCATTTTCGAACATAAGATCGGTTAGAGCACATCTTCAAAACTGGATATTCTTCTGAAGACTCCCGGATGTTCGAGCAACACCGGGACATCTTCCAGAAAGGCGCGAAATGCTTCATGGTCGAAAAGAGCGCGGTCGACGAACCAGGCTCTCCCCCCCTTGGCAATCCCAGGAGCCTTAAGATGAGGAAGCCTCAGATACCCAAGAGCCGCCCAAGCCACATATCCCGTTGTATAGTCAGGATCATCGGACCAGCAGAGTTCCGCGAGCAGGCCGGGCGCCCGGCTGATCTTCGACGCGAGCGCAAGTGCTTCCCTCGTCCGGATGTGCGTGAGCCCGATCGCCGCCAGCTCACCTTCAACGGCCTTTAAGGCATCCTTCGTCCAATCAACCCGCGATGCCCTGATCCCCCTTGCCTGGTCCTGCTCCAGCCGAAGGCCCGTCGCGGCATCGATGATCATAGCGCCGCGCATGTTCCCGCCGTCCGGCGCAGGGCCCGCATCCAGAGCGCTTATGGCGGCATCCATCGCAGCTGAGGAGACGCCTGCCCGCTCCAGAAGGGATCGAGCCAACTGCCTGGAAGACGGAACAGAGTCCGTCTCTATCGCAAGAAGATCAAGACTGCTCAGGGTCCGCAGCCCGGCGGGATCCAATCTGTCGATGGTCACCACGATCCGTTCTGGTGCAATCCCCTTTCCGAGCGCACGGTCGATGAGCTGGCCTGCCGCGGACTGCAGCTCAGAAGCATGCACGATCCGTTCTGCGCCCGAAAGATGCCGCTCCCCCGACGCGGCGCGCATGCGTATGCTGTACAGAGGAAGATCGCCCATCAGGACAGCGGCTCCAGGCCAAGATCGCGCAGCATCTTGAGATCATCTTCAGGAGCGAGGCCGGTTCTCGTCAGATAATTGCCGATCATGAATCCGTCGGCGCCGGCGAGGAAGATCATCGGATGAAGCTGTCCCAGCGCCGATCCCCTTCCTCCGCAGATCCGTATCTCCCGGGAGGGCAGGATGAACCGGAACAAGGCGATGGCATGAAGCGCTTGCAGCGGCGGGATCGGCGCAACGGCGCCGAGCGGCGTGCCCTCGATGGGCATGAGAAGATTCAAGGGAACCGAATCAACGGCAAGGTCGCGCAACGTGAAGGCCATGCTCACCCGGTCTGCCATGGATTCGCCCATGCCCAGGATACCGCCGCTGCAGACCGACAGGCCCAGGTCCTGTGCTTCCCGGAGCAAGCCTAGTCGTTCGTCGAAGCTGTGGGTCGAGCAGATCTCCGGGAAATATTCCCGCGACGTCTCGATGTTGTGATGATACCGCTTGAGCCCTGCATCCCGAAGATAGCGGAGCTGGTCCCTGGTCAGCGCGCCGAGGGTCGCGCAGGGTGACAGGCCGACGGCTGCAACGCGCTCGATGCCCCGACCGATATTCCTGAGGTCTTCGTCGTCATCAATGCCCCGTCCGCTCGTAACGATGCAGAATCTCCGGGCGCCGTTCCTGCGCGCTGTTGACGCCGCTTCTTCCATTCGCGCGATATCCACGAGCGGATAGACGGGAGCATCGGTGTGGTAATGAGATGATTGGGCGCAATAGCGGCAATCCTCGCTGCAGGCGCCTGATTTGGCATTGATGATGGAGCAGATATCCACGGTATTCTTCCGGAAATGCCCGCGGATCCGCGATGCCGATGCAAAGAGGTCGGGAAGAACGCCGGAGTTCAGCGCAGCTAGTTTCTGCGCATCTTCCCGGGAAAGCGGGACCCCTTGAATCACTGCATCTGCAAGGCGTGTAATCGTTTGTCGCACTTTCGTCACCTCGTTAGACCCACAGACTATCCTGCACCGCATTCATTGTCAACCATTATCCTTGCTGTAGGTTGACATATAAGAGCTGTTCGTACACTTCGTGCCATGAACTAAGGAATATCGGCGGAAAAGGGAGGCTGATTTCAGTTTAAGGCTTGAACTGAGGCTTTGACCTGTTCTTCCATGACCGAGCGAATCCGTTCGAGCGATGCCTGGTCTGTTGCTTCGAAGCGCATGACGAGGACCGGCTGGGTGTTCGATGCGCGTACCAGTCCCCACCCCTTTTCGAAGACAGCACGAATGCCGTCAACGGTGATCACTTCGCGGGTCGCCAGAGGAAGACGGGACTGACCGTTGTAAAGGGACCTCATGCGGTCCACGACCTTGAACTTGACGTTATCGGGACAATCGAACCGGATCTCCGGCGTGGAGAAGGTTCGGGGAAGGTCGGCGATCAGGCTGCTGAGCGTTTCCTTGCGGCCGGTCCGTTTCCGGGTCTTCTGGAGCAGCTCCACGGCCCGGCAGGCGGCATAGATCGCATCATCGTATCCGAAATACCGGTCAGCGAAGAACATATGACCGCTCATTTCTCCCGCAAGCGCGGCGCCGGCCTCCTTCATCTTCGCCTTGATCAGCGAATGACCGGTTTTCCACATGATCGCTTTGCCGCCGTTCTTCCGGATATCGTCATACATGGTCTGGGAGCACTTGACCTCCGATACAAAGGTTGCTCCCGGCCTCGTCTGAAGGATATCCCGCGAGAAAAGCACCATGAGCTGGTCGCCCCAGAGGATCTGCCCCTGCTCGTCCACAACTCCGATGCGGTCCGAATCGCCGTCAAAGGCAATGCCCATGTCGGCCCGGTGCTCCTTCATCGCCGCCGTCAGTGCGGTCAGGTTCTTGGGGATCGTCGGATCGGGATGGTGGTTCGGGAACCGGCCGTCAGGATCGGAAAAGAGCTCGATGACCGTGCAGCCCATGCTCCGCAAAACCTCGGGAGCGACCGGACCGGCGGTCCCGTTCCCCGAATCCACGACAACCGTCAGGCTTACGTCAGCGACGTCACGGAACCGCTCTTTCAGCTCCGCCCGGTAATCGGGCAGGATCGGGTGGGTCGTGATGCTGCCTTTTTCCCCCGGTTTTCGGTCACCGCCCTCCCTCCCCAACTCTTCCATGATGCGGCGCAGCTTCTGGATCTCTTCGCCATAGATCGTTTCCTTGCCCACGCAGAGTTTGAAGCCGTTGAATTCAGCGGGGTTATGGCTTCCCGTGATCATGACGCCTGCGCCCGGCTTCAGGTGATAGAGAGAAAAATACAGCGCCGGCGTGGGACAGAGGCCGAGGTCGACCACGGCGAGCCCTGAAGCAGAAAGCCCTCTGCTGATCGCATCCCGCAGCCGCGGAGAACTCAGCCGCGCGTCATACCCCACCGTCACCTGCCGGGGACCGTCGGGGCCCAAGTACCGCGCAAAAGCCCTGCCGAGGGACTCGATAACGGCGCCGGTCAGATCGCGGTCGGCAATGCCGCGGATGTCGTATTCTCTGAAAATCTCTGCACTGAAGGCGGTCGTCATTTCGGCAGCTCCGGCAGCGGCGAGAGTTTCTTCTGATCGTGGCGGTTATAATCGTCATCGAGGCGGACGATATCATCCTCGCCCAGGTATTCCCCGTTCTGCACCTCGATGATCTGGAGCGGGATCCTGCCCCGGTTCTCGAGCCGGTGTTTTGCCGAGATGGGGATATAGGTGCTCTCGTTGGGATGGACGTCGTATTCCCGGTCGCCGTTCGTGACCCATGCCGTTCCGGTCACGACCACCCAATGCTCGCTCCGGTGATGATGCAGCTGATGGGAAAGCTTTGCGCCCGGATTGACCACGATGCGCTTGATCTTGTACCGATCGCCCTCCTCGAGCACCGTGTAGTTGCCCCAGGGTCGATAGACCGTGCGGTGCGTCACGTGCTCCTCGGCGTTCCGCTTCTTCAATTCATCGACGACCTTCTTCACGTCCTGCGCCCGCTCCTTGGTGCAGACGAGCGTGGCATCGGGCGTATCCACGACGACCGCGTCCTTGAGCCCGATGGTGGCCACGAGGCGCTGATCGGCATAGATGACCGAATCGGTGCTGCCGATATTGATCACATTGCCCGTAATGATGTTCCCCTGGCCGTCCTTCTCCGTGACCTCTTCGAGCGCGGTCCAGCTCCCCACATCGGACCAGCCGATGTCCGCCGGAACCACGGCTGCGCGGGATGTCTTTTCCATGATGCCGTAATCCACAGACTCCGACGGCAGGCGCGAGAATACCTCCCGGATCGTATCTGCCTCGCGGCCGCTGCCGATCGCCTTCTGTATCTCCCGGAGCCCGTCGTTGAGGGCAGGCATGTGGCGGGCGACCTCCTCAAGGAACGTCGAGACCTTCCAGACGAACATGCCGCTGTTCCAGTAATACTGGCCGGAGCGGAGGTACTCCTCCGCGGTCGGGCGGTCCGGCTTTTCGACGAAACGCTCCACGCGGAAAACGCCGGAAATCCCCGGCTCGCTGCAGGCTGCGCCCGCCTTGATATACCCGTATCCTGTCTCGGGCCTTCCGGGCTTGATCCCCAGGGTGACGAGGTACCCCTGCCGCGCCGCACCCGCCGCCGCGGACAGGCAGGAAAGAAAAGCCCCGGGATTCTTGATGGCGTGATCCGCCGAGAGAACGATCATGATCCCCTCAGGATCGATCCGGTTCAGGTGCACCGCGGACAGGCCCAAAGCCGGAGCGGTGTTCTTCGCCTGCGGCTCGCGGATGAAGTTCTGCGCCCAGGAGCCGCCGAACCGTTCTGCGAGCTGCCGCTCGATGTCTCCGGCAATCCCCTGGTTGGTGACGATAAATACGCTTTTGCGGTCGATGAGCGGCAGCACGCGGTCAACGGTCTGCTGGATCAGCGTGTCCTCTCCGCCGATCTTGAGAAGCTGCTTCGGCATTTTTTCCCGGGACATCGGCCAGAACCGCGTTCCCGATCCGCCTGCCATGATTACTGCGTACATAGAGTATCCTTCCTTCGAACAAGGATGAACCTGCTTCTTCAGGACTGCTTTCGCTCCCATTCCCACGCCGTTCTGACGATGAACTCCAGATCATCGTGCCGGGGTTTCCAGTGCAGCGCTTGCTGCAGCCCCGTGCTGTCCGCCACCAGAACGGGAGGATCGCCGGGCCTCCGGCCGGACAGTTCCACGGGAATTTCGACGCCGGTCACGCGCTTTGCCGTTTCGATCACTTCGCTGACCGAGTAGCCGTGTCCGTAGCCGCAATTGAATGCGCCGCTCTCCCCGCCCTGCAGCAGGTGCTCAAGCGCAAGCAGATGGGCAGACGACAGGTCCTCCACGTGGATGTAATCGCGCACGCAGGTCCCGTCCGGCGTCGCGTAATCGCTCCCGAAGACCGTGATGTTCCTGCGCGCTCCACGCGCAGCCTTGAGCGTCAGGGGGATCAGGTGGGATTCGGGGGTATGGCGTTCTCCGATCCGACCCTGGGGATCAGCGCCCGAAGCGTTGAAGTACCGGAGCGAAACATAATCGATGTCGCCGCTCCGGCTGCAGTCTTCGAGCACCTTCTCTACGAACGCTTTTGCCTGACCATAGGGATTGATCGGACGGATCGGCTCAGATTCCCTGATCGGAATCGTGTCGGGAATCCCGTAGACCGCTGCAGTGGAGGAAAAAATGCACTTTCTCACTCCCTCCCGTGCAAGCGCTGCGAGGAGATTGACGGTGTTCGCCGCGTTGTTCCGGTAGTACTTGAGCGGATCGCGAACCGATTCGCCGACTTCGATGTTTGCGGCGAAATGCATGACCGCCGCAGGCCGGAAGGTCCGGAGGAGTTCGTCCAGGGCCGCGCTGTCGGCAAGATCGCCCACGACGAGGTCGCCTGCGAGCACAGAGTCCCGGAATCCCGTGCTCAGATTATCGAAGACGACAACGCGATAGCCTTCTGCAGCGAGGTTTTTCACCACATGGCTGCCGATGTACCCTGCTCCGCCAGTAACCAGGACTGTATCCACGAGATCTCCGTTTATCCGACAACGCACTTTGTAGCATTATTGGCCGGAGCTGTCAAGCACTGCTCACCGTTGATACAACGAGAGCAGCCTTTTCCCGAAACGTTCCATGGAGAACTCCCGGTGAGCCGTTTCCCGGCAATGCTCCCTCAGCTTCGCATAGCGAGGCTCGTCGTGCAGGAGCTGCACGATCTTCTCCGCCAGCGGCTCCACTCCCTCGGCAGGGCGATAAAGGAATCCGCTTTCGTAGTCCTCGACCAGCTCCGCTCCCCCTTCTGCCTCGCGCGCAATGACCGGCGTTCCGGCAGCCATGCCCTCCATGAGCACGACACCGAGCGCTTCGTTCTCCGACGGCAGGACGGTGAAATGGCTCAGACTCAGGATCTCGGGCACATCGGCGGTCCACCCCGTAAAGACCACATTGGCCGTAAGGCCGGCATCCCAGATACTCTTCAGAAGCTGATCGTAATAGCTTCCCGTCAGGGGATCGCCGATAACCACGAGGAGCGGGTTTTCTCCCCGCCCTTTGCACGCTGCCGTCAGCGCGATTGAGATGTCGTGAGCTTTCCGGGGCAGCATGCTCGAAATGTGGCAGAATACGACACTGAAGGAATCAGCGCGCAGGTTCGTCTTCCATCCCTGGCGCCGGACCGGATCGGGGCTCCGGAAACGATCGACATCGATGCCCGGCCTGAGCAGGGTGATCTTCTCCGCCGGAATCCGGTGTTTCATCAGGATATCCCGCTGCATCCTGCTTAAGACCCCTATACGCTTCATGAACCGGTACCCGTGATGGACCCGCGGCACCATCATGGTGCTGACCACCGGGCACCGGGTCAGTTTCGATGCGAAGATGCCGAAATAATCGGCGCGGTCGAGCGTCGAATGCACAACGTCGATGCTGTTCTCCCTGATCAGATGGCGCAGGAACAGCAGATCCCGCGCGCCTTTGAGCGGAATGCCGTAATAGGGCACATCGTTCATGGCGCGGACTGAATCGGCTACATATCCTTCCGCCCCCCGTGCGACAACGATGACCTCATGCCCCAGCAGCCGCAGGGCAGCGACCTGGTCCAGGAAGATGCGCTGCGCCCCGTACCGGTCGTTCTTCGATATCATCTGGAGAATCTTCATCGTTTGCCGCCGGCTATGAGGCCCGCAAAATACGCGTAATAGTCGTCGATCATCCGCTCCCTGCTGAAATGTGATCGCACCCATCCCGGCGCGGCCTCCGCCATGCGGCGATACCTGACGGTGTCCTGTAAAAGCCCGGCGATGGCATCAGCCATTTCTGCCGCACCGCCGTCGACCAGGACGCCGCTGGGGCTGCCTTCCAGCGAATCCCGTATGCCGCCTGCGTTGAAGGCAACGACCGGTTTGCCCATGGCCATTGCCTCGAGGATCCAGATGCCGAATCCTTCGTTCCGGTACGTGCTGACCGCGAGATCAAGGTCGGCATAGAACGCAAGCATGTCCGTCTTCGCAAGCCTTCCCGCCCAGAGTATCGCGTCGGTCAGCCCCAGCTCTGCAGCGCGTTTTCTGAATATCTCGATCTGGCCGATGCCGGTCTCCGAAGCTACCAGAACATAGCGGACATCTCCGAACCGCTTCCGGAGCAGCATGAGCGCGTCGAGAAACTCGATCTGGTTCTTCCAGAGGTCGCCGACCGAGCCGATGAGCTTCGTTCCGGGCCGGAGGCCGAACCGCTTTCGCAGCGCGCCGGAAGGCGCAGCATCCTGCCGGATCGCGTCGGTGTCGATGCCGTAGTACTGGATCGTGGTGCGCGTGCCGATCCGGGGATCGAATTCCGCAAGGCGGTCGCGGATATACCGGGAGATGGTCACGACGGCATCCATGCGCCGGAGCAGGAGCTTGGACCGGAGAAATTCCGGCACCTGCGGCGTGTAGAGCAGGACGGGCCGCGTGCCCGAGAGAGCAGTACCGAGCCAGGACTGAATGATGTCGTGTCCGCGCTGGATGTTGATGAGCTGGTAGCGGTGTTTCCGGACAATTCCGGCGATACGGAAGAGCGAGCTAAGGCCCTTCATGCCCGAGCGGTCCGTCGGATAGACGGTAATGTCGCTTCCCTGGAACATGGTCACCAGCGGCGTGCCGGGACGGCAGACCAGCCCCACGGAGACGCCTTTCGCCGCAAGCCCGGGAAGGAGATCCCGCAGGAATTCCTCTCCCCCGCCCCTGCCCCGGAAATTGTTTACAAAGAGGATCCTCATCTCCGCCACGGTCAGGTCCTCCTCCTGATCGTGCGTTCCCAGGCCTTGGAATATTTCGCGAACACGTAGTAGGCATGGTAGAGGTTCAGGATAAGACCGTGCTTCCCGTCCAGGAATCCTCCCCGGACGATGTATTTGTACAGAAAGGTCAGAACAGGCCGGCACATGATCATGGGCCAGGACGCGGCGGAGGCCGGGATCCCCTTTTCCGCCATGACATCCACGGCAAGGCTTGAATAGTTGTTCATCGTCTTGATGAAGGAAGCGAGATCAGGATAGGAATAATGGACAATGGCATGGTTCGTCCGTCCCACGGTTCCGTTGACCCGGAGCGCCTCATGTACGCGCCGTTCCTCGAACCGTCCCTTCCCCTTGCGGAAGAGGCGCAGGTTATAGTCCGGATACCATCCGCCGTGGCGGATCCATTTTCCGAGAAACATAGTCTTCCTGGGGATCCGGTAGCCGTCGCCGGATCCGGGCGAGGCAACGATTTCCGTGATCTCCTCTGCCAAAGCATCCTCGATCGGCTCATCGGCATCGAGGCTCAGGATCCAGTCGCCTGAAGCGCGTTCGATTCCGGCATTCTTCTGGCCGGCAAAACCCAGCCAGCCCTGATGAAAGACCTTGTCCGTATATCTCCTGCAGATCTCCACGGTCCGGTCCGTGCTGCCCGAATCGAGAACAATGATCTCGTCGGCGAACCGGACGCTCTCGAGCGTGCGTTCGATGTTCGCTTCCTCGTTCATGGCGACGATCACGACGGAAAGCGTCGCCTTCATGTCGTCCGTCCTTTCCCGGCGATGACAGCACGAAGCTTCGGCTCGAGCGCTGTCAGGACCTCCTGCGTCGTGATCTTTTCCATGCATTCACGCGTCGCGCATTTGTGCGGCTTGCAGGGATGACAGGCCAGCCGCTTCGAGAGGATCACGTGGCCCTCCCCCCAGGGCCCCCACTTCCGTTCGTCCGTGGGTCCGAAGAGCGCGACGACCGGGATGCCGGCAGCAGCCGCCATGTGCATGGGTCCCGAATCCACGCCGAAGAAGAGATCGCAGTTCCGGTACACAGCGACATTCTCGCGGAGCGACGCTTTCCCGCAGAGGTTCAAACCGCCGAAGTCTCCCAGCCGCTCGATCTCCTCGTACAGGGCGCTGTCGTTTTTCGCGCCCGTATAGACAAAGCGCACGGTCCCCTGTTCCCGCAGTTTCCGCATCACGTGGGCAAAGCGGTCGAGGGGCCATTGCTTCGCCGGCAGACTCGCTGCGGCGTGGATGACGACTCTGCACTCATTTTCGCGCCATCCGGCCGCTCGGAATCGTTCCCGTGCCGCGGTTTCGTGCTCCGGTAAGGGCCAGAGTTCCAGCTTCGTGGAACCTATCGGCGTCTGGACTGCCCTCAGGCAATCCAGAAAGTTCTCTACCTCATGCTGATTCTGACGATAGACAACGCGATCGGTGAGCAGGAGTCCCCGTCCTTCCGTGGCGAATCCGATCCTGCGGGGTATGCGAGCGATCCAGACCAGGAGCGCGCTGGACAGAGACCGTTTCAGGACAAAAGCAGCGTCATACCGTTCCTCGCGAAGCAGCCGGAGATAGGAACGGTAGGCGGCCAGTTTGCCGCGGTCCGTTTGCGTGCTGTACTTATGGATGGTCTTGAGCTCGAAAGGAATGATCCGGTCCACATAGGGGCAGCCCTCGATCACCTGGCCGGAAAAGGGTTCGAGCATGAGGTCGATCCGCGCCTGCGGGAAGGCGGCGCGCAGGTTCCGGAGGAACGGCACGGTCAGGACCGTGTCCCCGATGAACCGGTAGCGCATCACGAGGATCTTCTTCGCATCAAGCTTCATCGTCGGCCTTGTCCCTGTCCAGGATCCACGTTACCGCTTCTTCGAGCCCGTCCGCGACATGATCAGGTTCTTTGATCTGCGGGGGCCGCACGCTTCCGGGCTCGTCCGCCCCATATCCTGTTCGGACGAGGATGGAGCGGCAGCCGGCCCGCTGGCCGAGTTCCACGTCGCTCCACTTGTCGCCGACCATATAGGATTGTGAGAGATCGATGCCCAGGTCCATCGAAGCGCGGTCCAGAAGACCCGTCGCCGGTTTGCGGCAGTCGCATTCCCGGGTATAGGGGGAATTCCCGGAACGGGGATGATGAGGACAATAATACACGCCGTCGAGACGGCCGCCTTCTGCAGCCAGCATCTGTTTCAGGAGGTCGTGGGTATCGTGCACGAAGGATTCTGAAAAGTATCCCCGCGCAACGCCGGACTGGTTCGTAATAAGGACGACGAGGAAACCGGCGTTATTGAGCCGGGCAACGGCCCGGCCTGCTCCGGGAAGAAGCTGCAGCTGTCTCAGGTCGCTCAAGTAGCCGACCTCGACGTTGACCGTTCCGTCCCTGTCCAGAAAAACCGCTTTTTTCATGCTCCGGTGATGACCCTTTCCCAGGTATCCCGCTCAGCCACTTCGAGATCGATCCGAAGCGCCCAGATGCCTTCAGGCGCCATGCCGGCAAGCTTCACACTGTCCTTTTCCGTGGTCACCACGAGGACCGCTCCGCAGTCAACGGCCTGTTGAAAGAGGTCCGCAAGATCGTCCTTTGCATAGGCATAATGATCGGGATAGACCGACCGTCCGCGGACATCGGCGCCGAGGGAGGCGAGAAGGCGAAGAAAAGCAGCCGGCCGCGCAATCCCGGCAAAAGCAAAGACCGCCGTTCCGCGCAACGCGGTCAGCGGTTTCTCCTCTCCTGTCGCCGTATCGTAGAGGTATGCAGGCGCGTGGCGCGAGGAAACCAACGGCGCCTTCGTGAACCGGGCGATCTGTTCCTTAAGGCCCCGCAGGTCAGCTGCCATATCCGTCCGGGTGATCAGTACGAGGCTCGCCCGTCTGAGCGATGCCAAGGGTTCCCGCAGGATCCCTGCGGGAAATAGCTTTCCGTTCCCGAAGGGATCCGAGGCGTCGATCAGAACGATGTCCACATCCCTCTTGAGCCGCCGGTGTTGAAAACCGTCATCCAGGATCGCCGTATCAGGATGGAACCGCTGAACGGCCGTCATCCCCGCTTCAAAGCGGTCCCTGCCGACGATCACCGGAACGGATTGCATCCGCGCGGCCATCAACGCAGGTTCGTCCCCCGATTGCGCGACGCCGGCCTTCGCTCCCTTCCCGTCGGACACGACGGTGACCGCATCGCCGGCAGATCGTCCGTATCCGCGGCTCAGGATCGAGGGCTTCCTCCCTTTTCGGAGCAGCACCTCGGCCACGGCCATCACTGCCGGCGTTTTGCCCGTGCCTCCCAGGGTCAGGTTCCCGACCGATATGACCCTGCAGGGAAGCCTGTTCGTTCGCAGGACTCCCGACCGGTATCCCCAATCCCTGAGGGCCACGGCGAACCGGTAGGGCATGGACAGGACGGAAAGAATTAGTTCGAGCAGAGCCGACCGTTTCCGTCCGTACATCACCTCTTCGATATATCGGGCATCAAAGACCACCGATCAGTCCCTGCACCGCTTCGATTGTCCTGGCCGTCGCGCCGGAATTTGCTGCAATGACCTGGTAGGCCCGCTCCCCCATCTCCGCGGACCGTGCCCGGTCGGCAAGCAGGGCGTCGAACTGGACATAGAGGTCTTCCTTGTCCCTGACCATCACGCCGCCGCCGGCGTTCGCTATGGCCTCGGAGATCTCCTTGAAGTTGAACATGTACTTGCTGAAGACGACCGGTTTCCTCATGGCCGCCGGTTCCAGGAGGTTGTGGCCGCCCACTTTGACGAGACTGCCGCCGACGAAGGCGATGTCGCAGACCGCATAGAAGGCGCGCAGCTCGCCGATCGTATCCAGGAGCAGAACATCCTTCACCGTTCCCTTGAGCCTGGTTCTCCGCTGGCATTCGAACCCGCTGCTCGTGATCAGGCCGCCCACTTCCTCGAACCGCTCGGGATGGCGCGGAGCGATGATCAGCACCAGATCGGGGTATTTTTTCCGCAGCCGTACGAAGATCTCCAGCAGGATCGCCTCTTCACCCCGGTGCGTGCTTCCCGCGGTGATGACCCGTCGCCCCGGCGCAATGGTCACCGGCGGCGCCTGCACGGGAAGGATCTTCTGGTCGAATTTCAAATTGCCCGTCACCATCACCCGGCCGGGATCCGCGCCGATGCTTTTGATTCGTTCGGCGTCCGCATCTGACTGCATGCAGAAGAGCGTCACATTTTCGAAGACCTGGGAGAAGAAGGACCGGAAGCGGAGATAGTTGCCGTGAGAGCGGGGCGAGATCCTGCCGTTGATCAGCGCCGACGGGATGCCCTGGCGCTTCAGTTCCCGGAAGAAGTTCGGCCACAGCTCGGTCTCGGCGATCAGAACCGCCGCGGGATTGATCTTCCGGATCACGCGCCGCACGACCCAGGGGTAGTCGAAGGGAAAATAGAATACCGCGTCCGCTTCGGGCACACGCTGCTTTGCCGTGAAATTGCCGGTTATCGTGACCGTGGAGAGGATGATCTTCTTGCCGGGATATTTCTTCCGCAGTTCCCGCACGAGGGGATGGGCGGCCATAACCTCGCCGACGGAGACGGCATGGACCCAGATGGGACGCGTCCCCTGTACCCGCCGCAGCACGCCCTTGCGCACCCTGCCGAACTTCTGCGTCAACCCGCCGCGGTACTTGGGCACGGTGGCGAGCTTGAACAGGATATAGGGGGACAGGAGAATTGACAGCGAGAGCAGAAGGAAATTATACAAGCCGTACATGACGCCTGCTCACCTTCCGGCGGCCGCGATCCGGTCCGCCTCGTCCATGATCTTGTTCAGCGCGGCCGTGAGTTCTCCGCGCTTGTTTTCCAGTTCCTCCGCCGATGTGCCGTTCACGATGACCGGTTCGCCGTAGAGAACGATGCACCGGGTAAAAGGATGCGGCAGCAGGTACTTGTCCCAGATTTTTTCGAGGATCCACCGGCCCCGGGCCGCCATGACGACCGGAACGATCGGCTTGTCCAGTTTTCCCGCGAGGTAGGTGATCCCCTGCTTTACCTCATAGATCGGCCCGCGGGGCCCGTCCACCGCCAGAGCGATGTCCTTGCCGTTCCGGAGGGCGTCCACCAACCCCAGGAGCGCCCGTTCGCCCTTCCGCTTGCTCGATCCCCGCACGACGTCGAACCCGAAGCGCTTGAGAATACCGGCCTGGATCTCGCCGTCCCTGCTCTCGCTTGCCGGAATGACCGCATGGGAATTCCGGTGCGTGTAGAACAGGAGGAACTGCCTGCCGTGCCAGAATGCATAGATGATATTCCTGCCTCCATCCTTCAGGCCCGCCGGTATCTCGCGTTTCACAAACCTGACGCGGAGCGTCATGCTCCAGAGGGAGATCAGGAACCATCCTATCAGGGAAAGCACCCGCGCCCGCATCAGGCATCCCCCTTCGCCTGCGGCTCGTCGCGGAACTGCTGATCGTAGAGGTTTTTGTACTCTCCTCCCCGGGCCAGCAGCTCCTGATGGTGACCGACCTCCACGATCCGCCCGTCCTTGAGCACGATAATCCGATCGGCATTCATGATCGTCGAGAGCCGGTGGGCGATGACGAAGCTTGTCCGTCCCTTCATCAGAGTGTCCAGGGCGTTCTGCACCTCACGCTCAGATTCGCTGTCCAGGGCCGACGTGGCTTCGTCGAGGATCAGGATGGGGGCGTTCTTGAGAAGAGCGCGGGCGATGGCGACACGCTGGCGCTGGCCCCCGGAAAGCTTTACCCCCGATTCGCCGATCACCGTGTCGTAGCCTTCCGGAAGAAGGCTGATGAACCCGTCGGCATAGGCGGCCCGGGCTGCGGCCGTCACCTCATCCAGGGACTGCCCTGCCTGGCCGTAGGCGATGTTGTTCCGCACCGAGTCGTTGAACAGGATCGTTTGCTGCGTCACCATGGACGTGCTTCCGCGGAGCGATGCGAGCGTTGCCTGCCGCACATCGATGCCGTCGATCAGGATCGCGCCGTCCGTCACGTCGTAGAACCGCGGGATCAGGTTGACCAGCGTGGTTTTGCCGCCGCCGCTCTTGCCCACGATGGCGATCGTTTCCCCCGCCTTGACGGTGAGCGAGATGTCCTTGAGCACCGGCGTGCTGTCATATTGGAACGAAACATCCCTGAATTCAATGGAGGAGAATGTCTTGGGCACCGCAACGGCGCCGTCGGCATTCCTGATCTCGGGTTCTGTATCCAGCACCTCGAAGATGCGCTTGGCGGCGGCGATGCCGTCCTGCACCACATTATTGATCCCGTTCAGGTCCTTGAGGGGCCGGAAGAAGAAGACCAATGCGCCCAGGAAGGAGAAGAACTCTCCCACCGTCATGGTCTTCCAGACGATGATCGCATAGAGCGCGTAGAGGATGACGAACGCCGTTCCCACCATGGAGAGCACCTCCATGACGGGATGGGACAGGGCGCTCGTCTTGATCGAACGCATAAGCGTGTTGAAGAGATCGCGGTTTCTCGCCTGAAACCGCTTGCTCTCGTAGTCCTCCATGCCGAAGGCCTTGACGATGCGGATCCCGCCGATGGTCTCGTGCAGGTGCATCGTCAGGTCGCCGATATGCTCCTGCATCTGCGTGCTCGCCTGGCGGAACCGTTTGCTGAACTTGGAGAAGGCAATGCCGGCCAGCGGCAGCACCACGACCGAGAAGGCAGCAAGCTTCCAGTTGAGCCAGAAGATATAGCCGAGGAGCGAAGCAATGGTCAGCACGCCCTGGATGAGGCTCGACGGCGCCCGGGTCAGCGCGCCCTGGACAAGGTTCACGTCGTTCACGATCCGCGACATGATGACGCCCGTGGGGGTTTTCGTGAAATAGGAGAAGGAAAGGCTCTGGATATGGGCGTAGAGCTGGTCGCGGATGTCGTTGACCACCTTCTGGCCCACATAGCCCATATAATAGTCCCGGGCATACCAGGCGATGCCCTTGAGCACGGCCACGATGATCAACGCCGGCGGGAGGAGAAGCCCCAGATTGATATCATTGCCGATGATGACCTTGTCGAGGATGGGTTTGATCAGATAGGTCTGCGCTGCGATCATGGCGCTGGTAAGCAGCATGAAGACCGCGGCCCAGAACAGGCGCAGTTTGTAGGGTTTCAGGTAGATGAAGAGCCGTTTATAGATGTCCATAGCCCTTACCCGGCGGCTGCCAGCAGTTCCCGCACGATGGCGGCGGCCCGCTTCGATGCGCCGCCCTGTCCCAGCTGACCGCGGACACGCTCCAGGTCCGCCCGCACTGCGGCGGCCCGGCCGGGGTCGGCAAGCACCTCGCCGATGGCTGCGGCGATTGCGGCGGGCGTCACCTGATCCTGGATCAGTTCGGGGACCACGGTCCTGCCTGCAACGATGTTCACGAGGCCGATATTCTTCACGTCGATGATCATCCTGCCGATGGCGTAGGAAATCCTGGATATGCGGTACACGATCACCATCGGCACGGCCATGAGCCCGGTCTCGAGCGTCGCTGTGCCCGAGGTCACGATGGCGGCGTCGGCGGCCCGGAGAACGTCGTACACCCGGCCGTCCACCAGCGTTACGGGCACACCCGATGCCGCTAGGTAGCTCTTGACAAACACGGGATCGAGCGTCGACGCAACGGGAAGAACGAACTGCACATCATTGAACCGCTCCTGCAGGAGCTTCGCTGCGGCAAGCATGTCCGGCAGAAGATTGGAGATCTCCTTTCGCCTGCTGCCCGGCAGGAGCGCCACGGTCTTCCGGTCCCGATGCAGCTCCAGAGCGGCCCTCGCTTCCTCCCTGCTCAGGCTCGACGAAACCACGTCCGCCAGAGGATGGCCCACAAAACGCACATCAGCCCCTTCGCGCCGGTAAATATCCACCTCGAAGGGAAAGATCACCATGATCGCGCGGACCAGTTTCGCGATCTTCCGCGCCCTTCCCTTGCGCCAGGCCCAGACCTGGGGGCTGATATAGTACGCTATGGGGATCCCGAGCTTTCGCGCCGTTCTGGCGACGAGAAGATTGAAGTCGGGAAAATCGATAAGGATCAGCAGATCGGGCCGTTCTTGGCGCAGAAACCGTTTCAGCTTAGCGTAGACACCGTAGATCGCGCCGATGTGCGTCAGCACTTCCGTGGCTCCGACCACCGAGATCGCCGAAGCATCGGCCAGCATGGTCACGCCGGCTTCCCGCATGTTCCTGCTGCCGACCCCGAAAATCCTGAGCGACGGATCCTGCCGGAGCAGCTCTTTGACGAGGTTTGCCCCGTGCAGGTCTCCCGACGCTTCGCCGGCGATGATCAGGATCTTTTTCATAGTCCCGACGCCAAGAACTACAGCGCCTTCAGCACTCCGTCGGCAACGGAGCGTACCTGCTCTTCCGTCAATTCGGGATACATGGGCAGCGAGAGCACCTCGGCAGCGGCCTGTTCCGCGACCGGCAGGCTGCCCGGGCGCATGCCCAGGTCGCGGTATGCCGCCTGCAGATGACAGGGCACGGGATAATAGATCATATTCGAGATCTTTGCCTCGTCGAGCCGCTTCTTGACCGCATCGCGGTTGGCCACCCTGATCGTATATTGATGGAACACGTGCTTGCAACCCGCGAGTTCGACAGGCGTGACAACGCCGGGCCGGGACAGGAACTTCGAGTACCACGCCGCGGCTTTACGCCTTCCCGCATTGTAAGCGTCAATATGATTCATCTTGATGTTCAGGATCGCCGCCTGGATCTCGTCGAGCCTGCTGTTGTAACCCACCTCGTCATGATAGTACCGTACCTTGCTGCCGTGGTTCCGGAGGCTCATGAGCCGTCCTGCAACCGATTCATCGTCGGTGATCACCATGCCGCCGTCGCCGTAGCACCCCAGGTTCTTGCTCGGAAAGAAACTGAAGCACCCGATGCTGCCGAAGGAGCCGGTCCGCTTCCCTCCAAGCTCGGCGCCGAAGGACTGCGCGCAATCCTCGATCACCGTGAGTTTGCTGCTCCGGGCGATTTCCCCGATCGTCTTCATGTCCGCTGCGTGTCCGTAGAGATGCACCGGCAGAATTGCCTTCGTTTTCTTCGTGATGCGTTTCTCGATCTGGGTCGCATCGATGTTGAAGGTATCGGGACGGATGTCGACAAATACGGGCACAGCGCCCACGTAGGAAATCGCTTCTGCCGTGGCAATGAAGGTAAATGGCGTGGTGATCACCTCGTCGCCACTGCCGACGCCTGCCGCGCGGAGCGCCAGATGGAGCGCATCGGTGCCCGATGCGACGCCGACGCCGTATTTGACGCCGTGGTAGGCCGCGATACTCTGTTCGAGCGCCTTGCCCTGGGGGCCCAGGATGAATGCCGTGCTGCCGATCACCGTCTGAAGGGCCTGATCGATTTCCTGTTTCATGGCCTCGTACTGGATCTTCAGATCAACCATGGGAACGGTCATTGGCGTGTAAGCTCCTCTCAAGTCTTAAGCGACAGGAATAAAATCCGTATTCCCCGTCTCGATGCTGCGCGTAATGAGCTGGGCAAGGGCAAGGGCATTCCTGCCTTCGCGACCCGAAACGCGCGGTTGTCCGGCAGTGCGGATGCAGCGCAGGAAGTCACGGATTTCTTCGAGAAGCGTGTCTTTCCGCTCGGTAGGGACCGTTTGGCTCTCGAATCCCTGAACCGGGCCGGTCCCCCGCGATGAAACCTGCGCAGTCTGGGTTTGATAATCGGCGGTGCACAGCCGTTCGGAGTCGAATACTCTCAGGATGCGCTTCTTCTCATCCGAGATCCGGCTCGCCTCCACATCGGCGATCGTGCCGTTGGCAAAGACGATGCGCGCCGATGCGCTGTCGATCTCTCGTGTGATGACCGAAGCTCCCGCAGCGCTCACCAGTTTCGGCGCTGAATCGGCCAGATCGGCGACGATGTCCAGATCGTGGATCATCAGGTCCAGGACGACGTTCACATCCGTACACCGGGGCGTGAAGGGCGCGCAGCGCTCCGCCTGTATATACCGGGGCGACGCGACGAGCGGTTTGAGCGCCGTGATCGCGGGATTGAACCGTTCGATATGACCGATCTGCAGAACCACGCCTGCCTTTTCCGCCTCCCGGATCAACTCATCCGCCTGATCGAGCGTGACGGCGATCGGTTTTTCGAGCAGCACATGGATTCCCGCGCGGAGGAAGGGCAATGCAAGGCGATGGTGCAGGACCGTGGGCGCCACGATGCTGACCGCGTCCACCTTGCCGAGAAGTTCCATCCCGTCATCGAAGGCGCGGGTATTCAGGGTTTTCGCCAGAGGTCCGGTCCGCTCACGATCGGGATCGGCAATGCCGACCAGTTCCGCCTCCGGGAGGGAGGCGTACTTTTCGGCATGGAAACGGCCGAGATATCCGACACCGATGACCGCTGTTCGTATCCTGTTCATTGCCTTCGTTCCCGGTCAGCGCGGGAGGGAGCCCGAATCATCGAGCGCCACGATCGCGATCCCGGCTGCGTTCGCGGCTTCCACGACCGCCTGCTGCTGGATCATGATCGTTTTGCCCGCTTCAATGGCAAGGCACACTGCCTTGACTTCCGTCATGCTGGTAATCGTCTTCAGGCCGGTGGCGGGAAGGTCGAATCGAAGGTCCTGCTGGGGTTTGCAGATCTTGACCACCACCGCCCCTTCCCTGCAGAGCCTGCCGCCTCTCCGGATCGCCTCGTCCGTGCCTTCGATCGCCTCGACGGCGAGGACCGCCTGGTCTTTCACCACCACGGTCTGTCCGAT
>JAKAHZ010000106.1 GCA_021814615.1 Nitrospirota bacterium | reverse complement strand
ATCAACATGGGCATTACCAAGGCCCAGAAGGCGGATGTTCCGCAGCCGAACATCCTGGCGGACTTGAACAGCACGATCCTGGTGATCGGCGGCGGCATCGCCGGCATGAACGCGGCCCTCGCCGCGGCGAACGCGGGCACGAAGGTCGTGCTCGTGGAGAAGGACGCCCAGCTCGGCGGCTTCGTGAACAAGCTCTACAAGAAGATCCCGACCATGGCGGTCTATCAGGAACCGCTCATCGTCGACACGGAGATCGAAAAGACGGCGAAGGATGTGGAGTCCAACGCGAACATCAAGGTCTACACGTCCACGACCGTGTCCAAGACGGACGGTCAGCCGGGCTTGTACGACGTCACGCTCTCGAACGGCGAGCAGCTCAAGATCGGATCGATCATCATGGCGACGGGCTGGAAGCCCTATGATGCGACCAAGCTCGGCCACCTGGGCTACGGCGTTTCGAAGAACGTGGTGACGAACCTCGAGCTCGAGGAGATCGCAAAAAAGAACGGCGGCAAGCTGGTTCGTCCGTCAGACGGCAAGGAAGCAACCAAGGTCGCCTTTATCCAGTGCGCGGGCCAGCGCGATCCGAATCACCTGCCCTATTGCTCTGGCATGTGCTGCGCAACGTCGCTCAAGCAGGCCAGATACGTGCGCCAGAACAAGGATGCCGTGGCCATGGTGTTCTACAAGGACATCAGGACCCCGGGCCGCACGGAGCTTTACTATAAAGAAGCGCAGAACGATCCGGGCGTGATGCTCTCGAAGGCGGACGTGACCGGCGTGTCCGACGCCGGGAACGGCAACCTCTACGTGGAGATGGAGAACACCCTCTTCGGCACCAAGACGGGCGAGAAGGTGAAAGTCGAGGCCGACCTCGTGGTGCTCGCCACGGGTATGGTCCCGACCACGCGTCAGCCGCAGGAATATCTCGACGGCCTGACCAAGGCTGCCGGCGGCGGTGACGAGTCCAAGAAGAACTACCTGGAGCAGACACCGAAGCCCGAATACATTCTGAACCTCGGCTACCGCCAGGGACCGGAAATTCCCTCCCTCGAAGGCGCGCTGGGATTCGCCGATTCGAACTTCATCTGCTTCCAGTATGAGACACGGCGCACCGGCATCTACGCCGCCGGCGCAGTGCACCAGCCCATGAACATGGCAGAGGCCATCGAGGACGGCCAGGGAGCGGCGTTCAAGGCGATCCAGGCAATGGACCATGTGGCCCGGGGCGTTGCGGTCCACCCGCGCAGCTGGGACCTCACCTACCCCGATCCGCTCCTGATCAAGTGCACCGCCTGCAAGCGCTGCACGGAAGAGTGCCCCTTCGGCGCCATCGACGAAGACGAGAAGGGCATTCCCAAGTACAACATCAACCGCTGCCGCCGTTGCGGAACCTGCATGGGCGCCTGCCCCGAGCGCATCGTGTCCTTCAAGGACTACAGCGTCGACATCGTGGGCTCCATGATCAAATCCGTGGACATTCCCGATGACGAGGACGAGACTCGCGTCATCTGCCTGGTCTGCGAGAACGACTCCTATCCGGCGCTCGACACCGCCGCGGTCAACCGAAAGAAATTCCATCCCGGCGTCCGGTTCGTGTCCATGCGGTGCCTGGGCGGCATGAACCTCGTGTGGGTTGCCGACGCGCTCTCCAAGGGCGTCGACGGCGTCCTGCTCCTCGGCTGCAAATACGGCGAGAATTACCAGTGTCACTTCGTGAAGGGCAGCGAGCTTGCGAACGTCCGCTTCAGCAAGGTCAGCGAAACCCTGAACCGGCTTCAGCTCGAATCCGATCGCGTCGCGCTCATGCAGGTGGCCATCAACGAGTATGACAAGCTGCCCGACATGATCAACGACTTCGTGGAGAAGGTGAAGGAATTCGGTCCGAACCCCTTCAAGAGCATGTAGCAACAGTTCGGAGTCGGGAGTTGGGAGTCCGGAGAAAACCGACAATAACTCCAAAAAAGCACGTGGAGGAAGATATACATGTCTGACGCAACGGTTATCAAACCTGACCTGCAGTTCGTGAACGAGATCATCAAGGGCGGCGGCGAATCCCTGAAGAAGTGCTATCAGTGCGCCACCTGCTCGGTGGTGTGCAACGTCACGCCCGAGGGCAATCCCTTCCCGCGCAAGGAAATGGTGCTTGCACAGTGGGGCCAGAAGGACAAGCTGGTAACGAGCGCCGATGTCTGGCTCTGCCACCAGTGCAGCGACTGCACGGCCTACTGCCCCCGCGGCGCCAAGCCGGGCGAGGTGCTGAACGCGATCCGGAAACAGAGCATCAAGGAAGTTGCCCTGTTTCCCTTGTTCGCCCAGATCGCCACGAACCCTGCGCTCGTATGGTTGCTCTTCGCCATCCCGGCGGTGCTGTTCTATGTCATCCTGGTCGTGCTCGGCAACGGCAGCTTCACGGCACCCCGCGCCGAGGGCGGCGTCATGGCCTACCACAAGTTCGTTCCCGTGCCGGTGATCGACACGGTCTTCATTCTGACGGCGATCTTCGCCGCCTTCTCCGCCTTTACGGGCATCAAGCGGCTCTGGTCGGGCATGGTGAAGAACAGCGGCGGAGCCCAGGGGAGCGGCAGCCCCTTCAGCCACATCGTACCCGCGGTCACCACGATCCTGGCGCACAAGAAGTTCGCCGACTGCACCGTGAACAAGGGCAGGCAGCTCGGCCATATGTTCCTCTTCTACGCCTTCGCGGGCCTCGCGGTCGTGACGACCTGGGCCATCGTGTACCTCTACGGCTTCGAGCTTTTGGGCATCCAGCCCTTCGGCATCTTCCACTTCGGAGAGTCGCCCTATCCGATGAGCGATCCCGTGAAGCTTCTGGCCTTGGCCAGCTCGGTCGCTTTCGCCATCGGCGTGGTCATTATCCTGATGAATCGGTTCGCGCAGGCCGGCAAGGCGGGCATCGGTTCCTATTTCGACTGGATCTTCCTCACCATCGTGATCGGCGTCGGTGCCACGGGCATGCTCTCCTGGGCACTGCGGCTCGCGGACATGGAGATCGGGTACTTCGTGTACTACCTCCACCTTGTCTTCGTCTGGTCGCTCTTCGCCTATGCGCCGTACTCCAAGTTCGCGCACCTGTTCTACCGCACGACGGCAATGGTCTTCGCGAAGTACACGGGGCGGGACAAGTAACAGCCGGTTTTTCCCGCACAGGATCAAGCTATGAGAGTCAAAGAACTTCTGAGCATCAAGGGTATCGAATGCTTCAGCATCATGAGCGACCAGTCGCTCCTTGATGCGGCGAAGCAAATGGCTGAATGCAAGATCGGCGCGCTCCTCGTCATGGACAAGGGAACGCTTGCGGGCATCGTCACGGAGCGCGACGTGGTCAAGACCCTGTCCCGGGATAAGGATTGCGCAAACGTCCGCATCAAGGATGTGATGACGTCGAACCTGATCGTGTCCAAGCCCGGCGACGACCTGGATTACGTCATGGCCGTCATGATCCAGAACAACATCCGGCATCTGCCCGTGGTGGAGGAGACCGGCCTGGTCGGCATGCTTTCCATGCGCGACGTCGTGCGGGTGCTGGTGAAGAACCTGAAGGCGGAGAACCAGTATCTCCGTGACTTCATCGGAGGCAGTTTCGAAGTATAGGGAATCGCCGGATTCATCGCCGGCAAGGAGCGCGGGGGGAGGGATGCCGGAAAGGAACTGACCGATCATTCACGAAGCGCTTGCAGCACAAGGATTTTAGGACAAAATTGGATTCAATATCTGTTAAAGGAGGAGAGACATGGATTTCGCAGCAACAGTCATGACGTTCGCGATCTCATGCGGTATCCTGGGCGTGCTCTATGCCCTGTATATCGCCATGTGGGTCAACAAGCAGGATGCAGGGAATGAGAAGATGAAGCAGATCTCCGACGCGGTGAAGGAAGGCGCCTATGCGTTCCTCGCGCGCGAGTACAAGACCGTGGCCATGGTCGCCGTGGTCCTCTTCATCGTGCTTGCCGCGGTGCCGAAGCTCGGTATCTGGTCGGCAATCGGGTTCCTGATCGGGACCGTGGGCTCGGCCCTCGCCGGTTTCGTCGGCATGTGGGTCACGGTGCGCGCCAACGTGCGCACGACCCAGGCGGCTTCCAAGGGCCTCCAGAACGCCCTCACGCTGTCTTTCAAGGGCGGCTCGGTGACGGGTATTATGGTCGTGGGCCTGGGCATCATCGGCCTGGCCGGCTACTTCACCATCGCCAAGAGCATGGCGGGTGTGGAGCATGCGTTCGGCGCTCTCATCGGCCTCGGTTTCGGCTGCTCGCTCATGAGTGTGTTCGCCCGTATCGCGGGCGGCATCTACACCAAGGCCGCTGACGTGGGCGCCGACCTGGTCGGCAAGGTGGAGAAGGACATTCCCGAGGACGACCCGCGCAACCCGGCGGTGATCGCCGACAACGTGGGCGACAACGTGGGCGACTGCGCCGGCATGGCCGCGGACCTCTACGAGACCTACACGGTGACCCTCGTGGCCGCCATGCTGCTCGCCAAGTCCGTGTTCGGACCGGAGAGCCCCTGGGTCGCTTTCCCGCTGCTCCTCGGCGGCGTTTCGATCATCGCCTCCATCATCGGCACCTATTTCGTGAAGCTCGGCGCGAACAACTACATCATGGGCGCGCTCTATAAGGGCCTGGCGGTCTCCGGCGTTCTGGCGGCCATCGCGTTCTACGGCGTTTCCCAGTGGTTCGTGGGTCAGCTTCCCACGGGCGGCACGGGCGGATTCACGGCCGGCACCATCTTCGGCACGGCCATCATCGGTCTGGCTCTCACGGGTCTGATCGTCTGGATCACCGAGTACTATACGGCGAAAGAGTATCGCCCGGTTAAGACCATTGCCAAGGCCAGCCTCACCGGGCATGGCACGAACGTGATCGCCGGCCTGGCCATGAGCATGGAAGCCACCGCGCTTCCGGCCCTGGTCATCGTGGCCTCGATCATGGGAGCCTACTACCTGGGCGGCGGTTTCGCCGGCAACTCGGCTTCCGGCCTCTTTGCTATCGCGCTTTCCGCGGTCTCCATGCTGTCCATGACGGGCATCGTGGTGGCCATCGACTCCTACGGCCCGATCACGGACAACGCCGGCGGTATCGCCGAGATGTCCGGTCTGCCGCAGTCGGTGCGCGACGTTACCGACCCGCTCGATGCGGTCGGCAACACGACGAAGGCCGTGACCAAGGGCTATGCCATCGGTTCCGCCGGTCTCGCCGCCCTGGTGCTCTTTGCCGAGTATTCGCGCGAACTGGCCCACAAGGCCGGCGGCGCGGTCACCTTCGACCTTTCCGATCCGTTCATCATCGCGGGCCTCTTCATCGGCGGCCTGATCCCCTACTACTATGGCGGCCGTCTGATGCTGGCCGTGGGTAAGGCTGCGGGCGGCGTGGTGGACGAGGTTCGGCGTCAGTTCAAAGAGATCCCGGGTATCATGGAAGGCACGGGCAAGCCGCAGTACGGCAAGTGCGTGGACATCGTGACCCAGTCCGCGATCAAGGAGATGATGATCCCGGCGCTCCTGCCGGTGGTTGCCCCGATCCTGGTCGGCTTCATCCTCGGCCCCAAGGCTCTCGGCGGCATGCTCATCGGCTCCATCCTGACCGGCCTGTTCCAGGCCATCGCCATGACGTCGGGCGGCGGCGCCTGGGACAACGCCAAGAAGTCCTTCGAGGACGGCGTGACGGACGAGAAGGGCGTGGTCCACAAGAAGAAGTCCGACGGCCACAAGGCCTCGGTGACGGGCGACACGGTCGGCGATCCCTACAAGGACACGGCGGGCCCGGCCATCAACCCGATGATCAAGGTCATCAATATCGTGGCCCTGCTCATCGTGCCGTTGATCTAAGAATCTCTGTTGTTATCCGAGGGCTGGCCTTCTGGCCAGCCCTTTTTTATTGCCCGGCGAGCGGGAAATGAGGTACTCTGTAGAACGCTGAAATAGCCTCTCTGCGCATTCCTCATGGCTTCAGCCCCGATGTCCTTGATGTGCGCCTGCGAAGAGTATGAAAAAGAAGAAATCTCCTCCTTCCGGCCTTTCGCGAAGGCTGCACTTCCCCGATGATGAGAAACGCCTGCCATGGCTTCCGCTGCTTCTGGATGCGTATGCGATCGCAGATACGGGAGTGGCTGTCGCCATCCGGGAGCAGGAGAAGCGCCGGAACAAAAAACTCGCCTGCGCCAAGGGCTGCGGCGCGTGCTGCATTCACCAGACAGATCTTCCCCTGTATCCCCACGAGATCGTCGGCATCTACTGGTACGCTTCGGAAAAGATCTCCGGTCCGCAGCGGGAACAGCTTAAGAAGAGGCTGGCGGAAGCCGGGACAACACCGGGCTGCCCTTTCCTGATCGACAATTCCTGCATCATTCACCCGCTCCGGCCGAAGGGCTGCAGGCAGTTCAACGTATTCTCCGCGCCCTGCGCCGCCGGCGAGGACCCCTACTTTACGAGGCGCGACGACGTGCTTCAGCCGGACCAGGAATACCTGAACCGCGCCTTTGCGGCGGTCCTTCCCTTCTATAATCTCCGGCGGAAGGGGGATTTGTCCGGCCCGATCCAGGCGGTCAGGGCGCAGATCATGAACCTGCTGTCCTACGACTGGTCGAAGCTGGCAACGCTGATGGCAAAGAGCGGCTGATCCCGCGGCGTGTTGTGCCTTGTAATTTGGCGCCAGAATGGTAAAATGCATACCCCTCTCCGGGAAACCGATATTCTGCTCCAGGCAGGCTGTTCCGCCGATGTCATTGCACATTGCCGGGAGGTCGCGAGGATGGCGCTGTCCATCGCAGACCGACTGGCGATCCCCTCGGACTGCGACCTTATTAGGCAGGGCGCATGGTTCCACGATATCGGCAGGTCGCGGACGCATGATATCGGCCACGCTGTGGCCGGTGTCGAGATCGGGCGTTCACGGGGATTTTCCGAGAAGCTGCTCCTGATCATCGAACGGCACGTGGGTGCGGGGATTACAGCTTCCGAGGCGGTCCGCCTGGGACTGCCGGAGAAGGACTACCTGCCCCGGTCCGTGGAGGAGAAGATCGTCTCCTACGCCGATAACCTCATCGCCGGTGTGCGGGAGATGCCCTATGTCGAAGCGCTCGACCGGTTCAAGCGGATCCTGGGACCGGACCATGAGGGTGTCGAGCTGTTCCGGAAACAACATGAAGAGATTCAATCATGGCTAATAAGGGATAAGATCAAGAAGTAACGTTTTGCCACGGAGATCACCGAGCTCACCGAGGACAGCGAAAGTGCTCTGAAGAATTTCTCTGTGACCTCTGTGCCCTCTGTGGCGAAAGGCTTTGCTGATACTATTTTACGGAAGAGGTAGAACTTCTATGAGCAAGAAGAAGGATGAGAAAGAATTCGACGAGACCGATATCCTGGTGAACAAGGGCAAGAAGAACGACAAGGTCATCCCCGTGAAATTGACCGGGAACAGCAGGTTCAAATTCCGATGCCATCCCAAGGTGCGCTGCTTCACTGCCTGCTGCAGCAACGTGAACATCGCGCTGCCTCCCTATGACCTGCTGCGGCTCCGCACGCGCCTCGGCCTTGCTGCGGACGAGTTCATCAAGCAGTACGGCGAGATCCAGATTTTGGACAAGACCCTCTTCCCGGTCGTGACGCTCAAGATGCGGAACGACGAGAAGAAGAGCTGTCCCTTTGTGACGCCTCAGGGCTGCACGGTGTACGAGGACCGTCCGAACATCTGCCGCTACTACCCCGTGGGCATGGCGACGCTCCGGAAGGTGGATGCGGAGACGGGCAGGGACGAGTTCTATTTCATGACCAAAGAGGACCATTGCAAAGGGTTCGAAGAAGACAAGGAATGGACCATCGCCGAGTGGCGTGTGGACCAGGGCGCCGATTTTTACGATGAGATGAACCGGGGTTGGATGGAGATCCTGATCAAGAAGAAGTCCCACGGCCAGGGCAAGCCCTTCCCGGAGATCAAGAACGAGATGTTCTTCAAGATGAGCTTCGATACCGACTACTTCCGCGCCTTCGTATTCAACAGCACATTCCTGGAGATCTACGATATCCCGGCTGAGCGGATCGAGAAGGTCCGGACCGACGATACCGAACTACTCCGGCTTTCCTATGAATGGCTGCGTGCGGTGCTCTTCGCCGAGGAAACGCTCACCTTCAAGGAAGGTGCGATCGAGAAACGAAAAGATCAGGTCGACAAGACCATGCGGAAGGTGTACGGACAGAAGGAGAAGGGGTCGATCGGCGAGCTCGACTGACCAAATACCGCGACGAGAAACAAGTGATAAAAGCGCATCATGGGCCTGTTCGCAAGAGCAGGCCCATTTCTTTGTAGACCGCATTCCCGATCGTTATCCCCTGATCGATGATCTCCGGACCGTACTGCCGGCCCGTGGCGGTACGGAAGGTATTCTTGATCCGCTCGATCCCCTGCATCTTCTCGGGGAAGACATCGTAGAGATTCCTGGCCGGCGTGTTGTTGTTCGATACGATGGTCCACAGGGTGGTCGTGAAATTCTCCGGCCCCCAGCGGAACTTGTCGGCGTCGTACAGCGCATCGCTGACTATGCAGCCTGCCGGGTCGTCGAGATCGCAGGTCGCCTTGAAGGCTTCGTGGTTCCGGATGGCATAGGTCACGTACCCGCGATGCTGCTCGTTCATTGCTGTTCCTGACAGGATCCGGTCCGCCTCCAGGCTTCCTTTGACCGCATGGTCGTTCTCCCGCCGCTTGATGTCGTGCAGCAGGCCCGCCACGATCGCCGCCACGAACAGCGGTTCCACTGCATCGCCGTCCATGCCGAGCCGCTCCCCCTCGGCCAGCACGATTGCCCCAGCATCCCTTGCAACGGATTCGCAATGGCACAGGCCGTGGGCGCACTCCAGGAGCGATGCGTCGAGGAATTTCCGGCAATGCTGCACAAGCTCGTGAGATTGCAGGGCCGCTTCAGAGCGCCGGATCGCCTCCTGATGGGCGTCGTAGAACGCGGGCTGAGGAAAGCGGTCTGCGATGCGGAGCGAGAACTCCTGCAGGCGGGTATAGAAAGCATCCATTGCCTAATAGTAATAGCAGGCTCGGCCCGTTGTCAACCCCCCAGCAGGGCGTTTTGTACCAGCTCAATTCGGACGGCCAATCACTCATTGACTTGTTTTCCGGCTTACGGTACTATTCTGACTTACGTTCCAGCGTGAAAGGAGAATTCCGTGTCCGACATTCACAGTGAACGAATCCTGATCCTCGATTTCGGCTCCCAGTATACCCAGCTGATCGCCCGGCGCGTGCGCGAGGCGAAGGTCTACTGCGAGATCTTTCCCTATAACGCGGGCCTCGAAAAAGTGAAGGCCTTCCGGCCCAAGGGGCTGATCCTCTCCGGCGGCCCGTCGAGTGTCTACGATGCCGGCGCGCCCCTGATCGGGAAGGATCACCTGGAGCTCGGCATCCCGGTGCTCGGCATCTGCTACGGCATGCAGCTGTTGACGCATATTCTGGGCGGTCAGGTGGCGAAGTCCCAGAAACGGGAGTACGGCCGCGCGGAGCTGAATCTTCATAAGGGCGAGGGCCTGTTCAACAACGTCGGGGCAGCAGGCAAGGCAACGGTCTGGATGAGCCACGGAGACCGGATCGAGAAGATGCCGGAAGGATTCCATTCGAGCGCCGATACCGGAAACTCGCCGACTGCCGCCATGGCGGACGAGAAGCGGCGGTTCTACGGTGTCCAGTTCCATCCCGAGGTGGTGCATACGCCGGAAGGCACGAAGATCCTGCGGAACTTCGTGTACGATATCTGCAAGTGCACGGCTTCCTGGACCATGGCCTCCTTCGTGGATTTCGCGGTGGGAGAGATCAGGAAGGCGGTGGGCGACAAGAAGGTCATCTGCGCGCTCTCCGGCGGTGTGGATTCGTCCGTCGCCGCGGTGCTCGTGAACAAGGCCGTGGGCAAGCAGCTCACCTCCATCTTTGTGAACAACGGCGTACTCAGGAAGAACGAGGCCGAGCGGGTCCAGCAGATGTTCAAGGATATGGGCCTGAACCTGAAGTACGTGGACGCGTCCAAGCAGTTTCTGGATAAGTTCAAGGGCGTCGAGGATCCCGAGAAGAAGCGCAAGATCATCGGCACGACCTTCATCGAGGTCTTCGAACAGGCGGCGAACGCCGAGGGCGCTGATTTTCTTGTGCAGGGCACACTCTACCCCGACGTGATCGAGAGCGTCTCCTTCAAAGGGCCGTCGGCGGTCATCAAGTCTCACCACAACGTGGGCGGCCTGCCGGAGAAAATGAAGCTCAAGCTCGTGGAGCCGCTGCGCGAGCTCTTCAAGGACGAGGTGCGGGCCATCGGCCGGGAGCTCAAGATGCCCGACGAGATCATCGACCGCCAGCCCTTCCCGGGGCCGGGTCTTGCCATCCGCATCCTGGGCGAAGTGAGCGAGGCGAGGCTTGCGATCCTGCGCGAGGCGGATTACATCGTGCTCGAGGAGATCAAGAAGGCCGGGCTTTACAAGGAGATCTGGCAATCCTTTGCCGTGCTGCTTCCGATCAAGACCGTGGGTGTCATGGGCGACGAGCGGACCTACGAGAACGTCGTCGCCATCCGCGCGGTGAACAGCCAGGACGGCATGACCGCGGACTGGGTGAAACTGCCCTACGAGCTCCTCGGCATTATGTCGAACCGGATCATCAACGAGGTGAAGGGCGTGAACCGCGTCTGTTTCGATATATCCTCCAAGCCGCCGAGCACGATCGAGTGGGAGTAATGTCAGTTCGGAGATTCGAGTTCGGAGTTCGGAGTAAACCGGCGGAGAATGACGGCAGGAGGCGACAGCTTCCTGCCGTTTTCTTTTCGGCAGGAAGAGGAAGCGTACGTTATACTACAGTAGATGCAGCGACTCGTACGATGAACAGGGGCTCGGCCTTCGATGAATGTCATTCACTTCTCTCCGCATTTTCCCGATAATTACTTCCGGTTCACCGTCGGGCTCAAGCAGGCCGGCGCAACCGCGCTCGGCATCGGCGATGCGTCCTATGACAGCCTCCGACCCGAGCTTAAGTCCGCCTTGACGGAATACTACCGTGTCGACAGCATGGAGGATTACGACCAAGTGCTTCGCTCGCTCGGCCATTTCACCCATCGCCACGGCAAGATCGACCGGATCGATTCGTTCAATGAATACTGGCTCGATCTCGAGGCAGGGCTCCGCACGGACTTCAATATTTTCGGTCTCAAAAAAGATGCCATCGAGACGGTGAAACGCAAATCACGAATGAAAGAGCGTTTTGTCCAGGCAGGGATTGCTGTTGCCCGCGGCAGGGTCGTCGCCTCGATCGAGGACGCTCGAGCGCTCATCGGGGAAACGGGGTATCCCGTTGTCGCCAAGCCGGACCGGGGCGTGGGCGCCCTGAACACCTACAAGATAACGAACGACGCTGACCTTGCTTCGTTTTTCGCGACCAAGCCCGACGCCGATTATATTCTGGAGGAGTTCATCGACGGAGACATCATGAGCTTCGACGGATTGACGGACCGCGACGGCAGGATCGTCTTTCACACGTCGCACTTCTACATGAGCGGCATCATGGAAACCGTGAACGAGGATGAGCACATCTACTATTGCTCCTTTCGGGATATCCCTCAAGACCTGGGGGAAGCGGGGCGAAAAACAGTTGCCGCCTTCGAGGTGCGGGAGCGGTTCTTCCATGTCGAGTTCTTCCGGGCCAGGAAGAGCGGGAAGATCGTCGCCCTGGAAGTGAACATGAGGCCGCCGGGCGGGTACACGACCGACATGTTCAACTATGCCAATGATATCGACATCTACCAGGAGTGGGCGAACGTGGTCGTGCAGAACAGGTTCACTGCGGAAGTCCGGCGGCCTTACCATTGCTGCTACATCGGAAGGAAAACGAACAAGCGCTACCGTTTTGGCCACGAGGAAGTGATCGGGAAGCTGGGCTCCCTCCTCGTCTTTCACACGCCGGTGAG
>JAKAHZ010000105.1 GCA_021814615.1 Nitrospirota bacterium | reverse complement strand
GGCGCCAGGGCCGCCGATGTGTTGAAACTCGTGAGCGTGGTCAAGGAGCGCGTCCTGGAAGTGCACAAGATCCGGCTCGAGCTGGAGATCAAGGTCGTGGGAGAAGATGCTTAGTTCGGAGTTCGGACTAGCGAGTTCGGAGTGAAATGCGAACGGCGGGAGACGCAGTCAACGATGCCTGCCGTGAGAAAGGCGCTATGGCTCTGGTGACGAATAAGAAGATCGGCGTTCTGATGGGCGGGTTGTCGTCGGAGCGCGCCGTGTCGCTCGCTTCGGGCGGCGCGATGCTGAAGGCGCTCAAGGACAAGGGCTATAGCGCCGTGGGAATCGACGTGGGCCGCGACATTGCCGAGCGGCTCACGGCCGAGGGCATCGGGCTGGCCGTGAACGGGCTGCATGGCAAGTACGGCGAGGACGGGGCGATCCAGGGACTCCTTGAGCTTCTGGGCGTCCCGTACACGGGATCGGGCATCCTTGCCTCGGCCATGGGCATGGACAAGATCATCTCCAAGACCGTGTTCCAGGCCTACGGCCTGCACGTGGGCCCCTATGCCGTTGTTCCGCGGGGAGACGCGACGGCAGCGGCAGCAGCCATGGCCGAGTTCGGCCTGCCCCTGGTGGTCAAACCCTCGGCGGAAGGATCGAGCGTGGGCGTGAGCGTGGTCCGGAGGGAGGACCAGTTCGCTCCGGCCCTGGAGCTTGCGTTCCGGTACGATCCCGAGATCCTGATCGAGAAGCATATCGCCGGCATGGAGGTGCAGGTGGGCGTGCTGGGCGAACGGGCCCTGGGCGCCATCGAGATCGTGCCGAAGGACGACTTCTACAGTTATGACGCAAAATACAAGGAAGGCGGGTCGGAGCATTTCTTCCCGGCGCGCATTCCCGAGACCGTGTACCGCGCCACACTGGATGCGGGCCTGGCTGCCCACCGGGCGCTGGGGTGCAGCGGCTACAGCAGGGTGGACTTCATCATCGACCGGAACGGCGTGCCCTTCATTCTTGAAGTGAACACGCTTCCGGGCATGACGGCGACGAGCCTCCTCCCCGACATCGCGCGGGGCGTGGGCATCGCTTTCCCCGACCTGGTGGAGGAGATCGTGCGGCTGGCGGTGATGAAGAACGGGTGACAAGAGACACGTGACGAAAGACACGTGACGAAAGACGAGAGACGGATGAGAAGAACACGTGCGTGACTACAAGTATGTGAAAGCGCCGAAGAGCGGACGCGGCGGCAACCGGCGGACGATCACGCGACGCGTGGATGCCGGACCGGTGCGGGGCGGGAGGCGGACATCCGTTGCCGGCATGCTGAAGCCTTTCCTGGCTCTTGTCCTGGCGGCGGGACTCGGGTACGGCGGCTGGGAGGCCTATCGCTGGCTGACCCATGCCGAGCTCTTCGAGATCGCCGGCGTGGACATGAAGGGGATCCGCAGGCTGAGCGACGACGAGGTGAAAGCAATCGCCGGCCTCTTCACCAAGAAGAACATTTTCCGCGTCGACCTGGGCGAAGCCCAGCGCCGGGCGTTGGCGAACCCCTGGGTGAAGGAAGCGCGGGTGGAACGGAGCCTGCCGAACCGCGTATCGATCGTCTTTACCGAGCGGACGCCGCGCGCGGTGCTGGCTGCCGCGAACGGCAGGTTCCTGATCGACATCGACGGCGTGGTGATCGTGCCGCAGGGCCAGGAAGCGACGGCGGACCTCCCGACCGTCGCGGTCCGTGACTGGCGCGCTGCGCCGCGGAACCCCGTGACCACCGAGGCCGCGGGGTCGGCGCTGGAGCTCCTGCAGGAGCTCGACGCCCGCGGCGGCTGGGACCGGGGAGGCGTGACGGTCCGGGCCGATGCGCCGGAATCGATCACCATCGTTTACGCGGACCACGAGTTCCGCGTGGGCACGGGGAATTATCCCGAGAAGCTTCGCAGGATCGGCGAAGTCGTGTCGGATATGAACCGCCGGGAGCTTGCCTATGCCTACGTGGATGTGCGGGCCGACCGGCAGGTCGCGGTGCTGGCGAAACGAGACAGTAGCCGGGGGCCGGGGACCAGGGGCCAGGGGAAAAGACGGTAAGGGACACAGCTCCCGAACCCTGGCAACCGGACCCTGGACCCTATGAAGGGGGTGGCTGTGGCGAAAAAAGCGGACAATGTCATTGTCGGTCTCGACCTGGGGACGACCAAGGTCTGCGCCATCGTGGGCGAAGTGAAGGACGGCGGACAGGTGGACGTCATCGGCATCGGCACGAGCCCCTCGCACGGCCTGGACAAAGGCGTGGTGGTGAACATCGAGAGCACCGTGGAGTCGATCCGGAAAGCGGTGAAGGACGCCGAGATGATGGCGGGCGTGGAGATTGGCGCGGTCTTCGTGGGCATCTCGGGCGAGCACATCAAGGGATTCGAGTCCCGCGGCGTGGCCGCGATCAAGAGCCGCGAGGTGGGAACGGCTGACGTGGAGCGGGCCATCGACACGGCCCGGTCGATCAATATCCCAGGCACGCACCAGATCCTGCACGTGCTGCCGCAGGAGTTCGTGATCGATGATCTCGAGGGGATCAAGGATCCCCACGGCATGTCGGGCACGCGGCTCGACGTGAAGGTCCACATCATCACCGGCGCCGTGACGGCGATCCAGAACATCGTGAAGAGCTGCTCCCGCGCGGGCCTGCATGTGATCGGCGACCCGGTGCTGCAGCCCCTGGCGTCGAGCCAGGCGGTGTTGACCGCCGAGGAGATGGAGATCGGCGTGTGCGTCGTGGACATCGGCGGCGGCACGACGGACATGGCCCTCTTCCGCGACGGCAGCATCTTCTATACCGGCGTGATCCCCGTGGGAGGGAACCACGTGACCAAGGACATCACCGTGGGCCTGCGCACGCCCACGTCGGACGCCGAGAGGATCAAGATCAAGCACGGCTGCGCCCTGGCGTCTTTGGTCAAGCACGAGGACATGATCGAGGTGCCCACCACGGGCGGCCGTCCGTCGCGCCTCCTGTCGCGCCAGATCCTCTGCGAGATCATCGAGCCCCGGGTGGCCGAGCTCTTCGAGCTGGTGTCGCACCGGCTCCGGAGCACGGGTTCCGAGGACATGATCGCTTCGGGCGTCGTGCTCACCGGCGGGACGGCGCTCATGGAGGGCATGCAGGACGCGGCGGAAAAGTACCTCGGCATGCCGGTGCGCCGCGGCGCGCCGAAGAACATCGGCGGCATCACGGACATCGTGAACAGCCCCGTGTACGCCACGGGCGTGGGGCTGGTCCTCTATGGAGCGGAGCATCATCATGTCGCCCCGCGCGGCTTCCGCGGCGGGGGGGTGCTGCAGAACCTCTGGAAGAAACTGGGCGAGTTCATCTAGCGAAAGGACGGTGCGGCATGTCAGACGAGCGGGCCACGGGAGGGCAGAACATGGATGACCATACGATGGAATTCCCCTTCGAGGACATCATGAACCTGCATGCGGAGGAGCATGCCAGCGCGACGCAGGGAGAACCGCTCCGGTTCGACGACGGTCCGGCAGAGAACGCAGGCGGGGATGGATCCGACCGCGAGCCGGTCCGGTTCGAGTTCGCCGACGAGGAGCGGCTGCCGGCGCGGATCAAGGTGATCGGCGTGGGCGGCGGCGGCGGGAACGCCGTGAACACCATGGTGAAGGCGGACGTGCGGGGCGTGGAGTTCATCGCCGCGAACACCGACCGCCAGGCCCTGGACCGCACGACGTCGCCGGTCAAGCTCCAGCTGGGCTCGAAGCTCACCCGGGGCCGCGGCGCAGGGGCGAACCCCGAGATCGGCAGGAACGCGGCGCTCGAGGACGCGGCAAAGATCAACACGGCGCTGGACGGCGCGGAGATGGTCTTCATCACCGCGGGCATGGGCGGCGGCACGGGCACCGGCGCCGCGCCGGTCATCGCCAAGCTGGCCCGGGAATCGGGCGCGCTCACCGTGGGCGTGGTGACCAAACCCTTCAGTTTCGAGGGCGACCGGCGGATGCGCTTCGCCGACGAGGGCATCGCCGAGCTCAAGCGGCACGTGGACGCGCTCATCGTGATCCCCAACGACCGGCTTCTGAACCTGTCGGAGAAGACCACGCGGGCCAGCGAGGCCTTCAAGATGTCCGACGACGTGCTGAAGCAGGCGGTCAAGGGCATCTCCGACGTGGTGATGCAACCGGGCCACGTGAATGTTGACTTCGCCGACGTCAAGACCGTGATGGTGAACAAGGGGCGCGCCGTCATGGGCATGGGAAGCGCCAAGGGCGCCGGCCGCGCGCTGGAAGCGGCGCACAAGGCCATTGCCAGCCCGCTGCTCGAGGACGGGTCGATCAAGGGCGCCCGCGCCGTGCTCGTGAACATCTCGGGCGGCAGCGACATGGAGATCGACGAGATCAACGAGGTGATGGGCGTGATCAAGACGGAGGTCGATGCCGACGCGAACATCATCTTCGGCATGGTCATCAACGAGGAGATGACCGAGGAGATCATGGTGACCGTCATCGCCACGGGCTTCGACGAGGAGGGGATCAAGAACCGGGTCAAGACGCCCACGAGCCTCAAGGATTTCCTGCAGAAGGAGCACAAACCCGCGGAAAAGCCGTCCTTCAAGCGGCGTGCGGTGAACGCCGCCGGCGACGGGACCATCGACCTCTTCGAGCGGAAAGAGCGGGAGAACTGGGACACGCCGACCTTCATCCGGAGGAGGATGGCGGATTGAACAAGCCGGCAAGCGAACAAGCCTGCAAGCTGACAAGCGGGAAAACAAGAAAGCCGCTCATTCACCACGAAGAACACGAAGGACACGAAGAGAAGCGAAATCAGTGAAAGAGGAGATTTTCACCGCGAAGGCGCGAAGAGCGCGAAGAAAAACAAAACAGTGTAAAAGTGAGCATCTCACCACGAAGACCACGAAGGGCACGAAGAAAAGCAAAATCAGTGAAAGAGGAGATTTTCACCGCGAAGGCGCGAAGAGCGCGAAGAAAAACAAAACGGTGGCAAAAGACTCACCACGGAGATCACGAAGGACACGAAGAAAACAACACAGCGGAGAAATGAGGCAGGAATCTTTACCGCGAAGACGCAAAGAACGCGAAGAAGAACAAAACGGTGGCAAAAGACTCGCCACGAAGAACACGAAGCAACAAACAGGAGAATGCGAAAAGATTGCAGGCTACATGCCGGCAATCTTTTTTCGTTTTGAGCCGGAGCTTATTCGCTTGTCTGCCTGCTCGCCTGCCAGCTTGTTGGCTGTCTGTCTGTTCACACAAAAAAGTCCCCTCCGATGGGAACGGTTCGGAGGGGACAGCTTGGAGGGAACTCACATCATGAGGGGAAATCAATGATCGCTGTTAATCTGGCTGACGGCGCCGTGCGGCGTGCTCGGGACGATGCGCTGCTTCTCGATCACGCGGTCCATGCCCAGGCGGGTCGCCGAGAAGCCGTGGGAGGAAGGTTCCTCCTCTTTCTTCACCAGGTTCATGAAATCGCAGCGCCAGCAGTTGGAAAGCTTCTGCGCGTAGGTGCCCTGGATCTTTCCGCCGCAGAGCGAACCGGCGATGGCCCAGCAGGCCCTCCCGCCGTTCTTCCCGCCGTGGGCGCCGTGCAGGTCCTGGTAGGTCGTTACGGGGCAGACGCCCAGCTCTTGCGATTTGTGGCCTCCGGGCTGGCGCCCGCACTTCTTGTGCTCCCAGCAGTTCAGTTTGCTCATCGTTCCGATCTCTCCCTGAGTGGTCTATGATGACGGCGCCGGCGAGGCGCCGGAACAGCGGTCACTTCTTCGTTTTCTTGAGCGTATGCTCGATGCCCAGCCTGGTAGCGGAGAAGCCGTACTCCGCGACCTCTTCCTCTTTCTTGACCTTGTTCATGAAATCGCAGCGCCAGCAGTTCGTCAGCTTCTGCGCGTAGGTGCCCTGGATCTTTCCGCCGCAGAGCGAACCGGCGATGACCCAGCAGGCCCGGCCGCCGTTCTTGCCTCCGTGGGCGCCGTCGATCTCGCCGTGAATGGTCACGGGGCAGGTGCCGAGATCCTTTTCCTTGGATCCGCCCGGCTGGCGGCCGCACTTCTTATGCTCCCAGCAATTGACTTTCGACATGTCGGCCTCCTTGTCCATAGCCAGTCACATGATGCCGGGGCGTGCGAGCCAAGGGGAATCCAGTCGATCAGGTGTTGGCAAATAAAGATTGCGTGGAACAATATACGCTGAACAGAAAAACGATGTCAAACCGATAGTATAAGTTCACATAACCTCAAGTTGTAAGTTGTGTTGTGCTGGTGCGGTCTGTTGCAAATTGCTGCAGAGAAAAATACGGGGGTCGCGGAGAGAAGAATGTAGGCTAGTTCTTCGGCTTGTCGTTGGCCGTGCAGCCGGCGATGGAGGTCAGGATGCCGCGGAGAATGCTCACTTCCCGTTCATCGAGCCGGGCCCGGCCGTAAAGCTGGCGTAGGGAGAACATGATGCGATCAGGCTCTTGTTCCTTGAAAAACCCGGCCGCGGCCAGCGTCTGCTGCAGGTGGTCGAAGAAAGCTTCGAGGTTCTTCATGTCAGCGAGACTGCGCGGCTCGGCGTTCGACCCGGTCCGGCAGGCAAGGAAGAATTCGTAAGCCACGATCATGACCGCATGCGAGAGGTTCAGGGAGGGAAAGGCAGGCGACGACGGGACCTGGATGATCTCCTGGCAGAGAGCGAGCTCGCTCCTGTCGAGGCCGTTCACTTCGTTGCCGAAAACGACGGCGACGCGGTTCTGCGGCAGCAGGCGCGACGCCTGAAGCGCCGCTTCCCGGGGCTCCTGCACGTTTTTCCGCAGCCGTCCTGAGTGGCGCGACGTGCCGATCACGAGCTGATGGTCAGCAACTGCTTCTTCCAGTGCGCCAAAGACCGGCGCTCGAGCAATGATCGCATCGGCGCCCGCGGCGAGCTTCATCGCCTCTCCGTCCGGGTCCTTCGGCGGCCGGACGAGGATGAGCCGGGACAGTCCCATGTTCATCATGCAGCGCGCAACGGAGCCGATGTTGGCCGGCGTGCGCGTATGGACGAGGACGATGGAGAGGTTGTCGAGAAGGGACATGATTCCTATTATAGAGTTCCGCGAAGAGAGTTCAAAGCGCAAAGTGAAATGTGACTCCAACCAGCCACCTTTCTTGCTTGCCCGAAGAAAGGTGGCGCCAAAGAAGGGCACCCCGCGACCATTCTCGTCCGTCATGCTCGGTCGTCCTCGGTACATTTCAGAAACTCGGGCTTCGCCCTCGGACAGTCTGAAATGTTTAACCCTCGGCCTCAGTCGCATAACGGGAATGTTCGCAAGGGGTGAAACTCAACGGCCGCAAAGCTTTTCCCAAGTCCCGCATGTCCCTGGGTCCGGCAATAGTTTCTTCGATGTTTGACATTCCCTGCCGACATTGATAAGCTGGTACCTGCATTTAGCGGACATGATACCGTAGTATGTTGACGCCGGCTGTTTGAGTGCGTGCTGTTGTTCGAGACCGCCGGCATTTCCGGAAAAGAGGATTTCCCATGGAACAGGGCCGCATCGTTTTTACCCGGTTTTCCGGCGACGGCAAGGAGATGTTCAACGATATCTACGCCGTGGATCCCGACGGCAAAAACGAATCCCGGCTTACGATGAACCCGGGGCCCGACGGCGCTTATGCGGACAATGCCGCGCCCCGGTACAACAGGGACCGGAGCATGATCGCTTTCGTGAGCACAAGGAAGAACGAGAAGAAGCTGTACAACATTTTCTTCATGGACCTCGCGACGCGGAAGACCGCGCAGATCACGAGCGGCGATATGAACATCACGAGCGTCGACTGGTCGCCCGACGACCGCAGGCTCGTTTTCTCCGGGAATGACGAAGAAGGGCTTCAGCAGGTGCACGTGGTCTCGCTGGACGGAGCAGGGCTCTCGAAGCTCACCGAAGGGCCTGCGGAGCACATGCACCCCCGGTGGTCTCCCCGGGGAGATCTGATCGCCTGCGTCGAGTTCGAGCCCGACAACGGCCCTTCGCATATCCGGGTCATGGATCTCCTGGGCGGCAACTACCGGAGGCTCTTTGCCGATGATGCGTCCTGTTCGCACCCTTCCTGGTCGCCCGACGGTTCCTGGCTCATCTGCCGCTGCGATCAGGGGACGCCCCATCTGCGAAAGATCAATGTGGATACCGGCGAGACCGTATCCTTCGAAGAGCCTCGTCAGGGAGCCGATTCGTCGCCGGTCTGGTCGCCGGGCGGGATCGTGCTGTCCAGCAGCCGCGACTGGGAAGGCGCTGAATCGCTGGCCAACATCTACCGCATGTCGGAGCGCGGAGAGGCGCTGCAGCGGCTCACCACTGCCGAGGCCTTCGATTACTGCGGGGACTGGTAAGGAGAGGATCTGCATGCGCGGAAAGAACAGGATCGAATTTCGGCTTGAGGGCCGGGAACACATCGAGCTCACCGACCTGCTCAAGGTCACGGGCTTCTTCGACAGCGGCGGCATGGCAAAGACGGCGATCGCGGAAGGCCTGGTGTCCGTTGACGGTCTTCCCGAGCTTCGCAGGAGGCGAAAGATCCGGCAAGGCCAGGTTGTGACCTACGATGGTCGTGAGATTGCGGTGAAGTAAATCAGATGCGCCGCGCGAAGAAAGATGCACGGAGAAAGATTTAACCCTGAAGGTGCTAGTATATTCGCTCAATCGTGTGGCATCTTCTTTGCTAAACTCGCCAAGTACAGAAATCTATATTTGTCGACTTAGATGCAAGTCAACAATCACTGGTTAGTCTGAGGAAAATCAATGAGCGCATCAGCAGGTTTTGAGCTTAATATTAAAACCGATCCCAAAAGGCTCTTTCAACAGCTAGTTGATGCCTGGAAGCCTAGTCGAGAGAATGGTCGATCTTTAACACTCACAAATCGCCAGAATTCCTCGATACAGCTTCATGCGCCGTCATTGGCAGAAGATAGCAAGGCAGAAATAGAAAAATTACTAAAAGCATTTCAACCCGTCGTAGATAAAGCCGCATCATCCATCGTAAATGATCTCAAACAGAAGTTTCCTGAAACACAATCACAGCCGAAAGAACCGTATTCCATGCAAGGATTGAAAGTTCCTCGAAAGGATTGGCTCTGCTTCGTTGATTATTATTACTACACTCAGAAAGACCGTGATGATTTTCTGAAGCTTACGCGAGTTCTCTGTGATTGCGCTGACGGGGATATAGTCTATTATCGCGAACCAACAGGAATGGGCGACATTATCAATCCGGTCTCGATTAAATTCGATGAAATCCTTAACTTCGAACCAAGCATGGATGACTTCAGACCGTATCTAATTACGACACAAATAAAGGAAGACTAACACGTCGTTCGAGACCGACGCGCATAAGACGCGCGTCTCAACTCCTCGTTGTCTCGGGATAAAATATGCGAATCGACAAATCCGAAACAAAATATTGGATTGGTTTGTTGCTTATTGCAGCCGTATTCACGTTGATAGAGGCTGTTGACCTTTATAAAGACGTTAAGGCGGCAAGTTGGCCCTACTCAATAGGGAAGTTATATAACAGAATCTCTCCATCAACTCCTCCAACTGAGCCATATGCTGGGACGCCTACAATGGGTCCTCTCCTTGCAAGAGACGTTGATTATTCATATACAGTTCACGGCATACCATACACTTCAAACAACGTGAGCTACGGCTTAACTTTTAGCGAAAACTTTGAGACATCTCCAAATGGCACAGATCATCTTAATGTGAAAATATATTTCAATCCACTTGATCCAAAAGAGTCAGTACTAATACCGGGTCCGAAGATACTCAATCTTTGTCTTTTAGCACTCGGTGCTATTTCCACGTTCTGGTTGTTCAAATACATGAGAAAGACCAAGTGACAACCTGGCGCTCGACTGCGACGCGCCTTGCGGTGCGTCAGCGCCGCGTTATTTCGGTAAAGGAGAAGCGCTTGAGGATTAAGAAAACTACAATTATCGCTGGCGTAATCGCACTACTGCTAATCCTCCTTTCCATTCGCCCGCTGCTATCTGATTATTTCCATATTCTTTGGCCGGATCAATTGATGATTTTATCGTTAGTTATGATCGCGCTTTCATATTTAATCGGATATCCCTTTTGCCATGCTTATTTAGGGCCAAGGATAATGGAGAAAAGCGGAAAAAGAAAATTGGAAGAAAATTACACCTACTTCGGCAACATTCTTCAAATGGAAAATGACCTTAAAGAGTTAGCGAAGCAAAACAACGAAGACGCAATCCAAGTTCTGAAAATAATCAATATCTGCAAGTGGTCCTTCATTATGAGTTTGATATTGCTGGTCGTGTCTATTTACATCGGCGTGAACATGAAATCGTAGCCGAAAGAAATAACATGGCGGTCCACAGCGACGCGCCAGCAGGCGGCGCGTGACCGCCGTGTTGTACGGAGAACGTAAATTGCAAAGCAATCAATCTCGAATAAAACAACTTCTTTGGCCCGACATAACGACCGAACAGGCAGCGAAAACTGCCCGTGTTCCTGCGCTTGTCTTCGCGTCCTTCAGCACAACTCTCTGGGTAATTATGGTGTTTATGACAATATTAGGGCACAAAAGTATTTACGGATATTTCGTTTTTCTACAGTTGTCATTCTTTGTTGCTGTAACTGTCGGACTCTACAAAATGCAACGCTGGGCATCAATAGCTTACCTTGTCGTCTGTGGCTTAGCGGTAATCTTTGCTTGGGGACATATTTACAAACAAATTGCAGCAATTGCTGGCGTGCTTATTTCCCTTCACGGCATTCGTGGCACCTTCTCTTATGCTCAGATTCTAAAGATGCACAACAACCGCGTCCACAGCGACGCGCCCGAAGGCGGCGCGTGACGCGGGCGTTATACAGGATAAAAAACAATGATCGATTTTGCTAAGATTGCAAATCGTAAAGTATTAATTTTTGATGGGATGCGACTCCAAGTACGCGGCACGGATTTGTATGTAAACAGTGGCGTAGGTGTCTATTTGATTGGCAAGATGGGCATGGTTGATTTCATAAAGAGATTCACCGAAGGGCTAGAGGCGATCGAGAAACATTTGCCTAGACTGAAAGAGACCGATATGCCTATCAGAACGCGTGATAAGATTGCACGAAAGTTAATCGTGGATACGATTTTTAGCTCCAGATTAAATGGAAAAGAAGTGACCTTCGATAAGGAAATATTAACTGATTTCAAAAATCTTTACTCGATCATTCCATTTTTGTCACCTTACTTCAAAAAAGATGATGAGAAGGAGCAACAACTGAAAATGATATTTGACTTCTCGCCTTCGCGCTTGGAGCAGTTCGTAAAATATAAACACCTCATGGATATGCAGTGAGAAGCGAAAGTATAACCTGGCGCTCGACTGCGACGCGCCAAGGTCGGCGCGTCAGCGCCGCGTTGTATCTGAAAGAATCGATATATTTGGAGTAAACTGATGTCTATTTTACCAGACAATAAATCCACACTTGTCATTGCTATTGCGGTCTTTGTAGCTGCGATTCTTTTTTCAACATTTGGACCGAAGAGAGCCACACATGAAGTGAACACAGCAGGTGTTCATGAATCTACTCAAAGGAACCTATCTCCCGAACAAGCAATTTCTCTTGCCAATCAAGAAGCTGTAAGAAAAGGTTTTGACCTTTCCCAGTATGAAAAACCTAGAGCGGATTACGAAATTCTCAAAAAAGATAAGACTTGGACTGTTTCTTATGAAGGAAAAAAGAAGCTCCCAGGAAATCACTTTCTTGTATGGGTTAACGATCAAACGGGAGAGTGCAAGTTGATGCCTGGAGAATGATGACCATTACAACCAGGCGCTCGACTGCGACGCGCCAAAAAGCGGCGCGTCAGCGCCGTGTTAGTTTCTAAATTCCAGTATTACATAGAATCAGTAGTGTCCCAACGTTACAGATGTAAAATCAGTTGGTTATCGTCATCGGGTGTCTCAACTTCGTAATCAGTTCCAGATAGCACCTGCAAAATGGGCGTTTTCTCGAACAACGAC
>JAKAHZ010000209.1 GCA_021814615.1 Nitrospirota bacterium | reverse complement strand
GTCATGGGCCGCGACAAGGTCATCCGGCGCATCCAGGCCGCCATTGCGGCGATTCCCTGATCGGTTCCCGGAGTTCCTGCGATTCTTGACGAATTGCCGGAATCCTGATTCACTCTGTTACGAGCACGTCATGCCTGAACAAACCATTCCCAGCATCGTCCCGATCGCGCCTGCAGCGCTCCATGACAAGGTTCTGGAGATCGCGCTCGCGCTTCCGGGCACGCGATTCCTCGACACGCCAACGGGCTACGGCGCCCTGACCTCGAAGCTTCTCGAGGCGGGCAAGGAAGTAGTCGCGGGGGACATCGACATAGCCAAGTGCAAGCTCGGCGGCGCGACGAAGGGGCTGACCTTGATGCGGCTCGACCTGAATGAACCGGTCCTTCCGCTGCCCGAAGCAAGCTTCGATGTCGCCGTCTCGATCGAGGGGATCGAGCACCTCCAGAGCCAGTGGTGCTTCGTCCGGAGCATCCACCGCGCGCTTCGGCCGGGCGGCTATTTCATCGTCACCACGCCGAACATCCTGAACATCCGCTCACGCCTCCGGTTCCTCATGGAAGGCCGGTACGAGCATTTCAAGCGCCCCCTGTCACCGGAGCGTTCCTGGTCCCGCGATCTGGAGAACTACCACATTGCGCCCGTTTCTTATTTCGAGCTGCAATTCATCCTCGAAAGCTGCGGGTTCTCCATTCAACAGGTCGCCACAAACACCTACAAAGCGCGGAGCATCGCCACCCGCATGCTGAAACCGCTCTTTCGCGCCTTTTACCGGAACAAGAACAACCGCGACCGGAAACGGGACCGCGGCGATCACCGGGCACTCTACGATCTGATCATGTCCGATGCCGTCTTCTTCGGCGAATGCCTGATCGTTGTTGCCCGGAAATCGCGGCCATGAGAACCCGGCTTGTCATCGTTGTCGCTCTCCTCCTTCTCGCATCCGTTCCCCATGCCGCGTCGGCATCGACGACCTACCTCCCTGTCGGCGACGAGGTGTATCCCATCTTAGACCGCCTGGAAGCGGAGGGGCTGGTTCCCTCGGGCCTCTTGGACACCAGGCCCATCAGCAGAGCCGAAGCAGAACGACTGTACCGGGAAGCTGAAGGCAACGCATCGACGGCCACTCCCTTCATTCGTTCGCTTCTCGAAGCGCTGAGCAGACATCTGGGCGCTCGCCCCATGCCCGAACGCGCGTCGGTTGCAGGTTCTGCGGGCATCCGCGTGCTCAGAACTGACACCAATTTACCGACGCTGCAGCATTACAACGATGGAGCGCTCTCCGCCAAGGGCATAAATGTGACGCTCAACGCCGATCTTCGCGTGGAACAGGCCGGCCCTTTTGCCTTCGAGATCGACCCGGAATACCGCGAGACCGACGGTGACGACGAGTTGGTTATGCGGCGCGGCTACGCCGTGCTCGGCATCTCGAAGGTTGACGCGATCCTGGGCAAGGAATCCCAGTGGTGGGGCCCGGGCCGCCACGGCAGCATCCTGCTCTCGAACAATGCCGAGCCCTTCACCATGGCCCTCTTCACCAACCCTGAGCCTGTCGAGCTCCCCTGGATCCTGCGAGGGCTGGGCCCCTTCCGGTTCGTCTTCTTCGCCACGCAGCTCGAAAAGAACCGGACCGACGTGCCCAGTCCTTATCTCTGGGGCATGCGGTTCGATTTCAAGCCTCATCCGCGGCTGGAGATCGGGCTCGAACGCACGGCAATCCTGGGCGGCCAGAAAGGCCGGTCCGACGATCTTGCAACCTGGACGAAGAGCATCTTCCCTTTCCACCGATCGGACAATACGGGCACGCTGAAGGACCCCGGCGATCAACGCGCCGGATTCAGCGCCAAGTGGAACCTGCCGATTCAGCGCCAGCCGGTGCAGCTCTACGTGGAAGGGGACGGCGAAGACCTGCACATCCTCTGGCCGAACCTCTGGGCCTGGGTCGGCGGCATTTACCTGCCGCAGATTGGTCCGCTGGAGCGTATCGATGCACGTTTTGAAATCGGGACCACGGCCGGACGACGGCTGAGCCCCACGGTCTGGTACAATCACTGGATCTACACGGCAGGATATACGTACAAGGGTCAGGTCATCGGTCATCATATCGGCACTGACTCACGCGATCTGTCGGCAGAATTTTCCTATCACCTTCCCGAGATCACAGGCCGACTCTTTCTTGCCTACGACCGCGAGGAACACCATCTCCGCGAAGGAGACTACAAGGAGATCGATCACGAGGTCGTGACTGGCGCGGACCTCTACGTTTCTACCCACGTCGCCGTTGCCGGGGGGTACAGCCATGCCTGGGTACGGAACTTCGCGAACGCGTACTCGCCGACCACGCAGATCAACAGCGTCTTTGGTGAAGTACGGTACGAGTTCTAGGCTATTCCCAATCTGCGTTATCATTACCGAACATCCTTCGCCACGACGGAAGCCGGGTTGCTTACATCCGCTCGGACGGCATACAACAGACATGCGTGGTTCTTTCGCGCCTTCTGTGACTCTTGTGGCTGTCATGTTTCACGGTCTGATCCTAATGCCCTTTGTTCATTACTTCCCCGCGGGTAAAACAACCAATGCAGCAGATCATCTCCGCAAGCCGCCGCACCGATATTCCCGCCTTCTATGCTGACTGGTTCCTGAACCGCCTTACCGAAGGATTCTGCGATGTGCGGCAGC
>JAKAHZ010000008.1 GCA_021814615.1 Nitrospirota bacterium | reverse complement strand
TCTTGAGCAAAAAACCGAGTCTCGCAAGTGGCAGGCCGACGACATTTGAATAGCATCCGTCGATCTTTTCGACAAAAAGGGCGCCCTTTTCCTGGATCCCGTACGCCCCTGCTTTGTCAAGGGGCTCGCCGGTCGCCACATAAGCGTCAATCTCCTCCGGAGCGAGCTGTCTGAAACGGACCGCGGTAACCGCCAGGTCCGTCGCCAGCCTTCCGGCCGGTACCTCGGCAACTGCGATGCCGGTCATAACGCTGTGCTCCCTGCCGGAAAGCTGGGCAAGCATCCGTCTGGCATCCGCCGGACCGGCTGGTTTGCCGAGTATCTGACCATCCAGAACGACGATCGTATCCGCAGCGATCACCACCCCTCTCGCAATCTTTCCAGCCACGACCTCCGCCTTTTCCCGGGCAAGGCGAAGTGCATGCACTTCCGCACGCTCCCCCGGGAGAGCGCGCTCATCGACATCAGCAGGAACGACGGAAAAATCCAGACCGATCTGCTTCAGCAATTCCCTTCTGCGGGGGGAGGTTGATGCGAGAACGATGGGAAGGTACATTCTTTCTCCATTAAACAAAACGAGCGTCTTTCGACGCTCGGATAAACGGAACACCAACGAACATGACGGCGCACTCAACGGAGACAAGTCTGCCCGAAAAATCATTTGAGCTCGATGTTCAGGGTGAACTCCTGGAATGCGACGCCGCCGTCGTTGTCAGAAACGGATATTTTTACGGATAACGACTGCCGTTCTCCCGGCGTTCCCGTCGGGGTCCAGCGGATCATACCGCTCGATCCGTCGATGGTCATGCCCGTGGGCGCGTTGTCGAGCGCATAGGTAACAGGATCGCCGTCAGGATCCTTGGCGATAACCTGATAAACGAACACACCGTCCTGAAGCCCTGATGGAGGTGTCGAAGTAATATCAGGTACCCGGTCGGAAAGAGCCAGCGAATTGGTATACATCTCCTGGCCGCGATCAGTTCCGTCGAAGGGGGTGACAATGGCAGTGATGGTGTCTTTCTTCTTGAGACCGGCAGTGGGAAAGGTTCCCTGCTCGCCGCCGGGCACTTTCTTATCATTTACGAGCCATTGATAGGAGTACGAGACAGCATCGCCGTCCACATCCGATGCTTCAGCTGAAACAGTTATTGTGTCTCCGGCAAATGCGGGTATGGGCCTTAATCCAACCGATGTCATCACCGGGGGGCTGTTCTTGATGGTAACGGACTCAGAGCGGAATGGCGTTCCCATTGTCGCGCCATCCGACGGCGTAACCTCGACCTGCACCGCATCTCCGCGCCGAAAATCCTTGGGATCGAGCACGTTCCCCGTTGTCCCTGATGCAGGCGAGCCGTTCACATACCAGGTATACCTGAATGCTTCTATTCGCTGAATATTCTGTTTTGTCGTAAAATGCACGGTCAGGGGCTGATCGGACCTGAATCCCGGCGAAACGATCTCCGCGAAATCAACAGTCCCCGCGCTTCCCCCTCCCGTGACCGCAGCGCCGCCAACCGGCTTTCGAGCCGATTCCTGTGTGCATGAAACAGCCGCAAGAACCATGAGAAACAGCAACAACGCCCAGCGCTTCAACCTCATCAGAGGCCTCCTTCGGAAAAGCGATCGATGTCTGCGGCTGCCTTTCTCAAAGACGATGGTATTATAATGATTTTTTGGCGAAAACACAACCAGTCCGACTGTGACGAACTGAAATAAAAAAAACGGGCAGATCCAGGAGATCTGCCCCTTGCAAACATTCGGTGTTGCTTGGTGACGGATCAATCAGCCGTTTCTCCTCCGAATCCGAGGCCGCCGGTGATGTTCTGGATCATCTTCATGTCAAGAATCTTGACTTCACCGGTGCTCTTCTGGAGGAAGAGGCGAACATTGCCGTGGGCATCGACGTGCACTGCCGGGGCGCTCGGCATACCGCTGCCTGACGTGACCGACAGGGTGGGGCTCCAAGTTGCGTTCGGGATATACACAGCAGTCCCCGTCAGGTACGAAGGCGCATACTGCTTCGACTGTCCCTCGAATTCGCAGAGGTCTTTATTCGGAATATACGTGCCGAAACCTGCAACGCCGCCGACCACAAAGCCGTTAACTGTCATGCGTTCGGAAGGCCCTAAAGCGATTTTCCATCCGGCACCGGAAGAAGCCATGTAGTCTTTCAGGTCGTCAAAGGTGCCGATCGAGGATGTTGGGGAACCCGCTCCGAATATTCCCGCCGGAACCTGGGGCAGGAGCGATCCGTCCGTCTGCACAACGTAGGTGTTGGAATCGAGAATCTTCGCGTCATTGGCAATGGAGGTCCCGCAGCCCGAGTAATAGCAGGTATCCTTGATCCCGTAAAGATAATTGGCGGTAGTATCGAAACGATCGTCAATATGCAGGAACCTGCCGGTACCGAAATAAACCCACACGTTACCCCGAGGATCTAGCGCTGCGTTCGGCTTGGCAGAGATCGGTTGGGCGGCATTGAAGAGTTGTGATGCCGACCATTTCCCCGGATCGGATGAATTGTTGGTCTTCCAGCGGAGCATCTCGCCGGACCAGGTGCCGTACCCGTCGAGCGAACAATTTGCCGAGCAATAAATGCTCCCGGCATAGATCATGTCGCTCGAGAAATCGAGGGGGTAATCGACGTTCGTGGGGCCGGAGAAAAACCCGGAGAAATAGCTCGCCTTATACACGCCCTTTCTGCTGGACGAGGCATCGGCGGTCCAGGAGTTCAGTGCGGTTCCCGTCTTCAGATCGATGGCGAACAAAAAGGGATTGGTCGAGGTCATTCCCGGCGGCAGTGTAGAGACCACTCCGTCCTTGGTGAATTTTGTGTTCGTGATAGTCAAATCCACGACGCGGCCCGCGCGGAAATTGGATGGGCCGGATCCGAATACGGCGAACCAGCTGTCGCCGGGAATCTGACCGACCTTCACGATGGTCGGAAGGCTTGTGGTAAATCCGAGATCCTGATCCGAGAAGCGCCACATGAACCTGGGCGAATCGGGGTTGGTGATGTCGATGGCAAACCAGGAAGATTTGAACTGGTTGATCTTGGGACCGGCGCCGAAGGTATCGCTCACATCCATCTCGCCGCCGCCAAACCGCATGCCGATGATGAGCATGGTTCCCCAGCCGTTCACATGGTCCGCGTCCGCTGCAAAGACCCGCGCATCGAAGACCCGTGGGACCTGGTCAACATAGTATACATGTGCGTAATCCGGATCCGCCAGCCAGGCCAAGTGAGGCAGGACATCCCGCGGGATGAAGCCCCAGAGCTCCTTGCCCAGCGGATTCAACGCATCACCTGCGCAACCGTTCTTCGCGGCATTATAGGCCTCGCAGAAGGCGACCTGCATGGTTGTAGGCGTGACATTCTGCTCTGATGACGAAACGGAGAACCCCGCATTGAATGCGTGCAGCATGCCGTCATTGCTGCCGACATAGATCACATTCCTGCGGTCCTGCCAGTGGGTCCAGTAGTCCTTGTAGGTGGTATCGCCGTAGATCAGGTCGAAATTTTCCGCCGGCGGTCCGACCACGATCGGGTCGGAGAACACCACATCGCCGAGTTTCCAGGTCTGGAGCACGCCGTCAACCGTCAGGTCTCGGTCGCGCCATCCGGTGATTTTGGCGCCGCGGATGAAATTGATCAGATTGGCCGCATCGGCCGACGTTTTCGCGCGCAGGAAGGGTCTGAGAGCCGCAGCATTCATGTCTGTAAAATTATATTTGAGATACGACGCCGCGTCGGTACCGACAACCGTGAAAATAGTACGGTCGGCGGGATCTCGTTTGGCAAGAAGTTTGCCGGCGTCATAGATAGGGTGCAGGTCCGTGATATTGACCGTTGCGATGGGGGTCAGCGTATCGGGGACCCCGTCCGGAACCGGATCACCGGTAACATTGTTCACGACATCCCAGAAATATTTCACTTTCGTATCCGATCCGGGGAGAAATTCGAACTGCACGACCTTGTCGTCAGCAGCGGTTAGTTTGCCGTCGCCGTTCGAATCTTCATGGATCAATCCGTTCCGGTCGACGAAGAGCGAATGGAAATACCCCGTCCATTTGATGCGCCTCAGCCCCTCGACCTTCTCCGGATAGAAGTATGCCTGGTGCATGGCGCCTTCGCCCTTCCATGACGAACCGAGCACCGACACGCTTGTACCCGACGCCGCCCGTTTCATGATCGCAGCAATGGCATCGATGATGCTGGACTGCAGTTCGTATCCGTCGTCTCCCTGGAAATAGGTGAGTGGAAGATCCCCATCGGGATTCGAGACAGGATCGTAGGGGTCGATCACGCCGCTTCCGTTCGAGTCACGATAGCATTCTCTCAATTGATCCTGTGTTGCTGCGGGATTGACCTTTCCATCGGCGCCAAGGCAGCTCGGCTTGTTGTTGCCGTCGAGATCCTCAAAACCGCCGTTGATAGCGGCACTCTGCAGAAGCAGAGATCCTTTTCCGAACATGAAGACCGGATAGATAACGATGTTCTGTATGCCGTTCAGATCGGAACGGTGATCCACGGTTCTGGCCCAGAGGGCGACGTCATCCAAAAAATCCGACCCGCTCGATGGATACCGGCTGTCCGGAGTGGGGTCATCGGCATCATTGTCGTAATCCTGGAGCCACGCCGGGATATTCTGGTCCATTGTGGGTTCGCCATCGGTTAGCATCAGAACAAAGGATTTGGCGCAGGGAACGTATTGGTCCAGCAGGCCGGAGCCGGCGAGTGTAGAATATTGATAGTAATAGGGATCATATTGCGCTCCGATCTTGTAATCAGCGGGAGAATTATTCAGATAGGGAGCATCCTGCCGGAAGTACCCCACCAACTCATACAGCGTCTCTGCCAAAGGCGTAAATGTGCCGGGCGACATGTTCCCGATAGAGGTCAGTGTGCTTGACGATATCCCAAAACCTATATACGTATCCACATGGCCACCGTTGTCATTATTGTAGTAAGCCAGTCCAAAACGAGCATCAGAACTCAAGCTGTCCATGATGCCGCTGATCTGTGTCTGACCCGTGTCAATGGTAATGCCATACGTTCCAGACGGAGAGGTCGTTGTGATCTTGAGATACACCTGGGTGATCGTGGGAAAATCTGTCGCGTTGGGAAGCGTATACGCCTGGATGCCAAAAGCGTTCAGCGCACCCACGCCGCCGGTCTTGATGTCCAACCAGGTCCAGGGAAGATTCGTGCTCGGATTCAATGTCCAAGAGAAGCTATACTTGCTGAATGACGTGCTGAGATTGGAATAGTTCGACGCATAATTCGTGCCATTCACTTGCAGAATGCCTTGAAATCTCATCGTGACTTTTGAGCTTTTCTTGGCAACCGCGATGACTTCAACGGACGAAATGACTCCCGATCCCGTGCCGGTAAAGTCGTAATCAAAAAGAGCGGGAACGTTTGCTGACTTTTTGTTCGTAATGGTCGTCGCGCTGTCCGCGGTCGCCTCACTAACCGCCTGCCACGCGGTCGGAGCCCCCGCAACCACCCAGTCCGCAGGCGCGGAAATGTCTCCCAAAGGGAAAAGATTGGTTGTATTCGTGCCGGAGATCAGCGGGCTCACTGTAAGGTTATCGTTATTGTTCGAGCCGGAAACACTGTACTTATAATTCCCGTTAAAAGGCAGGATCACTCCCGGGTTCGTCGTATTGTCAAAGTTCTTGCTGAAACTCCAGCCCGATGAGCCCTCCCCGGTCACTTTCACGCAGCATCCAGTTGTCATGGACCGGGGATTCGCCTTTCCTCCGACCAGCAGTTTTTTTGCCGCCTCAACCCTCCGTGTCGTAGCCCAATTGAGAAAGCTGCCCAAGGCAACGGGATTTGTGACACTTGCTGATCCTGCAAAGGCCATGCATCCATTGACCGGATCCGCATCGCCGATTATATGCCATTCCGACGCCTGATAGGTGAAACATTTTTGCGGCTCGAAATATCCGAAATAGTTTTTGCTCACAAATTGCGAGGGATCGTACGCGCTTGCATAGGCTTGATCGTTCATGCTTCCCGAGTTGTCGAGCACGATCATCACATTCGGGGGGACCTTGGAACTCAGGAAGGGCGGATCTATCCAATACGTCGCATTCGTGACATGCGTGCCGTTCAGGTTCACGTTGTCGGTCCGGATGCCGTTCATATCCAGCCAGGCATCGCCGGCAAAGGCCATATCGGCTCCTGCAACAATGAAGAGCAAAGCGACTGAGAAGATCACCGTTGATCGAAGGATGTTTGTTCCCATGACATTCACCTTCCTTAAATTAGCGCTATGCCCCTACTGCGGATTAACTCTCAAGAGATTGATTACAGGGCCCGCGGTAGAGTAGGTAAATTCGATATACACCGGCGAAGGGATCGGTATCGCGGAAAGCGGAACCTTCCTCTTCTTTCCGTCAAGGATCAATGCAAAGGGAGATACCAGGTAACCGTTGTTATCGATCACCACGGTTCCGTCGCTTTCCACCGACGTCAGTTCACCGGTAACAAAGGGATTCGCAGTCTTTTTTTCAGCTGCAAATACGGAACCTGCAAGTCCTGCTGCAACGATGAATAGAGCTGCCATGAGAATAATTCGTCGGTTCATAAATGGTCACCTCGCTTTTCTTTAGCAATACATCTCAGACAACTGCTTCAGAACCGCAGCCAAAGCACTTGCTGCATGCGAGCTCTTGTCGTGCCCGCGGGCGTCGACGCGGAACTCGAGATCATGTAGCCTTTCAGCATGGCGCCCGAAGCGCCTCCGCCCGAACGGCTGATGCCGCCTTGGTCGTCTCTTCCGCCGCCACCGCCTGCAGTCTGCGTCCGATAGTCGAATTGGATGTCGCTGCCGGCGATCACCACCGATCCGATGGCGTCGATATCGATCTTGACATCCATTGCGTTGATGGTCTTTGCGCTCGTAGATGGAATAAAAACATCGCCGCCATCGGTATCCTTGTCATTCCACTTGGAAGCATCGCTCAACTCCGTCACCAAGGCAGGATCCACAACGATCGATGAATATGTTGTTGGGATTTTGTTGGTATAGTGGATGTTCTGGACAAGCGGAATAACATAGTTGATGCCGCCTTCTGCTGCGGAAAGCGCTGATTCCCATCGGGCCACGCCATAGGACACCTTCATCTGAACCGTGGAGAACATCAGCGCTCCCGCAGCCACGACCGTAACGATCACCAGAAAGAGCAGCGAGCTCAGGAGCACCGCGCCTTTTGATTGTGACAGGATTTTTTTCATGTCGGGCCTCGTCATAACGTTTTCGTAATTTCCGCGTTGCGGCATTTGATGATCCTGGTGAGAATGTACCGCTTGTAACCGTCCGTTGTTGACCAGGCAGGATGATTACCGACTGCCGGAATCGCCTGGTTCGCGCCGAGCATGCTCTTCATCGGCGTCACAGTCCGGGCGACGATCGTGATCCTGACCATGCGAAGATACTGCTTGATGTCCGAAGATGACGGATTGCTCATCCATTCCGCGGGTTCGATGATCCGGTTGCCGTTCTTGTCGATGCCGTATTCGATCTGCAGATCCTCGATATCCTCGGCAAGAGGCTCGGCCACGTTCGAACCCTGAGCTATCTGCATCAGCGTCGGATGATTGGGATCCTTCGTCGAATCGACGAAGAATTGCTGAGCCTGCACAAGCCGCACTTTTGCAGGCTGTTTGTCGGACGACGTAACGCCATCCTCGAGTTTCACCCCTTCATAACGAATATTGGTGAGCCCCACGTTGCCCGTACCCGAAGTCGCAAGGTTCACAACATTACCCGAGACACTAGCGACTTTGGCGGTGAATGACATCCCGATGCCGATGACATCGCCGGCTTGTACCGATGACGCATCGAGCAGGGTAATCGCAGAGGAACCTAGCGGCACGGACTTTTGCAGGTTGCCGAGTGAAACCAGGTTTCCGCCTATGATCGTGACGGAATCGGGACCATTGGTCTTATCCGTAGGCTTGACCACGATATCCAGGCCGCTGATCAGCTGGTTATTCTTGGGATAGGAGTTGAAATCGGTCAGCAGACCGACACCCCGGAAACTTCGCGCCAGAACATCCATTGCCATGCGCGCATTGTCCATCATCCGGTTTTCCAGGTTCTGTTTTGTCGTCGCCTCATTGCTCCCCATGAACACCGAATACCCCGCAGACAAGACGATCATGGACAGAAAGATCGCCATCAGGAGCTCTATGAGGGTGAAACCCCGCTTATCCACAGACCACGGCATGTCGGCCTCCAATGAATTATTCCGTGCTGGCAAGAACCGTTTCCATCTTCACGCTCCGGGTGAGAAGCGTTGTCCAAAACACCTGAACTGTCACGGAATGGTTTCCGCCTTTATTCGCATCCTGAGGAACGATGGTGACCACGCCCCTGCCCTGCGGCAGCCCCATGACGGGATCCTTGATCAGCGTGCGCCACTCCTTGCTCGCGGAAAGGCCGGGATCGGAAGCGGGATCGGAGCTGATGTTCGTATCAATGACGTACCCGCTCCCGGAGTTCTTGTAGGTCTTGATGACATCGAGGTCGGTCGTGTAGATCTGGTTCTTCAGAGCGCTTTCGTAACGGATGCGATCCATCATCCAGGCGGCCAGCTCCGTGGCGCGCGTCGTGTTCTTCGAAAGCGACTGCGCGGAGAAGGAAACATCGATCATCGAAACAACCGCCATCATGCCAAAAGAGAGGATCGACATTGCGATTATTGCTTCCAGAAGGGAAAAGCCTCGTGTGTTCCGTAGGGTGCGCATAAGGGCGTCCTTTATGAATTCCTTCGCAAGGGGAATTACAGTGCCGGGAGCCAGTTCGTTCCGTCACTGCTCTTTAATGCTTCCGTAAGACCGGTTTGATTTATTTTCACCCGGTACTGCATCGTATAGGATGAACCCATGCTGAGCGTGATCAAGCGATTGGCGTCTTTTAATCTGCCGAGTTCGTTATACTGAATCAACGTGAGCGGCGGGATCGGCGTGCCATTGTCGCTTGCTACCGTATAGGTCAGGCTATAGGTCGATTGCGGCCGGTTGAGGATGACCGTTTCCGCGGCATCGCAGTTGCCGTTGGCGGGATTGTTATCGACGCAGGCTACGTAACTATTGGCGGTCAGGATCGCAATGACAGATCCGTTCTGATTCGCCCGAGCATACATGCGGATCATATCAAAATCGCTTTTCATCTCCCGCGTTGCAGAGGCCAGTCGGGATTTCAGCCGAAAATCGGATAAGGAATAGAGACCGATCACCGTCATGATAACGGCAATTCCGACCGTAACCAGCAATTCCGTCAACGAAAAACCGCGCTGGTCGGCAAACCCCTGCATCTTGGTTTCAATTCGCTGCATAGGAGTTCCTTTCAGAATGAGCGAGGCGGAAAGTCCGGCTCTTGTCGGCCATCCGAACATCGTACATGTCCCAGGTGTGTTTTCGACAAGCTGGACAGCGGTCCCAAATAACCGTTTCAGGAATCCGGGCATACAATACTGCTCCACATTCCGGACATATTAGACGATATTCATGCATGCCAAGCCCCTTTCTCGGGACTGCTCAAGCAAACCTGATACCAAGATAATATCGTCATGAATACAATTACTTACAACGATACGCGGTGTTACAGCCTCACCAGATCAACACTATATGTGTAGTGAATTACATAGTTAAAAAAAAATCAGATCATTGACATAACGATCTGATTCTGGAAATTCGACAGTTATTGATGTCCCCTAAATTGGCACCCATTTGTTCCCTCCGCCCGATCGCCATAATTTCGGTCTTCCAGTTATTGCCACCGTGACTGCGATCGTCGATTTTCCGTTGGTGAGATAGACTGCTCCGGTGGGAACTACTGTTCCCGTGGGATAATATCTCGCAAGATTCTTGCTTGAACCGGTACCAAAGGAAATTCCATCAGCTGGCGGCGGGTCAGAAGGTTGGGATGGTTTCCCGGTAACGGAAGAATCGGCGCCAAAAGATATCCCTTTCGGCAATTTTGCCTCCGTCATTTCATTGATGGCGTAGGCCCCTTCCGAAGGATCGAACTTGATTGTACACATGGCACCGCTCGTTCTCGCTATCCAACGTGCTTCTCTCAGGGCTGACGCTACTTTTTCTCCTGCCGTCCTAAGTTTTGTTCGCTGTGCATACTCATTCAGAGAGAGCGTCCCTGCAGCAGTGACAATACAGAGAATAGCCATAACAACAAGCATCTCTATGAACGTAACTCCTTTCTGCTCCCGCATATCCATCGGTACCTCCCGGTATCATGAGATACGCACATCGTACCGGACCGACCTGACAGCGTTCTCGCATGGCAATCGCAGGAACCTGACTATTTTGTTTTGGAACAGTATTTCTTTAAACCCGGCAATGCACAACCAACGAGGGAAGCAGGAGGAGAAGGCAAAGAGGATCGGGAACGGAGAGCCTGTACGTGCGAAGCGGATCAATCACGCACCTTGCGCCCGATCCGTTGTTCAGCTCAGGCGCAAGGAGGCATTTGGGCAGACGATGAATGACAGTGTTGACGAACGGTAGCAGCTACAGCAGCGTCGCAGCGAGCTCGGCGAGATCGGACCGTTCTCCCTTCACGAGTGTGATATGGCCGGCGATTGACTCCTCTTTGAACCGCTCCACGACAAAGGTGAGGCCGTTGCTGGAAGAATCGATATAGGGGTTGTCGATCTGGTAAGGATCGCCGGTCAGGACGATTTTCGTGCCTTCGCCGGCCCGGGTGATGATCGTTTTGATCTCGTGCGGAGTGAGGTTCTGCGCTTCATCCACGATCAAATACTGATTGGGCATGCTCCTGCCGCGGATGTAGGTCAGCGGCTCCACTTCGATCATGCCGAGATCAAACAGGCTCTGGAGATCCTTTCTGCCCTTTCCCCGTGTCACGTTGGAAGCTCCCATGAGGAAGTCCAGATTGTCCCGGATAGGCTGCATCCAGGGTTTCAATTTCTCCTCAATGTCTCCGGGAAGGAAGCCGATGTCTTTTCCGAGCGGAAACACGGGACGCGACACGACGAGGCGTGCGAATGCCCGCGACTCGATCGTTTTTTCCAGGCCGGCGGCAAGCGCAAGAAGTGTTTTGCCGGTCCCGGCCTTGCCGACGAGCGACACGAGGCGGATATCGTCGTTCAACAGGAGGTCGAGCGCAAACTGCTGCTGTTTGTTCCGGGAACTGATCCCCCATACCCCATGCTTCGGCGCCATGAGCGGCAGCAGCGCCTGCTTGGTCCTGCTGTACCGGCTAAGCGCAGTCTGGGATGGATTGGCGTTGTTTTTGATCAGGATGAACTGATTGGGGAACAGAACGCTCCCGGACGGCGGTGTCAGTTCGCCGGCAGCATAGAACTGCTCGATCTGCTCGGGGACGACGGTGATCTCCCCTTCGCCCGAATAAAGTTCGTCCAGCGTGATCGTATCCGTCTCATAATCCTCCGCAGTCAGACCGACGGCATCGGCCTTGATGCGGAGATTCGTATCCTTGGTCACGAGAACGACGGGGATTTCCTTGTGAGAATGACAAAGATTGAGGGCTGTTGCAAGGATCCGGTTGTCCCCCTTGGATGCCACCAGTTCCATGGGCAGGTGCTGAGGGGACACATGATTCAACTCCACCCGGAGCGTGCCTCCCTTGTCAAGCTGAACTCCTTGCGACAACTTTCCTTTTGTCCGGAACTCATCGAGAATGCGCGACACCTGGCGGGCGTTCCTTCCCATTTCATCGATACCCTTTTTGAACCGGTCCAGTTCCTCGATGACGGCGATGGGGATGATCACATCGTTGTCCTCGAATGAGAAAATCGCCCGGGGGTCATGAAGCAGAACATTCGTATCCAGCACAAAGATCTTTTTCATTACTGTCCTTTCCGTTCAAAAGATGCTACGGCAGAAGGTCCGCTTCCGTAACCGCGGCGGCACCCTGCCGGATAATCCTCGCAGGCACGCGGGACACATCGACGACCGTCGACGGCTGGGTGGATGTCAGCGCCCCCCCATCGACGATGAGATCGATCTGGCCTCCCAGACTGGCTTCCACATCGCGGGCGGAGGTCGGATTCGGCCCCCCCGTCCTGTTGGCGCTCGTTCCCGTCAATGCCGTCCCTGCATCCCGGAGCAATCTGCGGAGCAGATCGTCATCCGGCAGCCGCAATCCGATCGTGCCGGTCCCTGCCGTAAGTTGGGGGAGCACCTCTTCCCGTGCGGGAAATACAAGCGTGAGCCGCCCCGGCCAGTAACGCCGGCAAAGCCTTTCAGCAATAGGCGGGATGACCGCCGCCCACTCCGCAAGCACCCCCTCGTCCGAGAGAAGCAACAGGATCGGCTGATCCCCTTTTCTCCCCTTGATTCGGAAGAGCCGCTCAACAGCCGACCGGTTCCGGGGATCGGCGCCGAGACCGTAGAAGGTGTCGGTCGGGTAAGCGACGATACCGCCAGCGCGAATAACCTCGCTGCACCGGGCAATCGCCCGCGACGGATGAAAGCGGTCGAGTGAAATGATTTCTGCCGGCATAGCGTTACCCGCAGCAATTCACCGCCGGACCTCCCGGTTGCCCATTAGGACGATATCGCCGTTCTCCCTGCCGAGCGCCCGGGCAACAACGGGGCATTTGACCTTGAAGAAATAGAAAATCCGGTCGTCGTCCACCGTAGCGAGCGTTTCGAAATTCGCCTGCCCCTTGCTGACGATCAGATCGGCGGCATCATAAGCCGCACGGAACGTTTCGGAGCATAATTCCAGCAGCGTACCGATACCATCGTTCCCGTTGTCGATCACGGCTGATGCCGATTCCCGGAGACCCGAGGCGATCGCATCGTCCATCGTCGCGTCATTGATGACCGGAATTCCCTTGACCACGGCGGTCACCGTCTTTCCCCGGCGGGAAAGCTCCTCGATCAGAATCCGGTCGAAAACAATCTCGCCGGCGTTGTCGCAGAGAAAGAGGATGTTCCTTGCCCGGTCAACGGCCCGAGAAAAGGCCTGAAATGCCGGTTCCGAGAGAGGCTGTCTGAAGGAATCCTGAAGGGAACGGTCGAGATCGACCGAGTCGTATATGCCGAAATCGATGATATTGCCGGCAATGGCCGCACGGACGCCACCGGCAAGCGCATCCGGCCCGTGACCTGCCGCAAGAACGCGGGCGGCGGGCAGCGTGGCAAGAGCGATCCGGGTATATTCTTCCTTGACCGCCCGGTACGGATCGGTGCCGGCAGTTTTCCGGATCAGGCGATGAAGGAGGGTCGATATCCGTGCCGGAGCCTGTTCGAGCGACGCCTGCTCGATGATATCAGCAGCTGCTTGCGTGATTTCCCTGCCCCGGGCGCCGTTCACGCCTGCGTAGGACAAGGTTCTGCTTACCTGCCGGAAGAAACAGGGCAGGCAGGCAAGATCGGTCTTCACGATACCTGTCCCTGGGCCGGAGCTCCGCCGGGCTTTTTCTTCCAGCGGCGGCGACGGGGCTTTTTCTTCTTTGCGCCGCCAGCAGCTTCGACGTGCTCGGCCTCAGGCAGCGGTTCAGCGGCGATGACGGCCGTCAGTTTCTTGGCTTTCTCCTCGACTTCCCGCTCCATTTCCACCTTGAAGACCTTCAGGCGGTTCGCGACCTTCACGTCCGCTGCGGCGATGATCTGCGCGGCGAAAATTCCGGCGTTCTTTGCGCCGGATTTGCCGAGCGACATCGTAGCGACGGGAATGCCCCCGGGCATCTGGACCGTCGAAAGCAGCGCATCGATGCCCTTGAGCGCCGATGAATCGATCGGGACGCCGATGACCGGCAAGGTGGTCTGGGATGCGACCACGCCTGCAAGATGCGCCGCCCAGCCGGCGCCTGCGATAATGACCTTCAGCCCGCGCCGTTCCGCGCTCTGGCTGTATTCCAGGACCTTCTTGGGCGTCCGGTGCGCCGATGCAATCGTCATTTCATACTCGATCCCGAATTCGCGAAGCATGGCGCCCGCTTCCTGCATGATCGGCAGATCGGAATCACTTCCCATCAAAATCCCCACCAGTGGTTTCGCCATAGATGCTCCTTGACCAGCACGTGAAATCGCGGTTCAGAACGGCAGCAGGCCGTCTGGCTTTATGCTTAGATGATCCGACTATGAGCGGCGCAGCATCGCGCGGGCGCCGATATCCGAACGATAATGCATCCCTGCGAAGGAGATCGCCCGCACTCCGGCATAGGCGGTCTCGATGGCTGCAGCAACGGAAGGTCCCCGGCCGGTTACGCCCAGCACGCGGCCGCCATCGGTCACGATTCCCCCATTCTTGAACGATGTGCCGGAGTGGAATACCATGACGCCGGGCAGGCCGGCCGCTTTCTCGAGCCCCTGGATGTTCTTCCCCTTCTCATAGGCCCCCGGGTATCCGCCCGATGCCATCACAATGCAGACTGCGGATTGGGGAGACCAGGTAACGGGCTGCTTGGCCAGGCGCTGGTCGATGATCGCCTCGATGATGTCGAGAAGGTCCGTTTCGAGCCGTGCCATGATCGGCTGGGTCTCGGGATCGCCGAATCGTGCATTGAACTCCAGCACCTTTGCCTGGCCGTTGTCGATCATAAGCCCGGCATAGAGCACGCCCTTGAACAGCCTGCCCTCTTTCTCCATTGCCCGGACCGTCGGGATCATGACCCGTTCCATCACCTGCGCCTCGATGGCAGGCGTCACGACCGGCGCCGGAGAATAAGCGCCCATGCCGCCGGTGTTCGGACCCTTGTCGTCGTCGAAGATCCGCTTATGGTCCTGGGACGATGCCATGGGAACAACAGCCCTCCCGTCGGTAAACGCCATGAAGGACGCCTCTTCGCCCCGGAGGAACTCCTCGATCACCACGACATCGCCGGCGGCGCCGAAGGCCTTCTTGGTCATGATGAGATCGATCGCGGCGAGCGCCTCCTCGACGGTCTCGGCAATGATCACGCCCTTGCCCGCAGCGAGACCCGCTGCCTTCACGACGACCGGCGCCCCCTGGCGCCGCACATAGGCCTCGGCCTCCTTGCGGTCCCGGAAGGAACCATAGGCAGCCGTCGGAATGCCGTACTTCTGCATCAGGTCCTTGGTGAAGGCCTTGTTCGCCTCGATCTCGGCGGCCTGCCGCGACGGTCCGAATGCCCGGATGCCCGCTGCCTGAAACGCATCGACGATACCGAGCGACAACGGCCCCTCAGGGCCGACGATCACCAGGTCCACCGCCTTGGAACGAGCAAATGTCAGGAGCCCGTTGATATCCTCCGCCTTCACGGCTGCGCATTCGGCCAGTTGGGCGATGCCGGCGTTGCCGGGAGCCGCATAAATCTTCGTGACGCGGGGGCTCTGCGAGATCTTCCAGACCAGGGCATGCTCGCGCCCTCCGCCGCCGACGACCAAAACCCTCATATCCGTTCTCCTCGTGAGGCCATTTCCCTCTCCTTGACCTCCGCGCTCAGCTGTTCGTTCATGCTGCCGGACCGGTACCCGCCCATGTCCAGGCACACGTAGGTATATCCCAGCGCCTTGATCTTCCGAACGATGCTCTCTCTAAGCTCCTCATCCCGTAGAAATGAATAAAAGGAAGACGGTTCGATCTCGATCCGAGCAATATCCCCATGATGGCGCACGCGCACGATCCTGACCCCAGCGCCGCGAACGATATCCTCTGCCTGCTGAATCTTCAGGAGCAATGCCGGCGTTATCTGGGTGCCGTAGGGAATCCGCGAGGAAAGACAGGCAAGCGAGGGTTTGTCCCATGCCGCGAGACCGAGAGACTTTGCCAGTGTTCGGATATCCTCCTTGGTCATTCCGGCTTCTGCGAGGGGGCTTCTGACCGAGAATTCCAAAGCCGCCCGCCTCCCGGGACGGTAATCAAGATTGTCGTCGTGATTGGCTCCGTCGAGGACCTCGGCAATGCCCTCGCTCTCCGCCAACATTCTCAAGCGGCTGAAAAGCTCCCGCTTGCAATGATAACACCGGTCGGGCCCGTTTCTTGTAAAGGCCTCCTGCTCCAGTTCTTTGCTCTCGATAATGCGATGGCGGATGCCGAGCGAACGCGCGAATGATTTTGCGTGCTCCAACTCACCGGAAGGATAGGTTTCGGATGCCGCGGTAACTGCGATGAGATTCTGCCCCAGGGTTTCGGCTGCGGCGCGGAGAAGCAACGAACTGTCGACCCCGCCGGAAAACGCAACAACAGCAAGCCTCATGTCGGACAACAGGGAGAGAAGGTGGCGCCACCTTTGGTCGCTCTGCATTTGCGCCGATATTACCATGCAGGGAGAAGAGTGTCAATAAAATCGTGGAGTTCCGGGCTGTTATTTCTTCGGCGACGGCTGAATATAGCCCAGTTTCTTCGAAAGGCTGAGCGCTGCCTCCTGCATGCGCGCAAGAACGCCGTCCTGTTCAATCCGCTGATCGGTGAGACGCGACGCAGGGGCTACGATGCCGATGGCGGCAATGATGTTCTTGGAAAAATCCCGCACCGGAGCGGCAATGCTGCGGACATCCAGATCGCACTCCTCGTTCTCGTCCGCATACCCGCGCTCGCGAACCGTCTGGAGCGCCGTGATCAGCTCGCTCCGCATTTTAAGAGAACGGGATGTGCAGGTCGGGAGTTCCGGCTCCGCATAGAGCCTCTCCACCTCGACCGGGGAAAGGTATGCCAGCTGCGCCTTGCCGACCGACGTACAGTGGGCAGGAAGCATGGCGCCGATGCGCGAGATGGCGCGCACGGCCCGATCGGCCTCTACGCTGTCCATGTAGATAACCTTGCTGGCGCGAAGAACCGCGATAACCGCAGTTTCTCCCGTCGCCGCCATCAGTTCCTCCAGAAAGGGACGGGCCTGCCTCCGGCATTCCCGTTGCTCGATGAAGATCGATCCGATCTGGAGCGTCTTCGGCCCCAGGCGGTAGCTCTCCGTCTCCTTGTTCTGCTCGATATAGCCGCGGTGCTCCAGCGTGGCGAGGAGGCGGAACACATTGTTCTTGTGCAGCGCCAGCCGCTTGGACAGTTCCGTCACTCCCAGTTCCTTCTCAGTCTTGGTGAAGGACTCCAGGATATCGAGGGCATGAGAAACCGACTGAATCAGATAATTGACTTTCTCTCGCTTCATAGCAACCTGCCTGCCGGCGCTCTAGCGCGCCGAAAATTTCCCGGGCTGACCGCCCGTTTTGATCGGAAGACCCGCCTGAATCCATGCGGGCATGCCGCCCTGAAAGATCATGATCGAGGAATACCCGAGGTCATACGCCGCGGCCGCGGCGTCTCTGCTCAGCGATCAGCCGACCCCGCGGCAGTAAAACATGAGCGGCATCGACTTGTCCTTGGGCAGGCGGGACCGTTCGACTGCTATCCGGTCAGCCTGGATATTGACGGCTTGAGGAATGTGCGCTTCCCGGTACTCGTCCGGGGTCCTGACATCGACGAGAACGAACTTTTTCGTGCCGGAAAGCCATGACTGAACCTGGGCCACATCCACAACGACCACCTGGGCCGCGGCCGTGGATGCCATCAGGAACACTGCAAAAATTCCAAATGCTCTTTTGAACAGGTTTGGCATATCCAAGCCCCCCGTAAAACAAGTGTTTAAAAATAAACCAATGATGCTGATTTGTCAAGATAAAATACATTTTCGAATCATTTTCCCGCTTGCGATACTGTCACTCAGGAGGGTATTATTCCAAGCGTACAGGCGGGAGGAAACGTGGGAAAAGAAGCAATCGCGCTGATATCAGGCGGTCTCGACAGTATCATTGCAGCCAGGCTCGTCAGAGAACAGGGATTTCACGTCACCGGCCTCTATTTCACCTCGGCGTTCTCCAAGAGCTACGGCAATGAGCACCATACTCATGCGGCCTTGGCCTCCCGGTCGGCCGGCATCGATCTTCGGATCATCGACCTGGGGCAGCCATACATTGATCTCATCAGAACCCCACGGCACGGATACGGGAAGAACATCAATCCCTGCATTGACTGCAAAATACATATGCTCCAGCAGGCGCGCACCGTGATGGAAGAGGTGGGATCCCCCTTCGTGATCACGGGCGAGGTGCTTGGCCAGCGCCCCATGTCGCAGCGCAGAGATACGCTCAATGTGATCGAGCGGGAATCGGGACTCAGGGGCCGCATTCTCAGGCCCCTGTCGGCAGCCCTCCTCCCTCCGAGCCAGGCGGAACAGGACGGCGTGATCGACCGGTCGCGGTTCCTCGGCATCAGCGGACGGGGGAGGACCGTGCAGCTGCAACTGGCGGAGCGGTACAATCTGCAGGGTTTTTCCGCGCCTGCGGGAGGATGCCTTCTGACGGACAAAAACTTCGCCGAAAAACTGCGCGATCTATTCGGCGACAAGGAGGTTGTCACCTCCCGGGACATCCGCCTGCTCATCCTGGGCCGCCATTTCAAATTCGGAAAAGATACCCGGATCGTGCTCGGGAGAAACAGCCGGGAGAACGAAATCCTTCTCGACCTTGCCGATGAGGGCTATGATCTCTTCACCCCCCACCAGTTTCCCGGCCCTGTTGCCGTGCTCGACGGCCCGGACACGCCCGAAATCAGGCAGGCTGTCGGCAGGCTGATCTTGATCTACAGCAAATCCGTCACCGGATCGCATCGCATGATCCGGTGCAACAACGAGATCTTCGATCCGGGAGACCCGCTGCCGATCGAAGCCCTTCCCGTGAGGAAAATCGGCACAGAGTACTGAGCCCTTCCGCTTTTCACCTCCCTCCGGATATGTCATAATTGTGATAACAAGAGCGGAGGGATCATGCCGGCGCTTTCATTCGATGCGGTAACAGACTATCTCCGGAACCTGCTCGGCGGCAGCGTCAGAGTCATTTCCCTGGCGGAGCACGGCAGAAAGGATCTCGGCGGAGACCTGAAGAGCTTCGGATACGGCAATCCGGTGTTCATTGAATTCGAGGTTGATGGAGAACGTCGCCGCGCGGTCCTCGAAACCGTTTCCCCCTCGTCCTTCGGCCATGATCATTTCTCCGACCGCGCCCAATCGATCCTCTGGGAACACGGGGCCTTCAACTCCCTGCCCCGCCACGTTCCCTCACTGGCCAGCGGCGCATTGCTCCGCACGGGCGCGCTCCTCTCCACGGGCCAGGCTGAGGAATTCTTCCTCCTGACCGAATACGTGGAGGGGGAAGGGTACTTCAAGGATCTCGACAGGATCCGGGACGCGGGCGCGGCATCCGAAGCCGACAGGGACCGGGCGCGGGCATTATCGGCTTATCTGTCGGAGATCCACCACCGGAAAAAGCAATCCCCGCAGCTCTACCGGCGGCGCATTCGTGACCTGCTGGGGCACGGCGAGTGCATCATGGGATTGATCGACAACTATCCGGAGCGTCATGCGGAAGTGGCCCCGGAACGGCTGCGCAGGATCGAAGAGACCTGTCTTGCGTGGCGGTGGAAACTGCGGCCACTCACCCACCGGCTTTGCCAGGTCCATGGGGATTTTCATCCCTGGAATATCCTCTTCCGGGAGAGGACGGATTTCACCGTATTGGACCGGTCTCGCGGGGAATGGGGCGAGCCGGCCGATGATACCACGTGCCTCACGATCAACTACCTTTTCTCGTCAATGCAGCATGCCGGCCGGCTTGAAGGCGCTTTCGAGATCCTCTATCGGACATTCTGGGACACCTATCTGGAGCAGACGAACGATCGCGATATGCTCTCGGTCGCCCCGCCGTTCCTGGCCTGGCGCGGCCTCGTACTTGCCAGCCCTGTCTGGTATCCCCATTTGCCACCCGGAATGCGCGGCGCCCTCTTCCGATTCATCGAAAACGTACTCGCCGAAGACCGCTTCGACTATCTCAATGTGAACAGGTATCTGCGATGATCGCTTTCGCCGTCTGGATCACCGGCCTTCCTGCGTCGGGAAAAAGCTCGGTTACCGCCGCGCTCGTCCCGCTCCTGCAGTCCTCCGGCGCCATCCCGGTAGTGCTCGAATCCGATGTTCTGCGGAAGATCCTGACGCCTCAAGCCCGTTACACCGAGGAAGAGCGGGATCGTTTCTACCAGGAGATGGCGCTCCTGGGCGAGATGCTCGTCCGCCAGGGCATCCCGGTGATCTTCGACGCAACGGCGAACAAGCGCTCCTACCGGGACGCAGCCCGCAGCCTGGTCCCCCGTTTTCTTGAAGTGCATATTGACTGTCCTCTGGAGATCTGCAGAACGCGCGATCCGAAAGGGATCTATGCTCGTGCTGCCGGTGACGCGATTGCTAACCTCCCGGGGATCCAGGCGGCCTACGAACGTCCGCTCGCGGCCGAAGTTGTGGCGGATTGCCGGGAGGCCCCATCAGTCGTTGCTTCCCGCATCGTGAACAAACTTCAAGAGTTAGAATACTTATAAACAGTTCTTACCTGGCTATTTGCGAAACTCATTTGACTGTCCCCGGAGCGCCCGATACAATACGTCGCTGTATGGGGAAAAAAGTCACCTATGAACGCTGGGTCAACCTCTTCCTTCCCGACGGGTGGAACGAACGGGAGGAAATGGGATCCGTCCTGCTGGAAAAAGAGAATTGGCCGGGGATGATGCAGCTTTCCTTCATCGAACGGGAAGATACGGAAATGCCTCCCGTCGAAGCCGCGAAAGTCCTGCTGGAAGACATGCTGGAGGAGCGCGATGTCCCCTTCCCCCGCGAAGCCATCCGCGTAGAAGACCTCGGCGACCACAGCATCGCCGTGATCGACTATACCTTCAGCGACAAGCAAGAACCGGCGCACTGGCGCATCTGGTTTCTCGTAGACAGCAGCAGGGCTATCCTCGTCGCCTATGTCTGCGATCCGGCCCACGACGGGAACGAGATCGAGGAGGCATCGCGGATCATTGCCGACATGGAGTTCATTTCGACGACCAACGATTGAAAAAAACCGACAAGAGCCAAACAAAAAACGGGGAAAGAGCATAAGCTCTTTCCCCGTTGCTCTTTTTCCAGGACCTGCGCCGTATCCGTATCAGACGTATTCCTTCAGCATCTTGCTCCGGGCGGGGTGGCGAAGTTTCTTGAGCGCCTTGATCTCGATCTGGCGAATACGTTCACGGGTAAGATTGAAATATTTGCCTACCTCTTCCAGCGTATGCTCGCTGCTTACCCCAATGCCGAACCGCATCCGAATGATCTTTTCCTCCCGCTCCGTGAGCGATGAGAGCACCTGTTCGATCCGCTGAGATGCTTCGCTGTTCTCCAGCGTTTTGAAGGGTGAAGCCGCCTTCTCGTCGATAATAACGTCCTTCAGTTCCTTCTCTTCCGACAGGATCGGCGTTTCCAGGGAAACCGGCTCCTGGATGGCTCGCAGGATCTCGTTGACGCGGACGACGGAAAGCCCCATGATCTGGGCGACTTCCTCCGCCGATGGTTCCCTCCCACGCTCCCGCATGAATTTGGCATAGATCCTGCTGATCCTCGTGCTTTCCTCGATCAGATGCACGGGAAGGCGGATCGTCCTAGCCTGATCGAGAATCGCGCGGGTAATACGCTGCCGGATCCACCACGTTGAATAGGTGCTGAACTTCGTCCCTTTCCCTGATTCGTACCGGTCTGCGGCCTTCATAAGGCCGATATTTCCCTCCTGAATCAGGTCGAGCAGGGTAAGGCCCCGATTCACGTATTTCTTGGCAATCGAAACGACGAGGCGCAGGTTTGCCTTGATTAGTTCGTCCTTGGCGAACTTCACGCGCTCATCTTCCTTATCGATACGTTTGATCAGATCCTTGAGCATCGCATCCTCGAATCCCAGTTTTTGCGCCTCGGCCGAATTGCCCCGTTCGGCCAGCTTCCCCAGGAACTGGATGCGTTTGATGATCTTTTCCACCTCCCGGAACGAGAGGCTCATTTCCCGAATCGTTTCATTCGCCCGTTCAAGGTCTTTCCGGCCGATCTGGCGCTTGAAACGGTTGTACTGGCGCATGAACTCTTCTTCGAATTTATCATGCCATTCGCCGGGATACCGCAGCACGTCCTGCGCCTTGACATGTCCATCCTTGATATTCTGTCCCAGGGCGAGGATGCGGGGAATCGCAAGAGGCGAGCTCAAGGCGATCTCCTTGAGCGTGGCCTTGCCTTCTTCCAGCATCCGGACGAACTCCTGCTCTTCCTCGATCTTGAGCATTGGATAGCGGCCGACCGACTTCAGATAGGTATCGACCAGATCGGCGCCGCCAACTTCTTCTGCGGCTTCCTGGGCTTCCGCAGGCGTAGGCTCCTCGTTTTCTTCTTCTTCGAGAAGCTCTTCCGCCATCTCGTCGATCAACCCTTCGGGGATTCCCTCGGGATAATTATTGTTTTTTTCTTCAATAACCGCTTTACCCATTCCGCTGCACCTTTCTCCCCCACTCTTTGAATATAATTATAGCAAAATAGCGCAATGCACTTCAGGATGCCGGTGAGAAAAACCCTCCGCAGGAATTCCTGTGAAACATCCTGCAATTCAAGGACTAATTATATCTTATATAATGATCCCTTGCAATAGGCCGACCGTCCTTGAGTCACGCTTTTGCCGCAGCCATTCGCCTGATCGGCAATCAGTCGAACGCTCTCAATGATGGAATCGCAAAGATATATGAGTTTTATTCAGTTGTCAAGTTTTTTTTCGTCGAAAGGCGTTTTTGCTGAATCAATGGCTCCGCATTGCATCCGGCATGCCGGGGTCGGCATACATCAAGTATACCCTACATAAATGCACTGTCAGTTGAACAGTATCGGGCGAAGCGGAAGAGGACTTCAGAAGGAACGATGAGCGTGGATCCAAGGGGGGACAGATACAATAAAGGGCTCAGTCGAGCGATACCGAAGCCCGGGAATGACGGTTATTTCAATCCTCTGCTCCCCGGTTTGACCGGCGTGCTTCCCGATTTGCAGAGAGGGCAGGCGGCCGCTTCATATGTCGGAACCGTAAGCGTGACCAGGGACCGGTACGGCACGCCGATATCCGCCTTGCCTCCCGAGCGGTCCACAAGCGAGGCCGCAGCGATCACATCCCCTCCCGCCTGTCGAACGACCTCGATCGTTTCGCGCGTCGACTTTCCCGTCGTGATCACGTCCTCCACGACCAGCACGCGCTCCCCCGGAGCGATGGCAAAACCGCGCCGCAGCGTCAGCACGCCGTTCACCCGTTCGGCAAAAATCGCCCGCACATGCAGTGCCCGCGCGGTCTCGTGGGAAACGAAGACCCCACCCAGGGCAGGCGCGATGACGACATCGATCCGCTGATCAAGGAAGTGTTTCGCAAGCTCTGCGCAGAGTTTCGTGGCCGTATCGGGCTGCTGCAGGACCAGCGCGGATTGCAGATATTGTTCGCTATGCAGTCCCGAGGACAGCAGAAAGTGGCCGGTCAGCAGCGCTCCTGTCTTGCGATAGATATCCAGAACCTCGTCTTGCGTCATGCGTAAAATCTCCTTCCCTCGCGCGGTCTACTATCGGTTTTCCACTGCTGCGGCCACTTCCTCCACGATCCTGCCGACCGCAGCTGCCTTGTCCTCTGCCTTGAGTATCGGCCTGCCGATGACAATGTAATCCGCCCCTGCGGCGACAGCCTCTCCCGGTGTCAAAACCCGTTGTTGATCGTCCTTGCCGGCCCAGGACGGCCGCACTCCGGGGGTCAGGATCACGAAGCGCTGCCGTACCGCTCTCCGCAGCATCTTGATCTCCTGAGGTGAGGCGACCACGCCGCTCAGGCCTGCTCGCTGGGCAAGCCGTGCGAAATGCGCCACCGTTCTCGGGAGCGAACGGGTGATCTTCAGATCCCGTCTGAGGCTTGCTTCATCCATGCTCGTCAGGATCGTGACCGCCAGCGTGATCGGCACCGGAATCCCCTGTTTCCCGGCCGTTTCCGCGGCGGATTCCGCGGCAGCCCTCATCATGTCCATCCCGCCCAACGCATGCACATTGAAGATATCGACACCGAGCTTGACCGCCTCGGCGGACGCCCTGGCAACCGTATGAGGAATATCGTGATACTTCAAATCCAGGAAGACCTTGCCGCCTTTCCGCACGATTCGCCTGACCACGTCGGGACCGAAGGCGGTGAAGAGTTGATGCCCTACCTTGAACAGGCCCACCTGGTCCTTCAGCTCGTCAACGAGCGCCAGCGCCACGCTGTCGCTGTCCACATCGAGAGCGAGCACCAGCCTGTTCCGGGGGGGATTCTGATGGGTTTGCAGGGACGTCATCGGCGGTCAATAAATGCGTATCAGGCTGAGAATCCGGTCCTTGAACAGTTCACCGAGCAAGAGAAGCCCCGCAGCGCTCAGGAACCGGTCCGCGTTGTTCGAGAAAAGCACCCATGCTTCCGGGGGAAATTCCTGGCTTTGCCGCTGCAATTCAACGTGCAGATGCACCTTCGGCAGGGCCCTTACCGAAATCGCCATATCGCCGCCGATCGCGCTCGCAGCCTGACGGGCATCGCAGAGCGGCAGGACGGCTGATGCATGGGAAAGTATATCCTCGATATGCTGGGAAAGGGGGAGTTCCACGCGGCTCCGGAAATCGGGGGTCGATTGCTGCAGCAGATCACCCAGGGACCGCCATGGAGCGTCGATAAGCACGGATCCGGAAGAGAGCAGGTAGTCGATGATGACCGCCTCGTGGGACTCCGGAATGGGCTGCCCCCGGAGCGTGATCCCGCTTCGGCGGACCACATAGTCCTGACCGAACATGCCGAGAAGCAACGCGTCTTCCGTCTCATCATAGAGGGCGCCGACCCGTTCGGCAAGGGGGGCGAAAATCGTATGCTCCAGCGCCTTCTTCATTGAATCCTTCTCAATGACCCGCAGCGTTGCACTAACCCGGAATCAGTGCCCCTTCCTTTGCCCCGGCGCAGACCTTTCGAATTTTTCCCGCGGTTTTCTTCACCCGCGATCTGTTATTTCCGCTTCGGGTTCTGCTGCTGCAGTTCCTGCAACAGTTCATCGATATTGATCTGGAGAGGGATCACGTCTGCAGGCAGCACTTCGTCGAACCGGTACCCCCCATCCTTCAACGCCAGAATGCTCTGGATAATGCTGCGTACCTGCAGTTTGAGACCGTTGAACAGTTCCTTGGGCGTGACATAGCCGCTCTCGACAAAGTAGGCGCCGATTTTCTTTCTCCCGTCGCCCGTGCGGTGCCGCTCCAACGCATCGGTCAGCTGGCTCCGGGTAATCTTGCCGGCCCGTACCATCACCTCGCCGAGCCGATCCTGTACGTCCTGCGACGTGGCAAAAACGATCTGCCCGTTCTGCACATACAGCGATTTCCCGACGCCGCGCACATCACAGCCAAGCGTGCCTGTCGCCTTCTGAAGGCGCAGGATCGAAAGCACGTCCAGGAGAGGGGTATCTTTCAGATTGCCCGACAGTGATAAAGCCATGGGAACCTCGAAGTGCAGCCGCGCATGCCTTTCCGGCGTCAGTACTCGAACCGGATGCCGAGCCCGCCCGCCGCATGTTCTCCCGCTTTGAGTTCGAGGTACATCATCGAGCGCTGCAGGAACCGCCATTCCAGGCCGGCAAAGAGATAGTAGTCCGTTTCTTTTTCCGTCAGGTAGGAGCCGTACAATGCGGAGAGTTCAAGGCCGCCGTAGGGCGTGAGCTTGTACCCGCGATCCGTCAGCGGGAATGACCGGCTGAAAATCGTCGCAAAGGAAAGCTCGCTCACGTTCTTGCTATTGATGAAATGATTGTCGAAGCCGAGCCGGAGGGCCATATCCACGGGAACGCCTTCGGTCTGTTTGACGAGCTGATATTTAATGTCGCCTCCGATGAGGGTTGCCACCTTGTCCTCGGGTCCCGTATCGGCGGTTGTGGCGCCCGCGCGCAATCCGGCCTCGAACAGCATTCCCATGCCGAACCGGAACGCGGGATAGTAGCTCTGGTAGCCCTCCCCGGCGGTAAAGTGCGCACCGACCTGCGTCATGCCTGCATCGAGGCTTTCCGCGGTGGTGAAGTGGTTCTGGGTAAGCGTCTCGACAGGCTTCGCCTGCGCAGGAAGAGCCCACAGCAGGAAGAGCGCGAAAACGCCGGTCAATACTCTTTGCCGCATGAGAACATCCTCCTCGGTGCCGCTGCACGCCCCGGACTATACCATCAGAGGCAGGAATTCACAATAAAAAAATGGCCGAGGGATCGGCCGGTAGCGGAACGTCAGGCGCAGTGCGGATATCACTCGCTCTTGTCCAACTCCACGTTCCAGTAGAGATAATCCCGCCAGCTGAGCGGCGCGTTCCTGATGCCGAGCTTCAGCGTGACGACCGGCATCCACCGCGGCTTGACGGGCTGCCGGATCAGACGCATGCCCGCTTCCCGCGGCGTTCGTCCTCCCTTACGGTTGTTGCAGGCAAGACAGGCGGTAACGATATTCTCCCACGTCGCCCGACCTCCCTGTACCTGCGGGATAACGTGATCGAACGTGAGGTCCTCGGCGGGATGGCGTATTCCGCAATACTGGCAGGAATATTTGTCTCGCTGATAGATGTTCGCGCGTGAGAAGCGGACCTCACGGCTCGAACGGCGTATCTTGACGAGCTTCAGCAGCCGCAGGATCGAGGGCAGCCGGAAGGTCATCGTCACGCCCCGGATCTCCCGGTCGTAGGAATCGATCACCTCGACCTTGCCCTGCGTCAGAAGCGTGATCGCCCGCTGCCAGGAGATGATCTTGAGCGGTTCGAAGGTTGAATTCAGCAGGAGCGTTCGTTCCATGCGGGTATCCGATCGAACTACCAGAATCGAAGGACCGCGGCTCCGGTAAGCCGCGCAAACCGGCGATAGAAGCGCGCTCAGGAGCACATACTTAAGCACTAAAAATACAGAAAAAGGCTTGGATTGTCAATAGGGTCCCCATTCCGTATAATAGGGTCATGACTGAGACAGAAGCACAGCGTGCGCAGCTTGCCGCTTCGGCGAAACCCGAGGATATCCCGCTGTACGTCCACGATCCGTCATCTCTGGTGATCTCCTCCCTGCTCGAGAACAGGAACCTCACGGAAGAACACCTGCTGATCATCGCGAACCGGAAGAACGTGCCTCCCGACATCCTGACCTCCATCTTCAAGGACAAACGGTGGTCCGAAAGCTACGCTGTCAGACTCGCTCTTGCAAGGAATCCCAAGACCCCGCTGTTTACCGCCCTCTCCATCGCCCGGTATCTCCGGCTCTTCGATCTGGCCGACATGGCGAGGAACCATGCTCTCCCGGTCGTGTTCCGGAAGAAAGTGGAAACAATTGTCATCGAGAAGATCCCTTCCCTGCCGCTGGGGATCAAGAAGACCCTGGCCAAGGTATCCTCCGGAGAAATCCTCCTGGCGCTCATCCTGGACGGATATCCCGAAGTCGTCAGCATATGCCTCGGCAGTCCTTCGCTCATAGAGGCTCACCTGTACAAGGTGATCAACCGCAAGACCACGTCCCAGGGGATCATCCGCACCATCGCGGAACACCGGGGCTGGACATGCAGGTACTCCATCAAGTTCGCGCTCATCAGGAATCCGCACACGCCGCTGGCGCGCAGCGTTCCTTTCATTGCTGAAATGAGGATCGCGGACCTCGTCGAACTTTACCGCGACCCCCTGCTGCCCCCTGAGGTCAAGCCGTACCTTCACCGCGAATTGCTCGAGCGCGGCAAGGACCCCGAACACCTGACCCCGCCCGATGAGGAGCGCATCATCGAGATTGACGATCAGGAACTGGATGAGCTGGAACGGGAAATGAGCGGCAGAGACAATAGGGGTCCGGAAGGCACTGAAGCCGGCATTGAGGATCCCAAGGAAGAAAGAGAAATACCCTGATCATTTGCGGAAGAGCTTGAGAGCCCATCCCTTGCCGACGGAAATGGCTCCTTGCGGACAGAACTCCTGACAACAAAAACACCGGATGCACCGGCGATAGTCGATCGTCAGTTTGCCGTGCGCCGGGCTGATTGCCTGTTGCGGACAATGCCCTTCACAGATTCCGCACCGGACACAGGCCCCGGAATCGATGACCGGCCGGGTCGTCAGCGCGTCCTTTAAGGATCTCCGCATCCATTCGGGCACCGACCATTCCGTGTGCTCCCGTGGGGGAAGAACGAAATCGTTCAGCCGCAACGTTTCCAGCGGCGTCCCTGCCAGGTTGATTTCGTTCATCCGCCCGGCGCCGTACCCGGCGGCGCGCGCAGCTTTGATGACCGGCAGTTTCTCGGCAGACACGCCCACCAACTCTCCTGCCACGACATCGACGGCAACGGGATCGATACCGGCGATGACCGCCCCGATCTTTCTCGGGTCCCCGCTTCCCGGTCCGTTTCCCTCCATCCCGACAATGGCATCCATCACCGTCAGCCGCGGCCGGATCAGTGCGGCGAGTTCGACGAGCATGCGCATGAACGATTCATGGTCGACGCCCGTGTTGAAGTGCCACTGCACCTTCCGCTTTCCGGGAATGCATCCGAAGAGGTTCTTGACGGCGCCGGTGAGCACCGTCATGCCGTGCGTTTTCAGTTTGGGCAGATTGATGACCGCATCGACCTCGGCAAGGGGCCGCGCGATCTCGAAGCGCTGAAACCGCCCCGTGCTCCTGACCGTGACCGCATCGTCAAACGGGACGAGCGGCACCCCCGCTTCCTCGAGCACCGGCAGCATGCCGGCCTTCTCGGCGACGCGCCGGAGGTCGCCCAGGCCGGGGCTGTCGCCGACCATGGCCGTCCCTCCCGCTTCGCGCACCAGCCCGATCACCGCGCGCAGCACCTCAGGATGCGTCGTCACGGCGTCCTCGGGCGGTCGCGCTTTCAGCAGGTTGGGTTTGATCAGAACGCGGTCGCCAGGCCTGATGAACGAACCGATCCCCCCGGCAAGCCGCACCGCTTCCCGCACCGAGCGGTCGACGTCCTCCTGATCATAGGTCCCGCAGGGGACCACCGAAACCGTTGTTCCCTTTCCCATCTGCTTCCTCATGATGGTTTCTTCTTCGCGCCCGTTAAAACAGCAAGCATCTGTTCATGAATGACGCCGTTGCTTGCGACGATCGACGCATCGGCGAGAGCTGACGCTCCCCCGGACAGATCCGATACGGTTCCGCCCGCTTCGCGGACGATCAGGCTCCCTGCTGCCACGTCCCAGGGTTTGAGCTTCAGTTCCCAGTACCCGTCCAGCCGGCCTGCGGCAACCGAGCAGAGATCCAGGGCAGCGGAACCGCAGCGCCGTATCTCCTGGGAGGCCATGATCATCGCGTTGAAGTAATCAAGATTATTCTCCGCGCTTACCGCGCGGTCATAAGGAAATCCCGTCGCCAGCAGACTCCTGATCAACTGATCGGTCGTCGAAACATGGAGGGGGACGCCGTTCATCGCGGCCCCGCGGCCCATGACCGCGGTGAAGAGTTCATCCCGAAGGGGTTCGTAAACGACGCCGACTGAAAGTTCACCGTCCTTCTGCAGGGCAATGGACACCGAGAAATTCGGAAATCCGTGGGCATAATTCGTGGTCCCGTCAAGCGGATCGATGATCCAGAGAAAGCCTGATGACGCCTTCACATTCGATCCTTCTTCCGCGATGACGCCGTGACCGGGATAGGAGGCATGGATTCTCTCGACGATGGTCCGTTCCGAGGCGCGGTCCATTTCGGTCACCATGTCGATTGTTCCCTTGAAGGAAATCTGACGAATGCCCGCCAGATTCTCCTTTAACATGCGGCCAGCTACACGGGCAGCCTCGACGGCGACGGTCAGATATTCCTGCAGAGGATCATTCACGGAAGCTCCTGAAAAGGTCCGACAGATATACAGGGGAAGGAATCAACGGCAATGTATGAGAACGTCGAGGGACAAGGGCCGCCAACCGTCCGAGAAACAGCAAAGGCAGAGCATGCCTGCCCTGCCTTTGTTGCGGAACGGCCTTCAATCACTCCAACCGGTTCGAAACAAGCTACTGGACGATCCTGTTCATTTCCACACCGAGATAATCAGCCAGAAGTTTCACCGTCCTCGGCTTCATGGTGATCCCCTTCAGCGTTCTGGAAACGGTCACCTTGTGAATTCCCAGCTTGTCCGCAATTTCCGTGTAGCTCAAACCCTTTTCCAACCGCTTTTTCTCGAGAATGTCGATATTGTACATAAGACACTCCTCTCTGATAATTTCCGTTCTTTATATTAAAACAGACGATGTAGATCAATTGTTGCTAATTATAACACACTAATTATAACACATTTATTTGCACCTTTTAACATGATTTTTTTAGTTCAATAGCAACAAAATGCATCAAATCAATATCATACAGGTTATTATCCGTCCGCTATATTACCGGGCAACCCACCGGTGCGGAATATGACAAGCGATGCACCTCTTCGTTGTTTCATGCTGAGGCCTTTTCCGTAATACTTCCGACGTATGGCAGCGACGACAATCATCGTCCGTGGGTTTTATCTTCGTATGCGGTTTGTGGCATTCATAACAATTCAGCCTCCACATCGGCACCTTCTCAGGGAAGGATGTCCGGGGAGACGACCTGTGGCAGGACAGGCAGCGTTCCCGGTCAGGAATGAAACTGCCTTTGCTCTTTGCCGAGAAAGGATGGCAATTCATGCACGACGCCTCGGCCATGCCGACACCGTGGATCTTCCAGTCCCGATGACAGCGCAGACAGGCTTGCTTGTCGGGCTGAAAGGCATGTACGGACCTGGTGTGGCAATCCATGCAGACCAGTTTTTCCACCGTGATGTGCCGGGCGTGACCCGTCGATTTGTTCACCGAGAGGGTGTTCGTCCCCTGCTCCGCCTCGTCCCAATGGCACTTGGTGCAGGTGCGCCACGGCGTAATATTACCGTGCGGTTCCGGCGTCTTTCTGTCCGTCGAGAAAACGAACTTCACCAATAGCCGGTTCTGCTCGATGATGCCCAGCTGATGGCAATCCTGGCAGGGGATGAACCGGTGTCCGCTCTGTTTCCAGGCGGTAAACGCTTCTTCCATGAGATGGCAGCTGTTGCAGAAGGAAGGATTCTTCTGAATGTAATTGTAATACCGGACAGCCAGGATGATCCCGATGATGGAGATGAGCAGCATGATGGAGACGAGCACCGTCTTTTCCCTGGAGCTCAGTCCCTGATCCAGCTTGTCGAATATTTTTTCAAGAAATTTGATCATGTTCCAATTCTTTAACGAATGAGGTGCTCGCCGATCTGAACAGCGTTCAACGCCGCCCCCTTGCGAATATTATCGCAGACGATCCAGAGGTTCAGCCCGTGCTCCACGGTTCTGTCCTCGCGCACCCGTCCGACAAAGACCTCGTCTTTGCCCGCGATCTCCGTCTGGAGGGGATAGAGGTCGCGTGCGGGGTCATCGTAGACGATGACGCCGGCTGAACGCGCCAGGGATTCACGGGCCTCATTCGCGGGAACCGGTTTGTCCGTCTCGATGTTCACCGACAGGGCATGCCCGCGGAACACCGGCACCCAGACAGCAGTCGCCGTCACGCGGATTGCCTGATCACCCAGGATCTTTTTCGTTTCCTCGGCAAGCGTCGCCTCTCCCCGGGTGTCACCATCTTCCCGGAACGCATCAACCTGCGGAATGCAATTGAAGGCGATCTGATGGCGATAGACGTTTGTTTCCACGTCGCGGAAATTCATGAGCGAAACAGTCTGGCCCGCCAGTTCGTCCATGGCTTCCTTGCCCGATGACGAAACGGACTGTAAAGCGGTGACCACGACGCGCTTGATTGTAACAGTTTCTTGCAGTGGTTTCAAGACCATGGACAACGCAATCACTGAACTGTCAGGATTCGCGATGATGCCTTTGTGGCCGGTCAACGCGTCCGCGTTCACCTCGGGGATGACGAGGGGAACCGCCGGATCCATCCGGAAGACGTCGGATCCGTCGATAACAACGGCCCCTGCGGCAGCCGCAATCGGACAAAAAACCTTGCTCAGTGAAGCATCGGTGCAGAACCAGGCGAAATCAATGCCTGCAAAAGAGCTCTTCTCCAGCTTCCGGACGCGGGCCCCCTTGCCCTGGAACTCAATGCGCTCTCCCTCTGACTCAGCCGGCTCAAGCAAAACGAGATCAGCAACGGGGAATCGGCGCTCCTCGAGCAGCTCGATCAGTTCTCTGCCCGCAGCGCTCGTTGCGCCCACAACGGCAACTGTGTATGCGTCCTTTTTCTTCATCATCATTCCCTCGCCAGAAAAGAAAACCACGGTGCCATAAGAGACCGAGAACTACATGCCTGATCCAGGCGCTCTGCCCTCCATGACTCCGTGGTTCGGTCAAGTTCAGTAACGTACCTTACTGTTCGACAATGATCCGGAGCATCCTCCGGAGCGGTTCGGCCGCGCCCCACAGAAGCTGATCGCCGCAGGTGAAGGCGTTGAGAAAGGTGGGGCCCATGTTCATCTTGCGCAACCGACCGACCGGTACCGTCAGGGTGCCCGTAATGGCCGCGGGCGTAAGCTCCTTCACCGTCACCTCACGGACGTTCGGCACGACCTTCACCCACTTGTTGTGCTTGGAGATCATGTCCGTGATCTCGCTCAGCGGCACGTCCTTGGTCATCTTGATCGTGAGCGCCTGGCTGTGGCAGCGCATGGCGCCGATACGGACACAGGTTCCATCAATGGGGATCGCGTTCTTATCGCGGCCGAGGATCTTGTTCGTCTCAGCCATGCCCTTCCACTCTTCCTTGCTCTGGCCGCTCTCAAGCTGCACGTCGATCCAGGGGATCAGCGAACCTGCCAGCGGCGCGCCGAAGAACTCCTTGGGATAGGCGTCGGAGCGAATATGGTCCGAGACCTTCTTATCGATATCGAGGATCGCCGAAGCCGGATCCGCCAACAGATCCTTCACCTGGCCGTGGACCGATCCCATCTGTTTGATCAGTTCGCGCATATTGTTCGCGCCCGCACCGGAGGCGGCCTGATAGGTCATGGCGCTCATCCACTCGACGAGCCCCTTCTCATAGAGGCCGCCCAGGGCCATGAGCATGAGAGAGACCGTGCAGTTCCCGCCGATATAGTTCTTAATGCCCTTGGACAGCCCGTCTTTGATCACGCTCATGTTCACGGGATCGAGGATGATGATGGAATCGCTCGTCATGCGGAGCGCCGATGCCGCATCGATCCAGTATCCCTTCCAGCCCGCGTCGCGCAGCTTGGGATAGATCTCCTTGGTGTAGTCCCCGCCCTGGCAGGAGACGATGATCTCCATGGCTTTGAGCTCGTTGACATTCTTCGCATCCTTGAGCGCAGGCACATCCTTGCCGATGTTCGGGCCCTTCCCGCCCACGTTCGAGGTAGTGAAGAAGACCGGATCGACCAGGTTAAAATCCTTCTCCTCGTTCATCCGGCCCATCAAGACCGATCCCACCATGCCGCGCCAACCGACAAATCCAACTCTTAACATTATATTCTCCTAATCCGAATGAACTGAAACAAAATTTCCACCACGAAGTGCACGAAGATCACGAAGAAGTTGCAAATAACTTATTGTAACTTCGTGGTTCAAATTATAATAATGATGCTACCATGTCCCCGACCTCCGTCGTGGACATGCCCATTTTGCCGGCTGCCTGGCTCTTCATCTTCTTCATGGTGGTGATCATGGCATTCTCGACCGCATGGGAGGACTTTGTTTCGCCCAGTGAATCGAGCATCATCATGGCCGCGCCGATGGCCGCCATAGGATTGATCACGTTCTGGCCGGCGTACTTCGGCGCGCTGCCGCCCATGGGCTCGAACATGGAAACGCCGTCGGGATTGATGTTCCCGCCGGAGGCGACGCCCAGGCCGCCCTGGATCATGGCCCCAAGATCCGTGATGATATCGCCGAAGAGATTCTCCGTCACCGCCACATCGAACCATTCGGGATTTTTCACGAACCACATATTCGCGGCGTCGACATGATTGTAATCGCGCTTGAGGTCGCTGTACTGCTTCGCGCCCATCTCCTCGAAGGCCCGGTACCACAGGTCGCCGCAGTGGGTAAGAACGTTCCTCTTATGGATCAGCGTGATCGGTTTCGCGGCGTACTTCGGGTTCTGCGCATTGCGCTTCTTCTTGAGTTCGAAGGCGTACTTGAGGCACCTATCCACCGTACGGCGATCGTAAACCATGAGTTGGGTCGCAATCTCCTCGGTCGTGCCGACGCGGGTCGCCCCGCCGTGGCCCGTATAGATGCCGCCGGTGTTCTCGCGGATCACGACGAAATCGATATGCTCGGGCCCCTTGTCCTTAAGGGGCGTCTCGACGTTCGGGTAAAGCTTTACCGGACGGAGGTTAATGTACTGATCGAGAGCGAACCGGATCTTGAGCAGGATGCCGGCCTCGAGGATACCCGGCTTTACATCCGGGTGTCCGATTGCGCCCAGGAACATGGCGTCGAACTTTTTGAACTCGCCGATAGCGCTGTCAGGCAGCGTTTCGCCGGTCTTCAGATACCGCGCCGAGCCGAAATCGTATTCGGCGAATTCAAGCTTGAATCCTCCCTTGGCAGCTGCTGCCTGGAGGACCTTGCGCGCCTCCCGGACCACTTCCGGCCCTGTCCCGTCGCCGGGAATGGTTGCGATTTTGTAAGTCTTGGACATGAGTATCGTTAACCCCCGAACACGATTTAGACTGCTGGACAGGATAACGGGATGCCATCTGATCAAGATGTCATCCAGTTGATCATGTTATCCGGTCAAAGATGTCTGTTGTTTCCTGGCACTGCAATTGTCCGTCCGCATCTCCTGGCAGCCGGCGTCTCCGGGAAGGAATTCCAGCCCGCAGCAGGCTTTCTGGTCTGCAAGACCGGGATATTCGGCAGGATCGAGGTTCCCGCTGAAATAAACACACGGCGAGCAGAGTTGCCCGCCGTGCATGCGCGCCGCTGAATCGAGAAGACGGGCCAGTTTGAAACAGGCCGTCACGCCAATCTCGCCTTCTTCTTCGTGTAGGCCATCAGTCCGCCCGCAGCGATCAGTTCCTGCATGAACGCGGGGACCGGCGCAACCTGATATTCCTTGCCCGAGGTCAGGTTCCGGATCTTGCCGTTGTCCGCGTCCACTTCGATCTGGTCCCCTTCCTTGATCCCCTCGACAGCCTCCCTGCTTTCGAAGATCGGCAGGCCCATATTGAAGGAATTCCGGTAGAAGATCCGGGCAAAGCTCTTGGCGACGACGCAGGAGACGCCTGCGGCCTTGATCGAGATCGGCGCGTGTTCGCGCGACGAGCCGCAGCCGAAGTTCTTGTCCGCAACGATGATGTCGCCGGCCTGCATCTTCCTCATGAAGTCCGGATTAGTGGAGTCCTCCATGCAGTGCTTCGCCAGCTCCTTGGGATCTGAGGTGTTGAGATACCGTGCCGGGATGATCGCGTCGGTGTCAACATCCGCCCCGAACTTCCATGCTTTGCCTTTGAATTTCATGAAAACCCCTTGGTTACTTGACACTGTGGACACTGGGAAACACCCTGTGCAAACGGGTTTGCCGGTCATACTGCTTTTTCTGTGTCCTCAGTGTCGAATGATCATTTCAGCTCTTCCGGCGTGCCGATCCTGCCGAGAACGGCGGAAGCCGCCGCGACAGCCGGATTCGCGAGATAAACTTCGCTCTTGGGGCTGCCCATGCGGCCGACGAAATTGCGGTTCGTGGTAGTGATTGCCTTTTCGCCCGCTGCGAGGATGCCCATGTGGCCGCCCAAGCAGGGTCCGCAGGTCGGCGTGCTGAAGGCGGCTCCCGCATCGATGAAGATGTCGACGAGTCCTTCCTTGATCGACTGTTTGTACACGGCCTGCGTCGCCGGTATCACGATCATGCGCACGTAGGGATGCACTTTGTGGCCCTTGATCACCTTGGCTGCCTCGCGGATGTCCTCGATCCTGCCGTTCGTGCAGGAGCCGACCACGGACTGGTCGATGTTCACCGCGCTCACGGCGCTTACGGGTTTCACGTTCTCGGGAAGGTGGGGGCAGGCAACCTGCGGCTCCATGCCCGAGAGGTCGTACTCCCGGACCTCGACGTAGCTCGCCTTCTTGTCGCTCTTGTAGAACTTGAACTTCCTGCGCGCTCGCTTGGCCACGTACTTCTCGGTGATTTCATCGGGCTCGATGATGCCGTTCTTGCCGCCCGCCTCAATGGCCATGTTGCAGATCGTGAGCCTGCCTGCCATGGAGAGCTTCTTGATCGCCTCGCCGGTGAACTCCATGGCGCGGTAAAGCGCGCCGTCAACGCCGATGTCGCCGATGGTCCTGAGGATGATGTCCTTGCCGCCGACCCACTTGGCGAGTTTTCCCTTGTACACGAATTTCATGGTCTCCGGGACCTTGAACCACGCTTCGCCCGTGATCATCGCCGCGGCGACGTCGGTGCTCCCGACGCCGGTGGAGAACGCACCCAGGCCGCCATAGGTGCAGGTGTGGCTGTCCGCGCCGATCACCACGTCGCCGGGCACCACGAGGCCCTGCTCGGGCAGGAGTGCGTGCTCCACGCCCATGCGGCCCACCTCGAAGTAGAGCGAGAGATCGTGCTCGCGTGAGAATGTCCGCAGCATGTTGCACTGCTCAGCCGACGCAATATCCTTGTTCGGCGCGAAATGGTCCGGGATGAGCGCGATCCGCTCGGGGTCGAAGACCTTTGTGGCGCCGGCAGCGCGAAATTCCTTGATCGCGATCGGCGCGGTGATGTCGTTGGCCAGCACCAGGTCGAGCTTCGCGTTGATCAGTTCTCCCGGCGCGACTTCCTTCTTGCCGCAATGCGCGGCAAGGATCTTTTCCGTAATGGTCATTGGCATAGTTCGAAAAATATACGACAACCCCTGTTCAGATTCAACTGTTTTTTCCGCGGCTGCATCCCCTGTGCGCAGCGGGACGCCGGTACCGCAGCGCCCCGATCAGGCGTTCCGTGACCGCCCCTTTTTCCAGTATTCCAGCTTGTTCAGGGCGTTCACGTAGGCCTTTGCACTGGCGGTGATGATATCCGTGTCCGCGCCGTGGCCGGCAACCTTCTTGCCTTCCTCTTCGACCTTGACGGTCACTTCCCCCAGAGCGTCGGTGCCGCCGGTGATGCCCTTTACCAGATAGGCGTCGAGCTTGGACTTGGTGCCCGTAATCGCCGCGATGGTCCGGTAGACCGCGTCAACCGGCCCGTCGCCCGTCCCGGTCTGTTTCACGGTCTTCCCGTTCATATCCAGCTCCACGATTGCCGTCGGCGTGACGCCGGTCCCGCTTTCCGCCGTGAGGCTCTTGAGCACATAGATCTCGGCGATCTGCTGCATCTCATCGGAAACGATCGCTTCGAGGTCCTCATCGAAGACCTCTTTCTTCTGATCGGCAAGATGCTTGAAGCGCTCGAAGGCCTTGTTCAGGTCCTCATCGGGCAACTCGTACCCCAGTTCCTTGAGCCGCGTGCGGAAGGCATGGCGGCCGGAATGCTTGCCGAGCACCAGGTTGGTCTTGACAAGACCGATGGTCTCGGGACGCATGATCTCGTAGGTGGAACGCTCCTTGAGCAGCCCGTCCTGATGGATTCCCGACTCGTGGGCAAAGGCGTTCGCGCCGACGATCGCCTTGTTCGGCTGCACCGGGATGCCCGTGATCTTGGTGACCAGGCGGCTTGCGCGCATGATTTCCTCGGTCACGATCTTCGTATCCGCGCCGTAGAAATCCCGGCGCGTCTTGAGCGCCATCACCACCTCTTCCATGGAGCAGTTGCCCGCCCGTTCGCCGATGCCGTTCAATGTGCACTCCACCTGGCCTGCGCCGTTCAGCACCGCTGCCAGAGAGTTCGCCACGGCCATGCCGAGGTCGTTGTGACAATGCACGGAAATGACGGCCTTGTCGATGTTCCTGACCCGGTCCTTTACCGCCTTGATGAACTTCCCGAACTCCTCCGGGGTGGTGTACCCGACCGTGTCGGGGATGTTGACGGTCCCGGCGCCGGCTTCGATGACCGCCTCAAGCACTTCGGACAGATAGCCCACATCGGTACGCGTCGCGTCCATGGCCGAGAACTCGACGTCCTCGATCAGGCTCTTGGCGAGCTTCACCATCTCCACGGAGCGTTTCAGCGCTTCGGCCTGATCGATGCGGAACTGGTGCTTAAGGTGGATATCGCTGGTGGAATGGAACGTGTGCAGGCGGCGGCGCGGAATGTCCCTCAGCGCTTCCCAGGCCCGCTTGATGTCGGGTTCTTTTGCCCGGGCAAGGCTGCAGATCACGGGGCCTTCCACCTCCCCGCCGATGCGCCGGATCGCCTCGAAATCGCCGGGCGAGGAGATCGCGAACCCCGCCTCGATGATGTCCACGCCGAGCCGCGCAAGCTGCTTTGCGAGCGTGACCTTTTCGTCGACGTTCATGCTCGCGCCGGGCGACTGCTCGCCGTCCCGAAGCGTGGTGTCGAATATTCTGACGATTCGTTCCATGAGAGCGATCCTCCGCAGTTACGTGCGGTCACTGGTGCCGGAATTCGTGAGGCAGAACGTGCTTCGCCGATCTCACGCCGCAGCGGTGCGCGGTTTCAGAAGCCGGTACAGCGCTTCTCCCAGTCCGGTCAGGACATAGAAGAGCGTGATGAGGAACAGCACGAGGGCGGGATGGTAGGCCACGACCGCAAGGACCGCCACGATCACCACGAGAAGCCCGAAAGGACGCCGCTCCTTGAGATTGGCTTCCTTCAGGCTGTGGTAGGTGATATTGCTCACCATGAGCCCTGCAACGATGAACGTCAGCGCCAGGACCCAGTAGTCCAGGCCGATGATGTCCGCAAGCCGCTCATACTGCAGCTGTTTCAGAATGTCGATGACTTCTTCGTAGGCCAGCACCGTCGTGGCGATCATGAGCGCCGCGGCCGGCGACGGCAGGCCGGTGAAATGCTTCTTCTCGGTGCTGCCCATCTGCACGTTGAACCGGGCCAGCCGGAGGGCGGCGCAGGCAACCATGAAAAACGACGCCAGCCAGCCGATCTTGCCGAAGGACTGGAGCGACCAGCTGTAAACCAGCACGCCCGGCGCAACGCCGAAGGAGATGGCGTCGGAGAGGGAATCGATCTCGATGCCGAACTTGGACGTGGTATGGGTCATGCGCGCGACCCATCCGTCCAGCACATCGAACACCGCCGCGATCATGATGGTCCAGGCGGCGCGTTCGTAGTCGGAGTTGAACGATGCGATGATCGAGTAGAACCCCGAGAACATGCTGGACAGCGTGATGATGTTCGGCAGGAGATAGATCCCTTTTCTCATTTCAGCACACCGATCACATCACGGGCGCCCTTGACCCGGTCGCCCACGTTCACGAGGATATCTGCGTCCTTGGGAAGAAAGATATCGACGCGCGATCCGAAACGGATAAGGCCGTACCGCTCGCCGGTTTTTATCGCGTCCCCCGGCTTGGCGTAGCAGACGATCCGGCGGGCGATCAGCCCGGCGATCTGCTTCACCAGCACCTGATGTTTTCCTGTCTTGATGACCATGGCGGTCTGTTCATTGTCCGTGGATGCCTTGTCCGCCGATGCAACGAGGAACTTGCCGGGATTGTACTTCACCGTTTCGACCGTGCCGGCCACAGGCGATCGGTTCACGTGCACATTGAAGACCGACAGGAAGATGCTGATCTTCTTCACGTCCTTCTTCAGATATTCCGGCTCGAAATAATCGGTCACGATGATGACCCTGCCGTCGGCCGGCGAGACGACCAGGCCTTCGCCGTCGGGAACATGGCGTTCCGGGTCCCGGAAGAAGAAGAGGACAAAGAGCGTCAGCACGAGCGCGACGATCCCCGTGTTCTTCCAGCCGAGGGCAAAAAGAATCCCGGTTGCGACCGCGAGAGGGATGATGAACGGCCAGCCTTCCGCGGCGACCGGGATACCGTAGTTTTTCATCATGCTTAATATATCCTTGAACCGCGAAGGCGCAAAGGACGCAAAGGTTTCGCTCCTGACGCGGGACTGCTCTTCTTCGCGCTCTTCGCGTCTTTGCGGTGAAATGATGTTTCTCAGTTCTTGCTCTTGTCCACCAGCTTGTTCGCGGTGATCCAGGGCATCATGCTGCGAAGCTTCTCGCCCACGATCTCGATCTGGTGCGCGGCCATCAGGCGCCGACGGCCCGTCATCTCCGGGTAGTTCGTCTGCCCTTCGAGGATGAAGCGCTTGGCATACTCGCCGGTCTGGATGTTTTTGAGCGCCTCGCGCATTGCGGCGCGGCTCGTCTCGTTGATCACTTTCGGGCCGGTGACATACTCGCCGTACTCGGCGTTGTTCGAGATCGAATAGTTCATATTGGCGATGCCGCCTTCGTACATCAGGTCCACGATGAGCTTCAGCTCGTGGAGACACTCGAAATAGGCCATCTCCGGGGCGTACCCGGCTTCCACGAGCGTCTCGAAGCCGGTCTTCACCAGCTCAACGCAACCGCCGCACAGCACGGCCTGCTCGCCGAAGAGATCGGTCTCGGTCTCGTCCTTGAAAGTGGTTTCGATGATGCCCGTGCGGCCGCCGCCGATGGCGGAGGCATAGGACATCGCCGTGTCCTTGGCCTTGCCGGAGGCATTCTGGAAGATGGCGATCAGGTCGGGAACCCCGCCGCCCCGCACGAACTCGCTGCGCACCGTGTGGCCCGGCGCCTTGGGGGCGATCATGATCACGTCAAGATCGGGGCGCGGCACGATCTGATTGTAGTGGATGTTGAAGCCGTGGGCAAATGCAAGCGTTGCGCCCTTTTTCAGGTTCGGCTCAATATTGTCCGCGTAGATCTTGCGCTGGTGCTCGTCGGGCGCAAGAACCATCACAAGATCCGCCTCTTTCACCGCGTCAGCGACGTTCTTCACGGCCAGGCCCGCATTCTGCGCCTTCTTGACCGAGGGCGAACCCTCGCGCAGCGCGACGGTGACGCCCACGCCGCTGTCCTTCAGATTCAGCGCATGCGCATGGCCCTGGGAGCCGTAGCCGACGATGGCCACTTTTTTGCCGCGGATGATGGAGAGATCGGTATCTTTGTCGTAATAGAGCCTCATCATGTCCCCTTTCAACTGCTATCGTTGGTATAGTATGACGACGTCACTGGATGCGTTTTTTGAACTCATCATCGTTCAGCAACTGGTTCAACGCCGCGGTCAGGGCCTCGGAAACCGCGCCCTGGACGTTCTCGAAGGAAAAAGAGACATCCTCCCGCTCTATGGTGCTGCTCAGGTTCAGCGTCCTGAGGATCTTCTTCTCCTGCCCGTCGGCAACTGCCACCCGCAACTGGACGACGGCCCTGGTTTTCACATTCAGCGGCTGGGAAAGGACATCGACCCAGAGCGACTTGATCTCCCCGCCGATCACAAGATCAGCAAGCCCGGTGCTCGCTGTTTCGGCGTTCAAGTCCCAGGCCGGGACGTCCTTCGCCGCGATCCCCTGCGCCTGCAAAGCGCTTTTCGTTGCCGCGGTGACGATATCGGAAACGGTCCCCTGAACGACGAGATCGTTTTCGATATATTCACGGATGACGCGCTTGCCGATAATCGACGGCGCTGCCCCGCGCAGATCGCGGAAGGGAGCTACGCCCGCGATGATTTTCGAAGCCGGAGCGGCCGCACCCTCTGCCGGACGATACCCCATGTCCTGCAGCAGGACCGGCCCTTTCTCGGCGCAGCCCGATGAGAACGCCGCAGCAAGAACGAGAAGAGCTGCAACCAGCAGCAACGGGAGCTGCTTCCCTCCGTTTTTCCGAGTCAGCATAGGGCCTCCGTTCTAGTCCCGGGTAATGGCGACTTTTCCCGTGCGCACGATCTCTTTGATGCCCATGGGTTTCAGCAGTTCGATAAACGCATCGATTTTTTTCTCGTCGCCCGTCACCTGGAAGGTATAGCTTTTCTGGGTGGAGTCCACGACGCGCGCCCGGAAGATGTCGGCGGTCCTGAGCGCCTCGGAACGGTGCTCTTGGGGCGCATTCACCTTGATGAGGCACATCTCGCGCTCAACGAACTCCTTGTCCGCAAAGTCCGTCACTTTAATGACGTCGATAAGTTTGTTCAGCTGCTTGACGATCTGTTCCAGGATGCGTTCATCCCCCGTGGTCACGATCGTCATCTGGGAGACCGAGGGATCGAGCGTGGGGCCGATCGAGATCGTTTCGATGTTGAAACCCCTGCCGCTGAAGAGCCCCGACACCCGGGACAGCACGCCGAACTTGTTTTCCACCAGAACCGAAATGATATGTTTCATAAGGCCATCCTTGCGTTATCGGTTGAACGCGGTCGCGTGCGCGAACGCGCGTTTCCCGTTTCACGTTTCACGTGTCACGCCTCACGGCATCATTTCACCGCTTTGAGCTTCTTCTCTTCCATCTTCTTTTCCTCGCCGAAGATCATCTCGTGGATCGAGGCGCCGGCGGGCACCATGGGGAAGACCTTCTCGTACCGGGCAACCACGAAGTCCATGAACACCGTGCGCTTGATCTTCATGGCCTCCTTCAGCACCGGCACGACCTCTTCGGGCTTGGTTGCCCGCAGGCCCACGGCGCTGTACGCCTCGGCGACCTTGACGAAATCGGGCACGCTGCCGAGGTCCACGGAGGAATAGCGCTCCTGGTAGAACAGCTCCTGCCACTGCCGCACCATACCGAGGAACCGGTTGTTCAGGATCACGACCTTTACCGGAATGTTGTTCTCGATGGTGGTTGCCAGTTCCTGGATGTTCATCTGGATGCTGCCGTCGCCGGAGATGCTGAACACGTGCTTGTCCGGATGGGCCACCTTGGCGCCCATGGCGGCCGGGAACCCGTACCCCATGGTCCCGAGCCCGCCGGAGGTGCACCACATCCGCGGGTTGTCGAACTTGTAGTACTGCGCGGCCCACATCTGGTGCTGGCCCACGTCGGTGACGATGATCGCGTCGCCGCCCGTCACCTCGTAGAGCTTCTCGATCACGAACTGCGGCTTGATCACCTCGTCGTCCTGTTCATAGGAGAGCGGCCGTTCCTCGCGCCAGGCGTCGATCTGCCTGAGCCAGCTCTTGCGGATGGCGTCCCAGGGCTCCTTGCTGGCGCGCAGCTCCTTGTTCAGTTCCGTCATCACATGCTTCACGTCGCCCACCACCGGGATATCGACGCGCACGTTCTTGCGGATCGATGTGGGATCCACATCGATATGGATGATCTTGGCGCCCGGAGCGAATCCCTCCACCTTGCCGGTCACGCGGTCGTCGAACCGCGCTCCGATGGCGATGATGAGGTCCGAGTTGTGAATGGACAAGTTGGCGTAGTAGGTGCCGTGCATGCCGAGCATGCCCAGGGACAGCGGATGGGTGCCCGGGAACCCGCCGATGCCCATGAGCGTGTGGGTCACCGGGATTTTGGTGATCTCGGCGAATTCCCTGATCTGGTCAGCCGCATTCGCGAGGATCACGCCGCCGCCGATGTAGCAGACCGGCTTCTTTGCCGCCGCGATGGCGTCGGCAGCCTGCTTGATCTGGCGCTTGTTCCCCTCCACCGTGGGATTGTAGCTCCGGATTTTGACCTTGTCGGGATAATGGAACTCCGCCCTGCTCGTCACCACATCGCGCGGCAGATCGATCAACACCGGCCCCGGCCTGCCCGTGGAGGCGATATAGAAGGCCTCCTTGATCGTCTGAGCGAGGTCGTTTACGTCCTTCACCAGATAGTTGTACTTGGTGCAGGGACGCGTGATGCCCACGATGTCCGCTTCCTGGAACGCGTCGTTCCCGATGAGTGCCGTGGGCACCTGGCCGGTAAAGATCACGAGCGGAATGGAATCCATGTAGGCCGTGGCGATGCCGGTGACCGTGTTGGTTGCGCCGGGGCCTGAGGTCACGAGCGCGACGCCGACCCTGCCGGTGGACCGGGCATACCCGTCAGCCGCATGGATCGCGCCCTGTTCATGCCGGGGCAGGATGTAGCGGATGTCCTTCTGCTTGTACAGGAAGTCGAAGATATTGAGCACCACGCCGCCGGGATAGGCGAAGATGGTGTCCACCTTTTCCTTCTTCAGGCTTTCGATGAAGATTTCCGCACCGCTCATGAGTTGCTTGCTTGACATAATTGCACCTTGTTGTGAGGCAGAAGTTATGAAGTTACGAGGTTGCGAGGTTGAGCAAAAGGAAAGATCTTCTCGTTCTCTTCTCAACTTCCCAACTTCTCAGCTTCAGCATTATGCTTTTACGATCGCTCCGGTGTTCGCCGAGGTCACGACCTTGGCGTACCGTGCGAGCCAGCCGGTCTTGATCTTCGGCTCCCGCGGCTTCCATTTGGCAAACCGCTTCTTGATCTCCGCGGCGGTGAGCTTGATCTCCAGGTTCCGGTTCGGAATGTCGAGGACGATCCTGTCGCCGTTCCGGACGATCGCGATCGGCCCGCCTTCCGCAGCTTCGGGAGAGATGTGACCAATGCAGGGGCCGCGCGTCCCTCCCGAGAATCTGCCGTCGGTCAAGAGCGCCACGGAGTTGCCCAATCCCATGCCCGAAATGGCCGAGGTGGGAGAGAGCATCTCGCGCATGCCCGGCCCGCCCTTGGGGCCTTCGTAACGGATCACGATCACATGACCGGGCTTGATCTTTCCCGCCATGATCGCTTTCATGGCCTCTTCCTCGGACTCGAAGACGATCGCCGTTCCCTCGAAGTACTGCATCTTGTCGCTCACGGCGGTCTGCTTCACGACCGAACCCTTGGGAGCAAGGTTGCCGGAGAGGACGGCAATGCCGCCCTCTTTGTGGTAGGCCTTTGCCAGCGGACGGATCACATCATCGTTCAGCACGCGGCCCGATCTGGCAAGTCTTTTCATGGACTTGCCGCTCACGGTCGGCGAATCCTTCAGCATATCCTTGAACCGGAACAGCACGCCGGGAATACCGCCGGCAGCGTCGAGGTCCTCGAGATAGTGATGGCCGCCGGGAAGCATGTTGCAGATGTGCGGCGTGGTCCTGCTGATCTTGTCGAACAGCGTGACCGGGAGTTCGATGCCCGCTTCATAAGCGATCGCCGGGATATGGAGCGTCGTGTTCGTCGAGCCCCCGAGCGCCATGTCGATACGGATGGCGTTCTCGAAGGCGTTCTTCGTCATGATCTTCCGCGGCGTGAGGTTCTCCTTCACCAGTCCGACGACGCGCTGGCCGCTCTCGAATGCGATCCTGCGCTTCTCGCCGGAAATGGCAAGCGCCGTGGCGCATCCCGGCAGGCTCATGCCGATGGACTCGGTCACACAGGCCATGGTGTTTGCCGTATACATGCCCTGGCAGGAGCCGGCGCCCGGACAGGCGCAGGTCTCGAGCTCGGCGAGGTCGCGCATGCTCATTTCGCCGTTCCGGACCTTGCCCACCGCCTCGAAAGCGCTGATCAGGTTCACCCGTTGTCCGCGGTAGTTGCCCGAATGCATGGGACCTGCGGTCACCATGATCGCCGGGATATCGAGCCGGGCGGCCGCCATGAGCATGCCCGGAGAGATCTTGTCGCAGTTCGTGAGCAGCACGATGCCGTCGAAAGCGTGGGCCATGGCGATGGATTCTACCATGTCCGCGATCAACTCCCGCGAGGCCAGGGAGTAATGCATGCCCGTATGGCCCATAGCGATGCCGTCGCAGATGCCCGGCAGCCCGAAGAAAAGCGGCCAGCCGCCGCCGCTATGCACGCCCTTCTCGATGAACCGCTCGAGATCGCGCATGCCGATGTGGCCGGGAATGAGGTCGTTCCAGCTCGTAGCAACGCCGATGAGGGGCTTATCGAGCCCGGAACGGGTGATGCCGGTAGCGTACATGAGAGCCCGGTGAGGCGCCCGTTCAATGCCTTTTTTGATCCTGTCGCTTCTCATAATGGGTGGGAAATCCTGCTGCAGCGCGGCTCACCGGAAAACGCATGTCGGAGGTATTCCGGAAGAGCGGCCGCTCCTTTCGTACAGAGAGCTGGCAAAGGAAAATAGTCATTATTTTTAACATACATAGAGAGGGAGAGTCAATAAAAAAAACCCTCCTCGCGCTCTCCGCGTGGAGGGTCGTGCTCATCTTTAGTTACATGAAAACAAACACAAAAGGCAAGGACCGATTTCGTTCCTTGCCTCGCTCTTCTTCAGGCGTTACCGCTCCGGTAACGTCTCATCATTTCGGTCATTTTATCTTTGGCTGCCAGTTTCAGCTTCTGCAGCCTTCTTCGCTCTATCTCCTCTTCCGGGCTGAGATAGACATGCGTTTCGAAATCCAAGAGCTGCCGGTCGAGCCTGCGATGCTCTTGCTCCAGCTTCTCGAACTCAGGATTCTCTGTCCGGAGCTGCGCCCTCAGTGACTCTTCAGGAACCTCAACGACATTCATTGGCGTACCCTCCTTTAAAAAATGGGGCTTGAATGGCTGAGACGTTTGAGATCACTCTGTATGTTGGTGAAACGTTAACACAAACGGGAGGAAAAGGCAAGCCAAATACTCAGCGAAAGACACGACGATATCCTGTTGATATTAAATGTTTTTCCTACATCTTCCATCCCTCGACGGAAGCGCTCAAAAGAGCTCGGAAACGGTCGGTAGAGAGCATCATGACCACCGCATTTTCTATGGGCTGATCGTAGTATTCTTCGCGTATCTGGGTCTGCGCGAAGCCCAGGGACGCGTAGAGCTTGAATGCGGGACGATTACTCTCCCGCACCTCGAGAAATGCTTTTCTGGCACCCCAGGAATACCCCATTGCCAGCGCAGCAATCACGAGCTGACGGGCTATGCCGCTGCGCCGCACATCGGGCCTTGTGGCGAGGTCCAGCACATGCAGTTCGTCGACAAAAACCCAGCAAACGACGTAGCCCATGACCTCGCGCGCTGCGCCTTCCGCAAGCGCAACCAGCATGAGCGATACCGGCTTGTTCCGGAACTCGGACAGGAACAGGTTGCGCGACCAGGGCATGGTGAACGAGGCATTCTCGATCACGAGCACCTGGTCCAGGTCTTCCGTCACCATGCGGTCTATCGTGATTGCCGCCGTTTTTCCCACGCAATCTCCGCTTCCGGTCTTCTGATATATACCGGCGCCAGGCCGTCGGGATCGGCCAGCTGACCGGAAAGGATACGCTGCATGCCGAGTTCCGCGACGCTCGCTGCCGAGGGGACTGCCGCTGCAAGAGGCGCAAAGCGCGCCCGTTCGCCCAGCAGAGAGCGGATCTCGCTCCGGAAAAGGACAGCCCCTTCCCCGGTGAATACGGTCGCGCCTTCCAGATCGCGCGCCAGATCCGCGAGGGAAAGCACCCGTTCGGGCAGAATGGTTGCCACCGTTCCCTCTTCGATCCGGTAGACCGCGGCATAGACCTCTTTCTTCTTTGCGTCGAGCAGCGGGCAGACCGCTTCGCCGCCGCCGGCATTCCAGGCGAGCGCCATGAGCGTGGGAACTGCTGCGACCGGCTTTCTCGTGGCAAAGGCAAGCCCTTTGGCCGTCGCGATGCCGATGCGCAGTCCCGTGAACGAACCCGGCCCCGAGGAAACTGCGATCCCGGCGATGTCGGCAAGGGAAATGCCGGTGTCGCACAGAACCCGGTCGACGGTCGACATAAGCCGCTCCGAATGCGTCACCTCGATATTCAGCGTGTATTCGGCGAGCACCCCCTTCTCAGATACGAGGGCAACGCCGCCGGTCCTGGTGGCGGATTCTATCCCGAGCACGATCATGAGAGTACCTTAAAGGAAAAAGTGACGTAAACGATGGCAAAGGATATCGCGCAGATGCAGTGAATGATTCCGGTCAGGACATGCGAAGCCGTTTTCACGGGCTCCTTACGCCCGCAGGGAGCAGAGTGACCTTTTAGTCCCACACGAGGCGGAATCCATTCGTGGTTCCGATGGCGTCGGCAAGCTTCTCCGTCGATCCATTCCCTTCGCGCAGCACATCGGGCGCAAAACCGGCTACCTTCGCCGCAAAGGCCCGGAGATTCCTGGGCTGGCGGATAAACCGCGCCTCGACCCAGTCCGAGCCGGCCCCCGTCACCACGAATGCGCCGAGCTTCTGCTGATCCCGGAGCCAGGCGATGATCGCTTTCGTGGTGAGATGATAATTAGGAGCCTCGGTCTTCTGGATGCGGAGGATGTCGTAGGAGCTGCTGCCGCGGATCACCGTCACGATATCAGGCACGGCGCCGTAATTCTGCTCGCTCCGGAAGATCAGGAATCCCCGGGAACGCAGGGATGCAGCGAGGTTCTCGATAATTTCGTCGGCCCGCCTCGTCCGCACGTTGAATCCGCAGAGCCGCTTCCCGGAGAGCATGACGTCGCCTTTGAGATTCTCCGAACGGATCTCGATCTCTTCGAAAAAAGGCTCCGCAGCCGCTCCGGAAGCCGCTTCCACGTCGGCGATAACCTCGGGGGGGAAATCCAGTTCGGTCCGCTGCCCTGCGGTCAGGACCTTGGGCTTCATCTTTTTGATGAAGAGAGTCTTCTGCTTCTGCTGCTCGGGCGGGCGATCATTTTCTCCGCATGCGGCAAGAACGACCGAGCCCATCAGGAGCAATATCAGTCTAAAGACCGTCATAACGGATCGAGAAACGGGCAAATTCTCCCCGGAACCGCCCCCAGGCAACGTCAGCTCCCGTTACTTCTGCGCCGGACGGACCCCGGTGGCACCAGCCGACGATTTCCTCCACTTTTTTAGTCTCGCCTTCGAACACCGCCTCGACCGTGCCGTCCGGAAGATTGCGCACCCAGCCCGTCACGCCGAGCCGCTCCGCCTCGTCCTTCGTGCTCTGCCGGAACCAGACTCCCTGGACGCGGCCATGCACGATCACTTGCGCCCGCAATGTGGCCATAGCATGCATTCGGTGCAGCGTCTACTCCTGCCGGCGGCCGCGCCCTTTCCCAGGGCTCTTCCCGAAGCGGCTGCCGCCTGGCCGTGCACCGGTCTTTCGCGCAGAGCCGCCCGTCCCGCTCCTGCCGCTGGAACGGAACCCTCCTGCTTTGAATGCAGGCCTGTCCGTCCCCTTCCCGCCGCTCCAAGGCTGGCGGCGCTCTCCCTCATCGCTTCTGCGGGGAGCGTATCCTCCTTCGCGCCTAGGCGCTCTGCCGGCGGCAGGACCTTTCGGTCCGCCGAAGGACGATTTGCCGAAAGGCCGTGCTCCGCGCGACGAACCCGTGCCGGAGGAACGCGGGCCGCGCGACTCGAAGCCCTGTCCGGCTCCTTCGGTCCGACGGAAACCGCCGCCCGTGCGCGGTCCCCTGGCGCCGACAGAACGCTCCTGCCTCTCCCGGGGTTGATACCCGCCTTCCCGCTGTCTGCTACTCCGGACCGTACGGTCAGAACCGCCGAACGACGGTCTGTCGAATCGCTTTTCACCCCGAGAGGTCCTCTCGCCGAAGGAACGTGAGCCGCGTTGTTCGTGCCGCGCTCCTTCTCCGGGCGCACGGTAAACGCTGCCGGTCTTTCGGCCCCTGCTCTCAATGGTTCGTTCCTCGCTTCCCTGCTGCCGTTGCCGGTCTTTGCCTGGCGGATTCATGCTGCGCCGTCCGTATTCCGGACCGCCGGCGGTCGTTTTGCCGAAACGCCGGGCTCCGCCTTCTTCCCGAGGACGGTAACCGCTGCCCGGCCGTGTACTGGAGCGGTCTTCACTTCGCGTTCTCGTGGTGCGTTGTCCGTATCCCGCTGCGCCGAAGGTCTGTTTGCCGAATCGCCGGTCTCCACCCTCTTCCCGAGAACGGAACCCGCTGCCCGGCCTCGTGCCCCTGGTATCGAACGATCGTTCCTTGCCGCCCCCTGAACGTCCGGTGCGCTGACCGGCAGGAAAAGGCTTTTGCTCGTACGTTTTCCGGCGGCCTTCGGCCGGTCTCGCCGACATCCGCTCGGGCGCCTTCCCGCGAGGAGAGCCAGCTTCCTCTTTCTTCCTCCCGGGCTTCGGGCCTTCGATAAACTCGGGCACGTATCCCGCTGCAGCAGGTTCCGTT
>JAKAHZ010000104.1 GCA_021814615.1 Nitrospirota bacterium | reverse complement strand
CCGCTTTCCGCCCCGCGTCTTCCGCCCAGGCGGCGTTCCTGCCGCGCTTCTCCGCAATGCCCCGGATCATGGCGGCCAGGTCGTTGGTGACCTTTTTCGCCATGGTGTCCTCCATTTTCCCTTCCATCTGCACCGGCGAGGCGGCGCCGATGTGGGTCGTGGGCGCCATGGCGGCGATATTGGCGGCCTGGGTGATGAACACGCCCGCCGATGCGGCCCTGCCGCCGCTCGGCGTGATGTACACCACCGTCGGCACCTCGGAGGCCATCATCTTGATCACGATCTGGTTCGTCGAGTCCACCAGCCCGCCCGGCGTGTTCAGCTCGATGACCAGGGCGTCGGCGCGGGATGCCGCGGCGCGATCGATCTCCTTGATGATGTAGTCGGCGATGGTCGGCGTGATCGGCGCGTCGACGGTGAGGACGTGAACGACAGGTTCCGGCTTCGGCGGCTGCCCTGACGGAGAGGGGTTGCTTGCTTCCCTCGCATCGGCGGTGAGGAAGAAGCCTGCACTGCCGAAGAGAGTCAGGAGCAGCGAGGCGATGGTTGTGATCCGTGCAAGGGTTTTCCGCATGCGGTGTCAGATTCTCCTCTGAGTGTTCCCCGTGGTCAAGATGATTATAACGGTAATGCTCCGACAGTGTCAAGAAAGCTTGACTTGCCCGCTACTTTTCTGTAGCATCGACGGGAAAGGATGATGCGGGGAATCATGCAGATCGTCAGGTGACTTTTCTGCTCCCCGGGGACCTATGCGGATTACCGGAGGAACGGGAAAGGGAAGACGGCTGCGGGTGCCTGCGGGCGACCGGGTGCGGCCCACGTCGGACAAGGTAAAGCAGGCCCTCTTCAACATGCTCGGGGAGAAGGTCGCCGGCGCTGCATTTCTTGACCTCTACGCGGGGACGGGCGGCATCGGCATTGAAGCCTTAAGCAGGGGAGCCGGCCGCGTGGTGTTCATCGACGACTCGCGGAGCTCGTTGCAGGTGATCCGGCACAATGTGGAACAGTCGGGTTTCGGGGACCGGGCGCAGGTCACGGCGGCCCGCGCCGAATCCTTCGTACGGAAGACTGAGGAACGCTTCGATATCGTGTTCCTCGATCCTCCCTACACGCTGGAGATCGCCGAGGTTCTTGCCTTCGTGGAAGAGGCGGACCTGCTTCAGCCTGGCGCTGTCGTCATTGCCGAACACTTCAAGAAGCAGGAGTCGCCGAGGAAGGCGGGAAACCTTTCGCTCTACCGGGAAGCGCGGTACGGCGATACGGTGCTGGCGTTCTACCGGGCGGCAGACGGCATGGGGTCTGACGCTGAAGGGCAGGAGGGGACATCGTGAAACGCATTGCAGTCTATCCCGGAACATTCGATCCCGTCACGAACGGCCATGTCGACCTGGTGGAGCGGAGTCTCAGGATGTTCGACAAGGTCATTGTGGCGATTGCCGCCAATCCGAAGAAGCAGCCGCTCTTCACGCTTCAGGAACGGATCGATATGTTCCGGAAAGCGGTGGGCCGGCGGAAGAACGTCGCCATCGAGGGTTTCGACTGCCTGCTCGTCGATTATATGAAGGAAAAGAAGGCAGTGGGGCTGATTCGGGGGCTGCGCGCGGTCTCGGATTTCGAGTACGAAATGCAGATGGCCCTCATGAACCGGCGGCTGGACAGCGATATCGAGACTGTGTTCCTCATGCCGAGCGAGGAGTACTCTTTTATCACCTCAACGATCGTGAAGGAAGCGGCGAGCTACGGCGGCGATGTGTCCAGCCTGGTGCCTGCAGGCGTCGTGGGGAGACTGGCGCGAAAGTTCCGGAAATCACGCGCCTGAACGGCCGTTGTCTCTCCGGTCATCTGCCCTCGTCGGCGCTTGAGCGTTTCGCTCTCCCGGAAGTTCCCTCTCCGCCGGAAATCCTTCTCTTCACATCGTCCGCTTCCCGCCCCTTTCCCTCTTCCCGCAAGGTGAAATAGAACTTTTGCATAACCTCGGGGTCGGATTTGAGGGTGAGATATTCGCGGTAGGCCGCTTCTGCACGTTCGAACATCCCCGCCCGGTAACTGGCGTCTCCGATCAGCTCGATGACATCCGCCTCCTTGTACCCCTGGCGTCCTTCGCGGTTCTTTGCCAGCGCCCGCTCAGCCAAGTCCCGTGCTTCAACGTATCGCCCCTCGCTGTAATAGACCTCGCCGAGCATGTGGTAAGAACGGGAAAGACCGGGAGCCATTTCGATGTTTCGCTGGTAGAACCGCTCCTTGGTCTGCCAAAAGCCGCTCAGGTGGTGATCGTAGACCGCAAAGACGACCGCCAGGGCGATGGGGACCGCAATGGCAAGGGGCCGCCACCGCGACTGCAGACCGGCGTTGATCGCCTGCGCCGCGAGCGGGACCGCAGCCATGCACGAGAAGAGGAGATAATGGTCATAGAAGACCAAGTGGCCCTTTAACACGTGCTTCAGCGGGATGATGTTCGCCGAAGGCAGGAAGGGGATGATCAGGAACAGGACGAACATGAGCAGCATGCGCTTTCGGAAATAGAGGAGGGCCGCTAGGAGCAGGGCCAGCGCCGCTGGCAAGAGCCACTGCCACCCTGCCGCGATCCCGGTCGGCCAGGAGAGATCGTATTCATAGGAAAGATGCGCGGGAATGAGGATGTGCAGAATGGCCTGGTTCACCGTGACGATGACACCGCCGATTCTCGCTTCAGGGACCAGCGGGCTCAGGATATCCACAACTCCGGACCGGTGCGCAATGGCATATTGAAAGGAAAAGATCGCTCCCGACAGGGCTGCCAGGATTGCATAGAAGAGAACCTGCTTCTTTCGGAACAAGGGTTTTTCGCCCCGGATCAGATCATGCAGCATAAGCAGAAGAGGCACGACGACAGCGGTGCCTTTGGAAAGCTGCGCAAGGGCAACGAGGCAGATAGTGACGATGCCGCTTTTTCCCTTCGTGCCTTTCGTTGCGTGCCAGGCCAGGGCTCCGAGACCGAAGAGCACCCAGAGCAGTTCCTTGCGGTCTGAAGCCAATCCGATGCTTTCCACATTCGTGGGATGGAGCGCCAGGACCAGGGTCGCAAGCATCACAGAAAGGGGGAGTGCCGGGCTGTCGGGATCGGCCGAGAACCTGCGGGCAAGGAGCGCGGCCAGTAGAGAGATACAGAAGAACAGGAAAAGATTGGTCGCCTTGAACATGCCGGCATTCGGACCCCAGAGCCGGTAATCGACGGCAAAGGAGGTGAGCGTGACGGGGAAATAGTCGAACTGCATAGGCGAGAGCCAGATCCGGCCGAGTGATGTGAGCAGGCCGGACTGGATGCGCTGATTGAAGACGATATAGTAATTATCGTCAGAAGTGAACTCCGAGGGGTTTGAGAACATCGGCGCATTCACGGCGAGCAGCAGGAGGAGCAGCAGAGCGGCGAAAAGCGCTATTGCCGTTCGGGGGCGCCGTTCACTCAGAGTTTTGAGTATCCGCATGGATATGTTCCCTGGGGAGATTTGCGGCACGGCGCAGGATCAGTGCCGGTTATTGCTTCGCTGGCGGAGCGCCTCATATAAAACGACGGCGGCTGAGGTCGCCACATTCAGCGAATCAATCGTCGCTGCCATAGGGATGCGCGCGCGGAGCGTGTCTGCCGCCGCGCTGAAGTCATGGGGAAGGCCGGAACCCTCCTGGCCGAAGAGCAGGACCGAGGGCTTTGTCAGGTCGAGATTGAAAACGGATTCCCCGGCGCCGAGAGCGAGCGCAATGGTCTGAAAACCCCTCGCCGAAGACGACCGCAGGAAGCCGTCGGGATCGTCGATCCGGACGACGGGAACGCGCAGGATGCTGCCCATGGTTGCGCGGACCGTCTTTGGATTGTAGGCGTCCACGGTGCGGCTGGTGATCGCAATGCCCGATGCACCGACGGCCTCGGCCGTCCTGATGATCGTGCCGAGATTGCCCGGATCCTGGAGCTCGTGACACAGGACGATCAGGCCTGCAGGTCGGGAGAGCAACTCATCCTCTCCATACTCCTTCATACCCACTTCGGCCATGACCGGCTGGGGAGTCTTGCTCTCCGCGATCTGGTCCATGAGCCGTTCCGATATCCAGAGGATCGGGACGTTCTGCTTTTCCGCCAGTTTGATGACGCCTTTGCCGTGGTGCTGGGTGAGCGAAGGGGAGGCGATGACCCGTCGGACGCCTGCTTGGTCGCGTAGCGCCTCTTCCACGATCTTGACGCCTTCCACGAGAAATACCCGCTCGTTCTTCCTGGCCTTCGGATCGGCAAGGGAGGCAAGGAACTTGATGGTCTTGTTGTCTTTGCTCGTGAGCGGGGTATGGGGCGAGGTCCGGTCCATGGGCGCCTGTTCGTTCGTGAATGGGTGCAGCAACTCACTATACCATAGTAGGAATGGCCGGGGAATGCCTATTTCTCGGGATTATTCTATTGACATTTTCCCTGTATCGTATATATTTGGGGTCTGTAACGTGCAGAGAATATACGGAAATCAATGAAACAGACGCTTACGGACATCATCCAGGAGGCCCTGAAACGGGCACAGCAACAAGGCGCACTGAAGCTCGAAACCCAGCCGGTCATCACCCTCGAGATCCCCAAGGACAAGAACCACGGAGACCTTGCCACGACCGTTGCGCTGACCATGGCCAAGGCGGAGGGCAAGCCTCCCCGGAAGATCGCCGAGATCATCATTGCGAACATCCAGGATGAGGAAGGCATCATCGGCCGGACGGACATCGCTGGTCCCGGGTTCATCAACTTCGTCCTGAAGCAGGACCGGTGGCGCCGGACGCTCTTCGCCATCGATGACCAGGGGCAGGAGTACGGGCTCAAGGATGTAGGCCGCGGCGAGAAGGTCCAGGTTGAGTTCGTGAGCGCCAATCCCACGGGGCCGCTCCATGTGGGCCACGGCCGGGGTGCGGCGGTGGGCGACGCGCTCGCCAACCTGCTTGCGGCGGTGGGCTACGACGTCCAGCGAGAGTTCTACATCAACGACGCGGGACGGCAGGTGCGGCTCCTTGCCCAGTCCCTCCACGCGCGGTATCAGCAGCTCCTCGGCAACAATGTTCCCTTTCCCGAGGACGGGTATCACGGCGAGTACATCGCCGAGGTGGCGCAGGAGTTTCTCAAGGCGCATGGGAACGTCTATCGGGACAAACCGTTCGAGGAGTGCTCCGAGATCTTCGGTGATTTCGGCAAAGAGGCCATGCTTGCCGACATCCGGACGGACCTGGAGGCGTTCAACGTCCGCTTCGACCACTGGTTCAGCGAGAAAAGCCTGCTCGCTGACAATTCGGTCCAACGGTCGATCGAGGAACTGAAGCAGCGAGGTTTCTCCTACGAGCAGGACGGAGCGCTCTGGCTCAAGTCCACGGCTTTCGGCGACGACAAGGACCGGGTGATCGTCAAGAAGGACGGCGATTACACCTATCTGGCGACGGACATCGCCTACCACCGGAACAAGCTTTCCCGGGGCTTCCGGCAGCTGGTGAACATCTGGGGCGCGGACCATCACGGCTACATCCCGCGGGTGCAGGCGGTGATCCAGGCCTTCGGCCATCCCAAAGATTCGCTCCATGTGCTGCTGGTGCAGCTCGTTTCGATTCTGCGCCACGGCCAGCCGGTGCCCATGTCGAAGCGCGCCGGCACTTTTGTGACGCTCCGGGACGTGGTCCAGGATGTGGGCGCCGATGCGGCGCGGTACATTTTCCTGACGCGGCGGTCCGACAGCCCTCTGGACTTCGATCTCGATATCGCCAAGGAACAGTCCCGGGAAAACCCGGTCTATTACGTGCAGTACGCCCATGCGCGGATCGCCAGCATCTTCCGCGAGGCGGAGGCGCGGGGCATCGCGGTCCCGAAGCGGGAGGCGGTGCAGCTCGATCTTCTCGACCTCGCTGAGGAGCAGAACATCATCAAGGCCCTGGCAGCCTATCCGGAGATGATCGAGGAGGCGGCGCTTTCCTACGAGCCGCACCGGGTCACCTATTATCTCCAGGATCTTGCCGGCATGCTGCATACCTATTACTTCAAGCACCGCATCATCGACGCCGAAAACGAGGCGCGGACCGTCGCCCGGCTCTTCCTGATGAAACAGGTCAAGACGGTGCTCCAGAGCGCGCTGAAGCTTCTCGGCGTGAGCGCGCCGGAAAAGATGTGATACTGCAGGAGCCAGGAGCCAGCCGTCAGAAGTCAGGAGGGAAGTCATAAGGCTTTCTCCTGGATTCTGGCTCCGGACTACTGATTCCTGAATCTATCGTGTTCACGTTTTCTTTGATAAAAACAGGTCGGGACACGCAAGGCCGTCTCGGCAGGATCACGACCTCCCACGGGGAGGTTCCGACGCCGGTCTTCATGCCCGTAGGCACGCAGGCCACGGTCAAGACCCTTTCTCCCGCCGATCTCCGGGAGATCGGAGCCGAGATCATCCTGTCGAACACCTATCATCTCTTTCTCCGGCCGGGCCATGAGCTCATCCGGGAGTTCGGCGGGGTGCACGGATTCATGCAGTGGGACCGGCCGGTGCTGACGGACAGCGGCGGGTTCCAGGTCTTCAGCCTCGCGGAGCTCCGGAAGGTGACCGACGAGGGCGTGACCTTCCAGTCACACATCGACGGCGGGGCGAAGCATTTCATCACGCCCGAGTATGCCGTGGAGATCCAGGAAGCGCTCGGCGCGGACATCATGATGGCCTTCGACGAGTGCATTCCCTATCCGGCGACGAAGGACTACGCGCTGGAATCGCTCGAGCGGACGCACCGCTGGGCGAAGCGCTGCCGGGATGCGAAGAAGGAGACCGGCCAGGCGCTTTTCGGCATCGTGCAGGGCGGCATGTACGCGGACCTGCGCGAGCGGTCCGCACGGACGCTCGTGGACTTCGGTTTCGACGGCTACGCCATCGGCGGCCTCTCCGTCGGCGAAACGAAGCCCCTGATGTACGAGATGATCGAGAAAACGGTACCGCACCTGCCGGTGGACCGGCCGCGGTATCTCATGGGCGTGGGCACGCCCGAGGACCTCGTGGAAGGGGTGGACCGCGGCATCGACATGTTCGATTGCGTGATGCCGACGCGGAACGCGCGGAACGGCACCTTCTTTACCTCCTTCGGGAAGGTATCGATCAGGAACAGCCGTTACGAACGGGACCATGGGCCGCTCGATCCGGCATGCGGCTGCTATACCTGCAGGACCTTCTCCCGGGCCTATCTCCGGCACCTCTTTAATGCCGGGGAGGTCCTGGCGCTCCGGCTGGGAACGATCCATAACCTGAGCTTCTACCTTGATCTGATGCGGGAGATCAGGAAGAGCATCGACGAGGACCGGTTCAAGGAATTCAAGAAGAAGTTTCTGGAGAAGAGGGAAACAGCGGAAAGTTAACCACGGAGTCACGGAGACGCGGAGAAAAGGCCGAATGCGCCGGATTCCCGTTCCCCGATACATTCATTTCGAGGACAGGTTCGCGGGAATGACGGCCGTCGAAGCAAGTCATCGGCAGTCCTCCGTGCCTCAGTGTCTTCGTGAAGGCTTAAGGTTTTTATCAATATCCAAGGAGGAACATTTCATGTTTGAATCAGTGGCGTACGCGATGGGCGCCCCGGGCGGCGCGGCCGGTCAGCAGGGCGGGGGAGGATTCTCCGGCATCATCATGATGGCCGTCATCTTCGGCATCTTCTATTTCATCCTGATCCGGCCTCAGCAGAAGAAGATGAAGGAACACAAGAAGATGATCGATGAGCTCAAGAAGGACGACAAGATCATCACCGCCGGGGGCATCTACGCCGTGGTAAAGGGCGTGACGCCCAACACGCTGACCGTGGAGATCGCCGACGGCGTGCGCGTAAAGGTCTCCCGCAGCTCCGTCGGCACGGTGCTGACGGACGAGGAAGCGGGCAAGGAATAGGTTTCCGGGTGTGCCACGAACCGCGGCGCGCCTGTCGGCGGCCTGCGGCAGATCGTCAGAATCGTTCCAGGAGGATTTCTCATGAAGACAAGCATCCAGTGGAGACTCGGGCTCATTCTGCTCTCCGTCGTGGTGGCGCTGGCCCTGTTCCTGCCTTCCACCCCCGCGGGCGACCGTCTGCCCGAGTGGTGGAAGGGCAATGTATCCAAGATCGCCCTCGGCCTTGACCTCCGCGGCGGCAGCCACCTCGTCATGCAGGTCGAGACGGACAAGGCGGTCGAAGCGTCCCTCGACAACATTGCCGCTGACCTGCAGACCACGGCGGCGTCGCAGAAGCTCGAAGGCGTGACTTTTGCCCGCAGCGGACAGACCATCGTGGCGAAGTTTCCTGAAGCGATGGAGGACCAGGTCGCCGATTTCGTGAAGAAAACGTACGCCGTGCTGGAGTACAAATCGCGCGCGAAGGGCGAGATGACCTATGCTCCGAAGGCGCAGTGGGCGAACGGGATCAAGGAAGACTCCGTCCGCCAGGCCAAGGAGCGGACCGAGCGCAGGATCAACAAGTTCGGCGTTGCAGAGCCGAACGTGTACAAGCAGGGCGTGGATCAGCTCGTGATCCAGCTGCCGGGGATCAAGAATCCCCAGGAGGCTATTTCCTTCATCAAGACCGCAGGACGGCTTGAGTTCAAGCTCGTAGACACTGAATCAGATCTCGGCAAAGCCCTTGCCGGCAAAGTGCCCGAAGGACGCGAGATCCTCTACGGCGAGGGGGTGGGCGAGTCGGGCAAGATCAACCGCCAGCCCTACCTGCTCTACAGCCAAACCCTGCTGACCGGCGACCGCCTGAAGGAGGCCAAGGTCGGCATTGATGAATACGGGAAGCCGTCGGTGAGCATCACCTTCGACGCCGACGGCGCCAAGATCTTCGAGCGCATTACCGGCGAGAACGTGGGCCGGCAGCTCGCCATCGTCCTGGACGGCGTCGTGCATTCCGCTCCGCGGATCAAAGACCGCATCTCCGGCGGCAGCGCCCAGATCACCGGCAACTTCACGCACGACGAGGCCGCCAGACTGGCCATTGTGCTGCGCGAATCGCTGCCGGCGCCGATGAAGATCGTGCAGAACGTGACGATCGGTCCGTCGCTCGGCCAGGACTCGATCAACAAGGGCGTCCATGCGGCGCTTGTCGGCGGTCTCGTGGTCGTGGTCTTCATGGTTGTCTACTACGGTTTGTCCGGCTTGATCGCTGATTATGCCATCGTCCTGAACCTCGTTCTGCTGCTGGGCGCCATGGCCGTGCTGAACGCCACCCTCACGCTGCCGGGCATCGCCGGCATCATCCTGACCATCGGCATGGGCGTCGACTCCAACGTCCTCATGTTCGAGCGCATCCGCGAAGAGATTCGGGCGGGCAAGCCGCCGAGGCCGGCGGTCGATTCGGGGTATGACAAGGCGTTTCTGACCATCCTGGATTCCCACGTGACGACGCTGATAACCGCGGCAATGCTGTTCATGTTCGGCACCGGCCCGATCAAGGGATTTGCCGTCTCCCTGAGCCTCGGCATCATCATCAACCTGTATTCGGCGCTGGTCGGAACCAAGGTGATCTTCGACATCATCAATACGAAGTGGAAGCTGGAGAAGCTGAGCATCTAAGAGCCGGAAGGCGTCAGTCGATAGGCGACAACAGGGGGACGGCTGTGATGTTCCGTTTTTCCCGCGTTTCCGCCTAACGCCTTACGCTTGACGGATTCTCAAAATTCCGGAGGTTGCAATGCTGCAAATACTGCACAAAACCAATATCGATTTCATGGGATGGAAGAACGTCTCGTTCGCCGTCTCTGCCGTGATGATCGCCCTGGGCCTCTTTGCCCTGGTCCAGGTCGGCCGGGGCAAGGCAAACCTGGGCATTGATTTCGTAGGCGGCACCACGGTGCAGCTCAGCTTCAAGGACCGCCTGCCGATCGACGAAGCGCGGGCGGTGCTCGACAAGGCGGGATTCCAGGGATCCACGCTCCAGGAATTCACCGAGGGGAACAAGATCCTGATCCGCCTGCGGGAGCATGAGGGCGTGGCGGACAAGGTGGTTGCCCTGTTCCGGCAGGCCTTTCCCGGCAGACCCTTCGAGGTGGACAGCACGACCGAGATCGGCCCGACCATCGGCAGCGATCTCCAGTGGGACGCCCTGCGAGCGATCATCTTCTCGATCATCGCGATCATCATTTATATAGCCTTCCGGTTCGAGTTCAAGTTCGGCGTGGCCGCGGCTGTTGCAACGGTCCATGACGTCTGCGCGGTGCTGGCAGTCTTCTATCTGATGAACAAGGAGATCAACCTGCTGATCGTGACGGCGCTCCTGACGCTCGCCGGCTATTCGCTGACCGACACGGTGGTGGTCTTCGACCGGATCCGCGAGAACCTGAAGCGCGCAAAGCGCGAACCCCTGCCGCAGCTGGTCAATGCAAGCATCAACGAAGTGCTGTCGAGAACGATAATCACTTCGCTCACCGTGGTCCTCGTGCTCGTCCCGCTCGTGATGTTCGGCGGCGAGGTGCTGCATGACTTCTCGCTGGCATTGCTTTTCGGCGTGATCGTGGGCACCTATTCATCGATCTTCGTCGCCAGCCCGCTTCTGGTCGCCTGGCACGTGCGGACCGGCGGCCAGCTGATCAGGAAAAAGTAGCAATCGTCGCAAGATGGTGCAGCAGTCAACGAAAAAGGAGAGGCGATCGCCTCTCCTTTTCTTTTTCCGTTGAGGGTTTTTGGCGGGAGAGCCTGCATTCTTGCCGCTGAAGACGCAATGGTGTAATATGCCTTCGTTGCAAGATTTGAACACATGACCACATCCATAAGAAAAACCATCCGCATTGCGGGCAGCGATGCCGAGTCACTGTGCCCCGGCGACCCGGTCCAGCTTTCCTGCGGCACCGAGGGGTGCCCGTCGAACTGCTGCAAGAACGGACCGCACATCATCCTCAATCCCTACGAGATTGCGCGCATCTGCACCGCATCCGGCATGTCCTATGAGGACCTGCTGGACATCGTCGAGACGGACCGCGCCAACGGTTTCCCGCTGGTCATGCTGCCGCGCGATCCTTTCTGCCATTTCTGGACGGACGCGGGCTGCCGCATCTACGACAGCAGACCGCTTGCCTGCAGACTCTTTCCGCTGGGCCGGGTCTTCGAAGACGGCGCATCCCATTTTGTCCTTCCCGACCGGAATATCTGCACGGGACTCGCAGCTTCGCCGGAGCGGACCCTGGAACAGTATCTTGCCGAGCAGGATACCGCCTGCCTGATCGCCATGGCTGATCGCTGGATAGAGTTCGTCACCGAGATGGAGCATGCCGGGCTGCCGGACAAGCCCGTCACCTCCGTTGCCTTCCATATGCTGGTCTACAGCCCCGACACCCCGCCTTCCGATGATTCCGGCCGGACCTTCTCCAGCAGCGAAGAGCGGTTCCTTGTCCGTCTCGAGACCGCCCGGCGCAAGCTTCCCCGCTTCCTTCGCCCGTTCTGACAGGTCTATTGACAGTTCCTCTTCCCATCTATAATATGTGCAGTAATGGTTGAAGTTTTGTGCCACACCATGCGATGCCTGCGGAAGTCGCGGCGCCGGCGCTCCCGGTCCGGTGCGTTGATGTTGCTCGCGTTCTTTCTTCTGATCGCCGGCTGCGCCGGAACTGTTCCGCCAAAGCCCGGTGATGGCGGTTCCGTTTCCCCGCAGTTGTTGACATCTGTCACGCCTTCGGTCTCCGCACCTTCGAAAACGCTTCCCGAGATAGCCAATCCTGAAGAAGGTTTTTCCTTCGCCCTCGCTGCTTTTTCGGGCGGGGATCCCGTCGTTGCCGCATCCTATGCCCAGGCGGTGATGGCAGGATACCCTGATACGCAGTGGAGCAAGCGCGCGTTCTTTCTTCTGGGCAGGATCGCACTGGCGGACGACCAGCCGGAAGCTGGCGCGTCCATCATGCTCAGCATGCCCGCCGAGTATCCGGAACTTGCCGACTACGCGCTCTTTGCGCTTGCCGAATATTACGCGGCGCATCAGCGGTCGGCCGATGCCGTCGGCCTCTATCAGCGCCTGATCGATGACTACCGCGCGAGCCCCCTGGCGCCGCGCGGCATGCTCAGGAAAGGCCAGGTACTGCTCACAGCAGGTTCCCCCGGCCTTGCCGCCGCCTCTTTCGAGCAGCTGTTGCGGGAATACGGCAGGTCCGATCAGGCGCCTGATGCCGGCATCGGCCTCGGAATGGCGCGGACCGGCGCAGGGGATCTTCCGGGTGCGGCGCTTGCCTACCAGGAAGT
>JAKAHZ010000103.1 GCA_021814615.1 Nitrospirota bacterium | reverse complement strand
CTTGCCCGAAGAAAGGTGGATGAAAGGTCGTCTGAGACACCATACGACAGCAGGCGGGCAGAGCGGTACGATTCCGGGGTCAGCGGGATTCAGGAGAAAAGGCAAGGCGAAAGCCCACGAAATACCACATGCCGGGATCGTCCCAATACCGGTAGGTCGTGCGGCAGTACCAGGGGAAATAATCCCACGATCCGCCGCGCAGCACATGGTCCTCGCCCCGCGCAGGCCCCTTCGGGTCGTCCTTCGCGGCGCTCCGGTAATACGATCCGTCATAGCGGTCCTGGACCCATTCCCATACATTGCCGCTCATGTCGTACATGCCCAGGCCGTTCGGTTTCTTTCCTCCCACCGCATGGGTGCGCTCATCGGAATTGGCATCGAACCAGGCATACTCGCCCAGTTCGTCCTCCTTGTTCGTTCCCGCCCATTTTTCCTTCTTGCCGCCGCTCCGCGCGGCGTACTCCCACTCCGCTTCCGTGGGCAGCCGGTAGCGTCTCCCCGCCCCGGCATTGATGTCCCGGATGTAATCCCGGATGTCATTCCAGCTTATCGACTCCACGGGGCAGTTCGGTCCGCACCGGCTGAAATGAGACGGATTCACGCCCGTCACCCGCCTCCACTGCGCCTGGGTCACTTCGTATTTCCCGAGATAGTAATCGGCAACGCAGACCTCATGGACCGGCCGCTCGTCATCCTCTCCGTCGCCGAACTGATCGCCCATGCCGAAGCATCCGCCCTTGACGAGCACGAACTCCATGCCCGTCAGGGGATCGGTCACCGAGGTTTCGAGCGCCGCAAGCTCCGCCGTCACTTCTCCGCGCTGCTCCTTGGCCACGTCCTGCGCCAGGTTCCAGACGATTGTCCTCCCCGCGCCCGGCTTCACCCTGCCGATATCGCCGGAAACATGCAGGCCGGGCCGGCGGTCGGGCTTCCCCTTGATCGAGAAGAGCACGGAAACATCGGCTTCCGTTGCCGCCGTCTCAAGGTCGTAAGTCACCGTCACCTTGTCCTTGTCTGAACGGACGGCGGTGTTCTTGATCTCTGCGGAACGGGCGGGGAGGGAGAAGAAGCAGATGCCTAGAATAAGGATCAGGCGCAGACTCACGAGGTTCATGGTTCCCCTTTTCGCATCCTGCGGGAAATGCGCAGCACTGTTTCAAGTCAGAAAATAGCATAAAAGGAACTTTGTTACAAAGGCTTTTTCACGCGGGACCTGCTCGTCCGCTACGACTTTCCCCTTGCTTTTTGCGGAGGGTTTGTGTTAATTTTTCTCTTTCCTTCCCGCCACTTCCGGCCAGAAGAAGGCCGGCTACGGGAAGAGACCGCGTTTCCGTCGGGAACCGCGCCGGATTAACGGTTATCTCATGATCACTTCAGAGCTCATAAAGGATTCGCAGCAGTACCTGATGAACACCTACGGCCGCCAGCCCCTGGTCATCGTCAAGGGCCGGGGCACGCGGGTCTTCGATTCCGACGGCAAGGAATACATCGATTTCGTCGCCGGCGTCGCCGTGGACAATCTGGGCCATTGCAACACCCGCGTGGTCGTGGCTCTCCAGAAGCAGGCGCAGCGGCTCATGCACGTGTCGAACCACTACCATATCGAGCCGCAGATCGAACTTGCGAAGATGCTGGTCAAGCACTCCTTTGCAGACAAGGCGTTCTTCTGCAACTCCGGCACCGAGGCGATCGAAGCGTCGATCAAGCTCGCGCGGCGGTATTCCCGCGAGGTGCTGAAGAAGGACCGGTACGAGATCATCACCATGCGCGGCTCCTTCCACGGCAGGACCTACGGTTCCGTCTCCGCAACGGCGCAGGAGAAGTTCCACGCCGGGTTCGAGCCCATGGTGGCGGGATTCCGGTATGTGCCCTTCAACGACATCGAGGCGGTCAAGCAGGCGGTGAACGAAAAGACCTGCGCCATCCTGGTCGAACCGGTCCAGGGCGAAGGCGGCGTCAACATCCCCGCTCCCGGCTACCTCCGGGCGCTCCGGGAGATCTGCGACAAGAACGAGCTCCTCCTCATGCTCGACGAGGTCCAGACGGGGATGGGCAGGACCGGCAAGCTTTTCGCCTATGAGCATGAAGGCGTGACGCCCGATGCGATGGCGTTGGCAAAGGGGCTGGGCTCTGGCTTTCCCATCGGCGCGCTCCTCGCCTCGAACAAGGCTGCAGCGGGGCTCGTCCCCGGCACGCACGGCTCCACTTTCGGCGGGAACCCCATGGCCTGCGCGGCCGGCCTGGCCACGCTCGAAGCCATCCTGGAAGATAATATCATCATCCAGAATGTTTCCGCCCTGGGCGACCATTTCCTGAAGGGGCTGCGGGCGCTCCAGAAGAAATACCCCTTCATCAAGGATGTGCGGGGCACAGGGCTGCTCATCGGAATGGAGCTCGGCTTCGAAGGCAAGGACATCGTCGCCGCGTGCCTCAAGGAAGGGTTCCTGATCAATTGCACGGTGAACACCGTGCTCCGGTTCATGCCTCCGCTGATCGTCACCGAGGAGGAGATCGACCAGCTGATCGAGGCTCTGGACAGCATCTTCCGGAAACGCTGACTGCTGCGAAGCACAATGACACCAGGCGGCTGCTCCGGCCGCCTGATTCTTTTTCCGGCCTCAGGAGGCCGCAAGGATCGCCATGAACAAAGACCTGCTCACGATCAATGAACTGACGGCCGAGGACATCGGACGAATCCTCGACCGATCCGCCTGGCTTAAAAAAGCGCTGAAGGACGGCGTGACCCACCATCCGCTCAAGGGCAAGTCCCTGGGCATGATCTTCGAGAAGTCATCGACGCGGACGAGGGTCTCCTTCGAGGTCGGCATGTACCAGCTCGGCGGCCAGGCGCTCTTCCTCTCATCCCAGGATCTCCAGATGGGCAGGGGCGAGCCGGTGGCCGACACGGCGCGCACACTCTCCCGGTACCTCGACGGCATCATGATCAGGACCTTCGGCCAGAAGATCGTCGAGGAACTCGCGCGCCACGCCGCCATTCCGGTGATCAACGGGCTCACGGACCTCCACCATCCCTGCCAGGCGCTCGCAGACATCTTCACGATCAGGGAAAAGCGCGGCGCCCTTGCCGGCCTCCGGTTCTGTTACGTGGGCGACGGCAACAACATGGCCCATTCGCTCATCGAGGCCTGCGTCAAGACGGGTATGCATGTTGCGCTGGCCTGTCCCGCGGGCTACGAACCCGACGCGGGGATTATGCGCCAGGCCAGGCAGGTCGCCGCGGAAACGGGCGCCGAACTGACGCTCACCGGCGATCCGAACAAGGCGGCCAGGGACGCGGACATTCTCTATACCGATGTCTGGGCGAGCATGGGCCAGGAACAGGAGCACGCCCAGCGCGTCAAGGCCTTTGCCGGATTCCAGATCAATGAAAAGCTGCTGAAAGCCGCTTCCCCGGACGTGCTGGTCATGCACTGCCTCCCCGCGCACCGCGGCGAGGAGATCACGGCCGGCGTGATCGACGGCCCTCATTCCGTCGTCTTCGACCAGGCGGAGAACCGCCTCCATGCGCAGAAAGCAGTCCTGGAATTGTTGATGGCCTCAAAATAACACTTCCCCCCGGCGGGCCGCATCCCCTTCTTCTCCGCCCAACCGATCCTCCGGAAGCCCTAAAACGCCTTTTTACGGGCCTCAATCCGATGACCAATAAATCTAAAGTTAGAATCTCACGCTGACAAGGCTGCTGAATTATGCTATAAAGAACTCGCCAGAAACGACCAGGGGGAGGTGTGTGCATGAAACCGCTCATCGGCATTACGATGAACCTTGAGGAGCAGCCGTCGAGGAATTTCAATATTCTCGATCAGGACTACGCCAAGGCGGTAGTGCAGGCAGGCGGCATTCCGGTGCCGGTCATGGGCATCGACGCTTCGATCCCCGACCTGGTCAAACAGCTCGACGGGTTCCTCTTCTCCGGCGGCGACGACATCCATCCGCGCTTTTACAAAGAAAAGGCGTCTGCGGGAGCAAAGCTCCAGCTTGCCACGGACCGGCGCGTGCAGTTCGAGTTGAAGCTTTTCCACGCTGCGCGCAAGGCGAGGAAACCCATCCTGGCCGTCTGCTACGGCGCGCAGCTCGTGAACGTGGCTCTGGGCGGCACGCTCTATCAGGACATCGCAGCCCAGGTTCCCGGCGCCCTGGCGCACGGTGCGTCCAAACCGGGGGAAAAGGTTTTCCACCCGGTGAGCGTGTTCGAAGGGACGACGCTCTGCTCCATCGTTTCATCGCGGAACTGCTGCGCCAACGGCGACTGCACCGTGCGGGTCAGGAGCTCGCATCACCAGAGCATCAAGAACCCGGGCCGCGGCCTCCGGCTGGCTGCGGTATCGCCCGACGGGGTCTTCGAAGCGCTTGAAAACCGCGGAAAAGCCTTCCTGCTTGCCGTCCAGTGGCACCCGGAAAAGACGCCGGTGGATCGCACGACCCGCAGGCTTTTCCAGGCCCTGGTTGCCGCCAGCAAGAAGTAGCGTCATTGCCTGCGGAGCGTTGTATTCCAATCCGCCCGATGCCCCCTTCCGGAGGATAGATTCCGCTATTTGTTGACTTGACCTGCCCCCGACTTTCCTGTAGAACTACCAGCATGGCGCATCTGGTCCGTCGATCCGTTCTGCTCTTCATCGTCCTGATCCTGGCATCCGCCCCGTCGCTCTCCTGCCGCCGCAGCACCGAGAGTCATGTGCCGGGGATCCTCCATCTCCGCCTCTCCAGCGATCCCTCGACCCTCGACCCCGCGCTGATCACCGATGTGACCGGCGGCCTGATCGCGGCCAAGCTCTTCAACGGCCTGGTCCGGTTCAACGACGATCTGGACATCGTGCCCGACATCGCCGACCGATGGGAGATCTCGGCCGACCGGCGGACCTATACGTTCCATCTGCGCAAGGGATTTACCTTCAGCAACGGAAGAACGGTGACTGCTGAGGACTTCCGCTATTCCTTCGAACGGGTGCTTGACCCCGCCACGAAGGCGCCCCAGACCTGGGTGCTCGATCGCATCGAGGGCGCAGGGGCCGTTCTTGCGGGAAAAGCGGAGCACGCCTCGGGGATCAACGTGATCGACAGCCGGACGCTGGTCATCCGTCTGGAGAAGCCCTTCGCGCCTTTTCTTTCCCTCCTCGGCATGACCACTGCCTACGTGGTGCCGCGGGAGGAGGCGGTCCGGCTGGGCAGGGATTTCGGAAGCAGCGCTTCGGGAAGCGGTCCCTTTGTGCTCCGGAAGTGGGAACACGGCCTCACGCTCGCGCTCAGCAGCCGGCCGGACTACGCGGAAGGAGCCCCGCGCCTGCGGGAGATCGTCTACCGGGTCATTCCCGAGGACCTGACCGCGGTGGTAGAGTTCGAGACAGGCGGCCTGGACGTGCTCCAGATCCCCGCATCGGAATACCGCCGTTTCACCACGGATCCCCGATGGAAGAACCTCGTGCACGGCAGGACCGGCCTGAACTGCTATTACCTCGGTTTGAACTGCAGCCGCCCGCCCTTCAGCGACGTAAGGGTGCGCCGGGCCATGAACCGGGCCGTCGACCGGAAACGGATCCTGAACACGATCTATGAGAAACGCGGCACCCTCGCAGCCGGTCCCGTGCCCCCCGCCCTCTGGAAATACGGCGAAGGCCCGAAGATCTCCGATCCCTATCCCTTTGATCCGGCGGCGGCCTCCCGCACCGTCAGGGAGGCGGGCTGGGCAGGGAAAACCGTCAGCATGTACATCTCCAGCGAACCGGAGATCCTGGACATGGCAGAGGTCGTGAAACAGTATCTTGACGCGGCGGGGCTGTCGGTGCAGATCGTGCAGCTCGACTGGAGCGCTTTCAAGCAGGCCGTGAACAGCGGGAAACCCGACATTTTCTGGCTTTCCTGGTGGGCGGATTATCCGGACCCCGAGGACTTCCTCTTTCCTCTCTTCCACTCCTCCAATGCCGGCCCCGCAGGGAACAGGACCCGGTTCGTCGATCCTGTCTTCGACGGATTGATCGATCGGGCCCAGCAGACCATCGCGCCCCGGCAGCGTTATCGCCTCTACCGGCAGGCTGAGGACCGGATCATAGAAGAAGCGCCCTGGGTTTTCCTCTGGCACCGTTCGGACTTTTCCGTAGTTCAACCCTGGGTGCGGGACTTCTCCCTTCACCCGATCTACTCCATAGACAAGGGGATGGACCTGTCCGTGCAGTGATCCCGCGCCTACGTCAGCCGTGATCCGTAACCGTCGATCAGCTTGAATTCTCCCTCACCCGTTCCAGACCCGCAGATTCTGTTCCACCTTCGCCTTCAGTTCCTGAGAGAACTCGCGGATATCGTGGGCTTCCCGGGCATGAACCGCCACGCCGTCCACGATCAGGTCCTCGGTCTGGGCGATGTAATGCCAGTTGCAGGCCATCCCGAGGTCGCTGCACCGGAACTCCTTCAGCACCGGGAGCGGCTCGTCCCTTCCGATCGCCGGCCCGGGATTGCTGAAACTTCCCTTGATCCTCCCGATCATGTCGGCGTCAAGTTCCCGAACGCCGTGAACGTCGCGCAGATGGATGGCGACGACATCGGTCAGGAGCTCCTCCGTCCTGGCTACGTGTTTCCAGGCGCACTGATGTCCCAAATTGCTGCAGGTGAATTCTCTCATGGCCGTTCCTCCTTGATTCCTAGGCTTAAACAAAGTATAGCGCGATTTTATCCATCAAGGAGCCATCCGATCCTGTTTACCGGCGCCGCGGTGGGGGCGCGCTCCTGCAGAAAGCAATAAAAAAGCCGGCTGCTCGAACGCAGCCGGCTTGTCAAACGTCGGGTTTTGATCTCAGTTCATTCCGCCGTAGGAATGGAGGCCCGAAAGGACCAGGTTGACGCCCAGGTAGGTGAAGATCACGGCGAGGAAACCGACTGCGGAAATGACGGCCATCTGCGTCCCCTTCCATCCCCGCACATACCGCGCATGGAGATAGATGGCGTAGACGAACCAGGTGATGAGCGACCACGTTTCCTTGGGGTCCCAGCTCCAGTAGGTGCCCCAGGCGCTGTTGGCCCAGACCGCGCCGGTGATGATGCCGCCGGTCAGGAGCGGCCACCCGATGGCGATCATCCGGTAGGTGACATCGTCCAGGATGTCCTGCGACGGGGCGTACTGGGTCAGCACCTTCTTGAGCGCGATGCCCTTTGCCCAGACGGCGTAGAAGAGCCCGATCACCGCGGCCCAGGAGACGAGCGCGATAGGCAGCGATTGGTTCAGGAAAGTGGCCTCGAAGAGGTGTTTCTTGAACGATTCTCCGGCGGGCATGCCCTTCATGTTCAGGAAATCGATGCCCATGGCGACAAGCATCGAGATGGCGAGGGTGACGCAGAAGGACCAGAAGAGATAGACCATGGGCTTGTTCTTTGCGCCCCGCGTGACCAGGTAGATGAACCAGGCGAGGATCACCACGCCCAATCCCATCCAGAAGGCCTGTTTCATGTGCTCTCCCTGGGCGGCCATGGCATAGCCGATAGGCGCGATGACCACGATCGCAACGAGCGCATACCAGAGGTCGCGGACCGGCCCCCGCTCGTCCATATCGATGAGCAGGAAGATCATGCTGATGGCGAAAGCGACGCCGAAGGCGGCATAGCCCAGGAAGCTGATCAGCACGTGGTAGAAGAGCCAGTTGCTCTTGAGCGCCGGGACGAGCGGCGTAATGTCGTTGCTGATGCCGGCCACATTGATGAATGCCAGCGCCAGGAAGGCCACGGGCATGACAAAAGCGCCGAAGATGCGCGTCTTGTACTTCCACTCCACGACGACGTAGATGAGCACGGTGCTCCAGGTGAAGAAGACCAGGGACTCGTAGAGGTTGGACAGCGGCACGCGGCCGATGCCCATCTGGTACGACTCCACCCAGCGCATCACCAGGGCCGCGGTCTGGATAAGCAGGCCCGCATAGGTGATGAACGACGCAGCTTTGCCGATGCCTTCCTTGCGGAAGGCCACATAGCTGATATACATGACCATCGCCAAGAGATAGGCGACGGTTGCGATCGAAAAGAGCAGAGAGCTTTCCATCAATACCTCCGTATTGGTTACTTCTTCGCGATATCCTCAGCGATCCGGGCGAATTCACGCTCGAATGCAATCCGGTTCCGGTTGGACGATCCCGCGAGCAGCACCACTGCCTGCCCGTTCTTCTCCTGGATGCGGGCCCACACCTTGCGGTGGGAGCCGAAAAACGCGATGACCGGACCAACGCAGAGCAGGATGAATCCCAGGTACACAACCCAGACGCCGGGATCCTTGGTCACCTGCAGGCCCGTGTAGCGCACGCCCCAGTAGTCCTGGTAGCCGATCGTGTAGTTCTCCGGCATGTTCGGCTCCTGGGAGTCGATCTTCATCACCTGCGTCCGGTAAAGCAGCTGCGTGGACTTGCCCTTGAACACCTCAAGATCAACCACCGGGTTGATCAGCTCGTCGTTCCGCGACTGATAGAAGTTGATCCTTCCGCTCATGGGATCGCGCATGCCGTAGGGCATGACCCCGGTCACGCGGATCGTCCGGTCGATGGACGGGACGTAGACGCTCGCCCCCGGCTTCGCCTCCACGGTCTCCGTCGCTCCGCCCGTCTTCGGCCGGATGCCGAGCTTCACCGTTCCGGTGGCGTTCGGGATGGTGCCGTAGCTCGACTGGTAGAACGTGATGCCGTGATGGGTCAGCGGATCGTTCACGCGGATGCGCTTGTCCAGGACCTTCTGGCGGTTCTGGTCGTAGACCGAAAGAATGCTCCAGTATTCCGAGGGCATGCCCGTGGGTCTGCCCTGATTCACGTAGTAATCCACCTCGAAGTCCTGAAGCGCCACATAGAAGCCGAGCGGCAGGGCGGGAACGCGACCCTCCACGTAGCTCACGGGGCTCTTGCTGATCCCCAGGCCGCTCATGATCTTGTCCCAGAGCGGCTCATTGCGCAGGTAGACCACCGCGGAGGCTTCGCCCTCGGGGATGTTCAGGAACCCCTTGTACCCGAAGAAGGCGCCGATCAGCGCACCCGTGAAGATGAGCAGGATGCTCACATGGGTGATATACACGCCCATGCGGCTGAAGGCGCCCTTCTGCGACGCGATGCCCGTTCCGCCCGATTCCTTGGACACCAGGGTCCGGTACCGTTTGCCTCCCAGTGCCGCGAGCACCAAGCTCTCCGCCTGTTCCACGCCGGTCTTGAGCGTGACGTCCTTGCGGAAAGGAAGGGCCTTGACCGCGTCCTCTTCGATCGGTTTCAGCGGCGCCCGCATCGCTTTCCATGCGTAGGGGAATCGTTCGAGCGTGCAAACCGTGAGGTTCGCCGTGAAGAGCAGGAGAAGCAGCACGAACCACCACGTGTGGTAGAGGTCGAAGAATCCCAGTGTTTCGAAGAGGTCCACCGTGCCCTGCGTATATTCCTGCAGGTATTCCTCGGGAGACTGGTTCTGCTGAATGACCGTGCCGATAACGGACACGATGGCCAGGATGATCAGCAGGATAACGGCCAGTTTCACCGACGAGAAGAACTTCCAGATCTTCTCCGACACGACTTCAACAATGCCTTGCTGGTTCTTGGTTTCCAACGCGTTCCCCCTTCGCTGTAAACGAACAGTGCCCGGTAAGTTAACATGACCAGCGGGAAACTGTCAAGGAGTTTTGGCCCGGGCGCCCTGCTCCGGCGCGGAAACGGCGCGCTGCTGAAGGAGGATCGTACACGAAGAAGGATGCTTCTGACGCCCTTCCCCGTCTTCTTCATGGTATGATGGAACCATGCATGACCAGGAGATCACGATCCTCCGGGAGCTCATCATCCTCCTCGCCGTGTCGCTCCCCATCACCTTCCTGTTCCACAAGATCAGGCTGCCGGCGCTCGTGGGCTTCCTGATCACCGGCGTCCTGATCGGCCCGCACGGCCAGGCTTTCATCACGGAAACGCGGGTCGTCAAACGGCTGGCGGAGATCGGCGTGGTGCTGCTGCTCTTCACCGTGGGGCTCGAGTTCTCCCTCGCGGACATCCTGCGGTCGGGACGGAGCTTCTTCATCGGCGGCGGTCTCCAGATCTCCCTGACCGTCGTCGCGGTGGCATCCATCGCCTTCCTCTTCGGCTACCCCGTGCCGCAGGGCGTCTTTTTCGGTTTCCTCGCCGCCTTAAGCAGCACCGCCGTGGTGCTCAAGATGTACACGGACCGCGCGGAGCTCGACACGGCGCACGGCAGGCTCGCTACGGGCATCCTGCTCTTCCAGGACATGGCCGTGGTGCCCTTCATGCTGCTGCTGCCCCTGCTTGCGCAGACCTCCGGGGGCCCGGATATCGCGGCCGGCCCGGTGCTCCTGAGCCTCGGCAAGGCGGTGATCGGGCTCCTGGCGGTCTTCTTCGCCGCGCGGATGGCCGTGCCTTTCCTGCTTCACCAGGTGATCCGGCTCCGGAACCGGGAGATCTTCTTCCTCCTCGTCGTGCTGCTCTGCCTGGGAACCGCATGGATCACGAACGCCCTGGGCCTCTCCCTGGCCCTGGGCGCGTTCCTGGCCGGCCTCATCATCTCCGAATCCGAGTACAGCCACCGCATCGTTGCCGACATCCTGCCCTTCCGGGATTACTTTGCCAGCATCTTCTTCATTTCCATCGGCATGCTGCTCCAGGTCGGCTATTTCGCCGAGCACTGGCTCTTCCTGATCGGTCTGACCACGGCCCTGGCCATGACCAAGACGGCGCTCATGGCCGGCGCGGCGCTTCTGCTGCGCTACCCCCTCCGCTCGGCGATCCTTGCCGGACTGGCGCTGGCCCAGGTGGGAGAATTCTCCTTCCTCCTCGCCCAGCAGGGACAGCTGGCGGGCCTGATCGGCGGCGAGGCATTCCAGGCCTTCATCAACACGTCGATCCTGACCCTGCTCGCGACGCCCTTCATCATCCAGGCGGCGCCGTGGTTTGCCGACCGCATGGGCCTGCTCCTGCCGGCATCCCCGGCCCAGCCGGAGACCTGTTCGCTCAAGGGACATACGATCATCGCGGGGTACGGCCTGAACGGCAGGAACCTCGCGCGGACCCTGAAAGCCACGGCGATCCCCTACACGGTCCTGGAAGTGAACGTGGACACGATCCGCTCTGCCCGCGAAGAGGGCGAGCCGATCATCTACGGCGACATCACGCGCGAGGACGTGCTGGAACGGGCCGGCGCTTCCTGCGCGCGGATCATCGTCTTCGCCATCTCGGACTTCGCCGCAACCCGCGCCGCGATCCGTATCGTGCGCACCCTGAACCCGCACATCTTCATCCTCGTCCGCACCCGCTACGCCGCGGAAGTGGACGAGCTCCTCTCCTTCGGCGCGGACCAGGTGATCACCGAGGAGTTCGAGACCTCCATCGAGATCTTCTCCCGGGTGCTGCACCAGTACCGCGTTCCGGGGAACATCATCGCCAACCAGATCCGCCTGGTGCGCTTCGAGGGGTACAAGATGCTCCGGGGCATCTCCCTGGACCAGGAGAAGATCGGCAGGATCGCCGCGCTCCTGGCAGCGGCGACGGTGGACAACGTACAGCTCGAGCAGGCGCATCCGGCGGTGGGCCGCACGCTCCGGGAGATCGACATCCGGAACAAGGCGGGCGCGTCGGTCATCGCCATCGTGCGCGACGGATCGGCCATGACGAACCCGGGTCCCGACGTGGCGCTCCAGGCCGACGATATCGTCGTGCTCCTGGGCAGCCACGCGGAGCTGGACCGGGCGACAGCGCTGCTCACGAACAGAGAACCCGATGCGCCTGCGGCGGAATAATACAGTTGCGGACCGACAGCCTGTCCGGTATAATCTCGTGCAACAATACCTGGGAGAGGTTACGGAGCTGGTGCCCGTCCCGGCCTTCAAAGCCGCTGTTCCTCCGCGTGAGCGGAGGAAGGTGAGTTCGATTCTCATGCTCTCCCGCCATTTACCAACGCAAAAGGCTCAGAGGAAATCCTCTGAGCCTTTTTCATCTATATAATTTGTAGGTCGGGAAGAGCGACAGCGAATCCCGACTTCTTGTGACAATCATGGACTTTTCCAGCAAACTGTTAGCAGCTTTTCATTTTATCGAATTCTCGCTGACGGACGCACAACAAAAAAGCCGGAGTCACATGGACTCCGGCTTGGATTTATTCTCTGTGTTTCTCTTTCGCGCTTACCAGTTCCCCGTCACAGGCGTGACGCCGACGAGTCCCACGCCGAAGACGCCGAAGGTGTCGGCTGGTTCGCCGTCCCACTGCCACGACTGGTTCTT
>JAKAHZ010000007.1 GCA_021814615.1 Nitrospirota bacterium | reverse complement strand
CAAAGGCAAAAAACCAGGAGTCAGAAGTCAGGAGTCGGAATCCAGGAGAAAGAAGTAGAGAAGACAGCAAAAGAACAGCAACAACACAAGCGAACCGGCGGAGAGACGATCCTCTCCGCCGGTTTTTGTTTGCCGAGTGCAAGGAGCATCAAGCTGCCTTCTTACCGCAGGTCTCCTCGACCACTTCGTGCGCCAGCTCTTTGCCCACGTTCGCGTTGTGATAAAAGAGATACTCGCCGACCATCTCGGAGAGCTCCTGGCGCGGAATATCGGGCATGATCTCCAGAACTTCCTCCCGGAAATAGATTGCAGCGCGCATCGCTTCCTGATCAACGATCCCTTTCATAGAGCCCTCCTTCTGCATGAACTGTTTCCGGCGCGAGTGCGGCCGGTCGCGTGTCCGGCCTCTTCAGGCCCTTGACTGAAATTCTACGCAGCATGTTGACATATGTCCAATATATAGATACTATTTGTTCAATACGTTTAACATATGGAACTGAGACACTTGAGATACTTCGTCGCCGTGGCCGAGGAGCTCCATTTCGGCAGGGCGGCCAAACGGCTGCACATCGCCCAGCCGCCCCTGAGCCAGCAGATCATGAACCTGGAGGAAGAGCTCGGCGTGAAGCTTTTCGACCGGTCCCGGCGAACGGTCAGGCTGACCGAGTGCGGCGGCTATTTTCTGAAAGAGGCCCAGCAGCTTCTGCAGCACGCGGAACAGGCGGCGGAAACGGCGCGAAGGATCAGCCGGGGAGAAGCGGGCAGGATCGTCGTGGGGTTCGTCGGCTCGGTGGTCCATACCTTTCTGCCGAAAGGCCTGCGGTTGTTCCGCGAGCGCTATCCCGGCGTCGAACTGGTGCTGCAGGAACTGAATACCCTGGAGCAGATCAAGGCGCTCCATGCAAAACGCCTCGACGTCGGGTTCCACTATCCCGATGTGAAGGATTCGCTGCTTACCTCGCGCGTGCTCACGCGCGCGCCCTTGATGGCGGTCCTGCCTGCGAAGCACCGGCTGGCCGGCCGCACGTCGATACGGATGGAGGACCTTGCCGGGGAGCCGTTTATCGCGAATACACGGTCGTCGGAGCCCGTCGTTCGTGACGCGTTCATCAGTCTCTGCCATTCCGCCGGGTTCACGCCCCGGATCGCGCAGGAAGCCGGTCATGTCCAGACGGTCCTGGGGCTTGTGGCATCGGGACTGGGCGTCTGCCTCCTACCGGATTTCATCAAGAACATCAGGCGGCCGGACGTGCGCTATATCCCGCTCGCGGGCTCGCCTCCTGCGGTCAAACTTGCCGTTGTCTGGCGCAGCGATACCACCGCCGTGTCGGTCACGTCCTTCATCGATGTCGTCGAGTCCTCTTTTGATCTGCGGTGAATATCCAGCGTGTTGCATCTTCTTCTACATCGTTCCCGATACATGGTACCTGCCGATAAACGAAAAACGGCGGCGAGCATGACACTCGCCGCCGTTCCTGTTTCGCTCGTTGTTACTTAGAACGCATACATTGCACCGAGGGTGATGCCGGAGAAGGTGTCCTTGATCTTCGAATCATCGCCCTTGGTCGTTTCGATCTTGTAGCCCAGGTTCGCCGAGACCTTCTTAGCGACCTCCGCCTTCACACCCAGCTCGATCACCGTACCCGGTGCGTCTTCCTTGGGAGCGCCGGTGACCTCCACCTTGGTCATGAGATAGGTAAGGTTGCCGTAGACGGCGAACATATGGCTCACGGGCACATTGCCGCGAATGCCGATCATGGGACCGGTGAGATCGGAGGAAACACCCTCCCCGCCCATGGAAACTTTCTTATATCCTACATACACCCCTGCCTGCGGAATGAACTGATATCCCACGGCAAGGTCCAGGTCCTTGCGATCGAATTTCTCGGTCACGCCGGCCTCGGAATGCTCGTAATCAGCAACGGAAAAGAGATAAGACGCTTCGAAATAGAAATGCCGCGGGCACATCACTTCAACAGCCGGACCGATCAGGAGCGTCGAATCAAAGGTCGTGCTTCCAGCACCCGGCACGTCGCTCTTCCACTTGTTGTACCAGGCCTTTACTCCTGCTTCCACTTCCAGACCTTTTTCACTTCCGCCTTCGCTTGCAAACGCCGCACCGCTGACAAGACAGACCATCACAACCAGTACTGCAATGAGCCCCCTCTTCATGTTTCCCTTCCTCCTCCAAGTGATTTGGTAAATCCTTGAGCTCCGGCAATTATAGGGAAGGGGATGGGATTGTCAAGAAAGAAGATTCACGGTGCGTCAGGAAAGCCTGAAGGCGCGGACTCGGCAGGTTCGCGAAGGAGGTGGCTTAGGACGGTTCCTTCCGCCGGAGCAGCGCCAAATACCCTCCTGCCGCGCCGGCGGGAAGAATGAGAACATAACTGGCAATGTCGTACCAGAGCGGGATGCCGGTTTCAGTAAAGAACAGGCCGAGCGCCATGCCGAGCAGGCTCACGATGATTCCGTGAAACATTTCCTGGCTTTTTGCGATCCTTCCGGCGATATAAGCGCCCGTGCCCGTGCAGCACAAGCCGACGATCAGGCTGAGGAGCAGCCCGCTCAGGGTCTTCATGCGGAGACCGATCTCTGCTTCCGGGATGTCATTGGCGACCATGGCGGATACGAGCAGGAACGAGATTCCGAGCGTGGCGACGATATCGGCTGCGAAACCCGCGAGCACCGCCTTGATGCTGATATCACGAAAGGATGGCATGACGCACCTTCATGGCAGTCTGTCAGAGCAGTTTCAGGTTGGACGTAGCGACGAGGGCGGCGATGAGCAGGAACAGGAGCCCGTACAACACAACCGACGCAGCAGCGCAGCTTCTTTGCAGGCCCGGCACGATCATCTTCAGGCTCGGCTTCCGCTTCGCGGGAACGAGGATCCCCGCACCCATGCCCGATACCGTAGCTGCAAACAACAATCCATAGAGCGGATAGCCGATGAAATGATACTCTCGCTGCAAAAGACAAAAAGGACAATGATGCGTCGGAAGCTCGTACACATAGGGCCCGACCCAGGACAAGATCGAGGCAAGAACGACAATGAAGGCGGCGAAGGAAAGGAGCGCGAGCAGGATGCCGCCTTTCGCTGTCTTCCAGGTGTGCCATCCCGCTGCGAGGACCGCGCCGAGGGATACGAGGAAGACGATCGCCATGGGCCGGAAAGGAAAGGGCGCCATTTCGCCGACCATGGTCTCGGTCTGGCTGCTGAAGAGGCTGCCGCAGCAGGAGGTGATCACATGGGGCTTGAGCGCGCCGGCAAAGAGGACCAGGAGAACCGCCTCGGCGATCAAGAGCGGAGCGGCAACGAGCAGGGTCACATACTTCGCGCGGATCAGCGGGTAGTCCGTTGCGCGGGTGTCCGCGTGGTTTACGATGAGCCAGGAGCCTGCGAGGAGCACGTTCGCCATCTTGAGGATCAGGAGAGGATACCCCGTTGCGCTGGCGTTCAGCACGCCTGCCGCGCACATGGCGCCCACGAACTGGGAGTGCAGGCTGTCGGCAACGCCGGCAAAGAGGAAGAGGGAAAGGAATTCGAGGCCGAAGGCCCAGGCAAGGAGCGTGGAAACAAGCGTGGTCCGGCGCTCCAGGATGAGCTGCAGCTCGCTGCCGCTTGTCGGATCCCAGCGCCGCAGGATCTGGTATCCCAGGCCCGCGCCTCCCAGCGCCATGGCGGCGATGATCAGCGACGCGGCGAGGAGCGCCAGCATCCCCGGATGGAGGATCACCGGTGTTCCTCCGCGATCATGCCGTCCCGGAGCGGGAGCACGGCATCGACGACCGGCGACTCGTACACGATCGGATCGTGGCTTGCGATGATCAGGGTCCTGCCGTCCTGTTTCATGGCAGCAACGATCTCCATGAACTCCCGCGAGAGCTTCGTGTCCAGGTGCGCGGTCGGTTCGTCGGCGATCACCGCTTGGGGATCGTTGATCAAGGCACGTGCGATGGCGACGCGCTGCGCTTCGCCGCCCGAGAGGCGCTCGACACGCTCGTGCTCGCGATGGCTCACGTTCATGCGCGCCAAAAGCTCCCTGCCGCGGCCGCGGATCGACGCGTAGGAAGCATCGGTGGGATAGGCGGGGATCAGCACATTCTCGAGTGCCGACAGCCCCCGGATCAGGTTCAGCTGCTGGAACACAAACCCGAAGGTGGAGCGGCGGATCCCGGCAAGAAAGCGTTCGGGAAGACTCGTGATCTCCCGGCCCGAGAGCAGGACCCTGCCCGACGTCGGCCGCGCCATGGCGCCCATGAGCGTGAGCAGCGTGGTTTTGCCCGAGCCGCTGGGCCCCTTGAGCACCGTCACCGCGCGCTCGGGAACGCCGAAGGACACATTCCGGAGCGCAACGAACTCGTTGGCCCTGCTGCGGTTATAGATCTTGGTAACGTCGCGAAGTTCGATCATGAATTCTCGAATAGAAAAAAAAGAGCAATCATCTACCACGGAGACACCGAGAACACGGAGAACAGCTGTATTTCCGGGATCCTCCGTGCCTCGCTGATTAGATCAGGCCTTGGGCGCAGTGATCATGTCCGCATCACCGCATCGGGATCGATGGTCGCGGCCCGCCAGACCGGCACCACGGTCACGGCGATGTAGGGCACCACGGTCAGGAAGAAGATGGTGACGATCTGTGCCGGATCGAAGACCGGCGTGGGCCTGAAGGCCGGATAGATCACCGACCAGCCCTTGAGCGCAGGCTCGAAAAGCGACGCGCCGGCGAGGAACACGTGCGCGTAGGCGAGTGCCGTTCCTGCCAGGAATGCGGTGACCGAGATGACCGTGCCTTCCCAGAACTTCATCAACAAGACATCCGAGGTGTCCCAGCCCACTGCTTTCAAGATGCCGATCTCCGCCCGTTCTTCGGCGGAGAGACCCGTGGCCTTGTCCCAGGCAAAGATGAGGAATGCGATGACCGCGCATGCAAGCACCGCCAGAACCATACCGCTCCGGAGACCGAAGATGGCATCGTAGGTGCGCAGGATCTCCTCCCGGACGATCGGCCGCGTGTCGGGCAGCCGGATCGCGATTTTTTCGGCGATCGTCGAACACTCGCGCGGATTGCCGCTGTCCACGATCAGGTCCGTGGCGAAGCCCGCAGGCATCGCAAAGAACTCCCGGAAATCCGCGGGCGTCACGATCATGAGGTCCGCGCTGGCCAGCGCCGATTCCTCGGACAGGACCTCGGCGACCGTGAAGAGCATGGTATCGCCCTTGCTTGCCCGCAGGGGAAGCACATCGTCCACGGCAAGCTTCCGCGTGGACGCGACGCCGCTGCCGATGGCGATCGTGCCGTTCTTCCGCTCCTCGGAAGTGACGATCGTGTAATTCGCGCCGCTCAGGGGATCGTAATAATAGCCCCAGAGGCGGGGCTTGACGGACCGGACGCCGCGGATGGAACGGACCTGGTCGGCGTAGCTGTCGGGAATGAGCTCATGCCGGCCCGCCATCATGCGCTGCACCACGAGCGAGGGTGCGTCGGCCAGGATGATCGATGCCTCGCGACGGAGCGATTCGCCGAAGAACAGGACCGAGGCGAGCAGGAAGATCGTGAGCGCATACACGGCAACAAGCGCGCCGTTCTTGCCCTTCCGACGGAGCAGCGAGGACAGCGTGAAGTCGAGGAGGCGGCGCTGACGTTCAAGGAGTGCCATGGTTGACGCTCCTTTCCCGAAGCTGCGGCGGCACCGCGATCAGCGAACCCGAGGGAAAGTGCTCGAGGGCGAGCGGATGGTCCTGAAACGGCGCATGCCGGTCCGCCTGCGACGGATTCCGGCTGTATCGCGCGTCGGTCAGGAGCGCGAAATCGGTAAGCTCGAGGCGTTTGACCAAAGCAGCGGTGCGGGCCTGGGACGGCGCTGCGGCGCGTTGCGCAAGCGTTGCGTGAACTGCCGCTGCCGCCAGAAGGGCAAGGAGAGCGCAGGTCGCGAGCAGATAGGATGAAGAAGGTCTCGTTGCGGTCATTTCAGCGCCTGCAGCGTGGCGGGAGTGACGCCGGAGAACGGGAGAGGCGCCAGGCCACCGTGATCCTTCCGGAACTCCCTGGCATCGCTTTCCTTGGCAAAGGGAATGAGCTCGCGGCCCATGGGACCGAACACGTCGCTACCCGCCACATACCACGCAGTGCGGCCGTCCACCGGCGACAGGCTGTAATAGTCCTTTACGAAGATGTCCTTGATATCGCCGACGGCCGTGCCGGGGCGGTACCGGGAAGCGTCGAACAGAAAAGCAAAGAGGTCCTTTGCGCCGTCAAAGTACAGCGTTGTGCCGTCAGCCAGCCGCAGCGATGCGGTCCAGTCGGGATATTTGTACACGAACATGCCGCAGACCGGGCACTTGTCCGCGTGGGACGGCTTGGCAGGGACCTGGCCGGCAGCGAAGGAAGAAGAAGCGAGCAGAACCAGGATGATCATGAAGGAAAAGCGTTTCACCGGGATGCCTCCGGATTCAGATCAAGAACGTCCCATTCCGCCACGAAGGCGTGAAGACTCTAAGAAAGGCCAAGAAGAATACGCCGGTTTCCTTCGAGTCTTGGAGTCTTCGCGGTAAAACATGATCTCTGACGTTGTCGTAAGGACACAATAGTCAAAAACCTCACCTCTGTCAAGCAATCTCAGCCCGGTCTGTTGCGGCGGCCGGAACCGGCATGGTATAGTTTCCCAGCATGAATGTGTTCGACGACATACTCCGTCCCGCGCTTGAGCGGACCGGCGCCGGAACCTCACGGATCGAGATTGCCGAGCTCTGGGGCGGAAGCAGGGCGCTGTACCTTGCGAGTCTGTTCCGTCGGAGCGGCAGGCACCTCCTGGTCGTCACGGCAGGCGATGAGGATGCGGAGACTCTCGTGCAGGACCTCCAGTTCTTCCTCGGACGGACGCGGTTCTTCGGCGTCGACGGCGACGCGGCATCGTCGGAGGACGAGGTAGTGCTCTTTCCGGGATGGGGGCTTCTGCCCTTCGAAGCCGACTCCCCGGACAGCGGGACGGTGGGCGAACGCATGCGCGTGCTCTACCGGCTCGTGACCGGCGGACCCTGCATCATCGTGGCTCCGGCAACGACGGCAATGCAGCTGCTCCCGCCCTGGGAGCTTTTTGCCGACGCCGTCCGGACCATGAAACGGGGAGAGCAGCTCGATCCCGATGCGCTTGCCGAGGGCCTCGCTTCAACGGGCTATGAGCACGCTTCGCTCGTCACCCGCGTGGGCGAGTTCAGCAGACGCGGCGGCATCATCGATCTCTTCTCTCCCGCTCATCCCCTGCCGGTGCGTATCGAGTTTTTCGGCGAGACGATCGAATCGATCCGTTCCTTCGATCCCGAGACCCAGCGTTCCACGGCCGGGCTGGAGCAGGCGGTCGCGCTTCCGGTACGTGAAGTGATCGTGACCGCCGCCGGCATCGTCAACCTGGGCGCGCGCCTGGCAGGCGGAGAACAGAAAGACCGCGAGGTCCTCGCCGCCCTGCGTTCCGGCGACCTGCCGCCCGGCATGGAATTTCTCGCCCCCTTTCTCTACGAACTTGACTCCCTGACCCGGTATCTGCCGCAGAACAGCATCGTCGTCATGATCGAACCCGGCGATTGCCGGAAGGCCATGGAGGAGCGGTGGAAACAGGCGGAGCAAGGCCGCGCTGAGGAAGCGGAGGAGGAGCGGACCCTTCCCGCGGTGGAGGCGCTTTACCGCACCGCTGACTCCCTGGACAGGGACCTTGCCGCGTTCCCGCGCATCGATCTCACGCTGCTCGCCGCATCGGACAACGCCCAGCGGCTCGATACGCGCTCATCGGCCCTGCTCGGCGTGCGCATGACCAAGATGGCCGTCGCCGGAGAGACCGCGATGTCCGCCGAAGGCACCGCAACGGGTCTTGCGGACAAGATCAAGAAATGGCGCGACCGGGAACGGATCGTGATCATCTGCGGCACCGACGATGCCGCAAAGCGGCTCCAGGCCATGTTCCGCGAATACGGCCTGTTTATCAGCGACGCGACCTCCGCCCCCGCCGACGGGCCGCCCTGGCCGGTAGTGACCATGACCGGCAGGCTCACGACAGGCTTCTCCTGGCCGTCGCTCGGCCTGATCGTGATCACCGACGAGGAGATCTTCGGGAGCAAAGTCCACCGGCCTCGCCAGAGCCGTTCGCGCGCCGCGCCGTTCCTCTCCTCCTTCAAGGAGCTCCGGCCCGGCGATTTCGTGGTACACACCGACTATGGCGTAGGCGAGTACCAGGGGCTCACGCATTTGGCTGTGGACGGATTCGAGACCGACTTTCTGACCCTCCGGTACGAGCCCGATGCCAAGCTCTACGTCCCGCTCTACGGCCTCGACAAGGTCCAGAAATACACCGCCACCGAGGGCACGCCGCCCAAGGTCGACCGGCTGGGCGCCCCGACCTGGGCGAAGACCAAGGAGCGGGTGAAGAAGGACATCCTGGTCATGGCGCGGGAGCTTGTCGCCATCTATGCCGCCCGCGAAGCCATGCAGCGCACGCCGCTCGCTCCCCCGGACAACCTGTACCGGGAATTCGAGGCCGCCTTTTCCTTCGAGGAGACCGTTGACCAGCAGAAGGCGATCGAGGACGTGCTCGAGGACATGCAGAAGCCCCGGCCCATGGACCGGCTGGTCTGCGGCGACGTGGGCTTCGGCAAGACGGAGGTTGCGCTCCGCGCGGTCTTCAAGGCGGTGGAGGACGGATACCAGGCGGCGGTGATCGTACCCACGACGCTGTTGGCTGACCAGCACTATCGCACCTTCTCCGAGCGGCTGGCGCCCTTCTCCGCTACCGTGGATCTGCTCTCGCGGTTCCGCACCAAGGCGGAACAGAAGGCAACGCTCCAGGGCCTGAAGAGCGGCACCGTTGACATCGTGATCGGCACGCACCGGCTGCTGCAGCGGGACGTGGCCTTCCGGAAGCTGGGGCTCCTGGTGATCGACGAGGAGCACCGGTTCGGCGTGCGCCACAAGGAGCGGATCAAGGAGATGCGCAAGATGGTGGATGTGCTGACCCTGACGGCCACGCCCATCCCGCGGACGCTGCACATGTCCCTGGCGGGCATCCGGGACCTCTCGATCATCCAGACGCCGCCGCTCGACCGCCAGGCCATCCAGGTGGTGCTGGCCCGTTTCGGCAAGCGCGTGATCCGCGAGGCGATCGCCCATGAGCTCGGCCGCAGCGGCCAGGTCTTCTTCGTCCAGAACCGCGTTGCGGGCATCGAGCGCATGGCCGCCTATCTTCAGAACCTGGCGCCCGAGGCCCGGATCGGCGTGGCCCACGGCCAGATGCATGAAGACGAGATCGAGGAAGTCATGGCCAAGTTCGTCGCCGGCGAGCTGAACGTGCTGGTCACGACCACGATCATCGAGTCGGGGATCGACATCCCTAACGCGAACACCATCATCATCAACCGCGCAGACCGGTTCGGCCTGGCCGAGCTCTACCAGATCAAGGGTCGCGTCGGCAGGAGCAGGCAGAAGGCCTACGCCTACCTGCTGACGCCGGAAGAAGAGGCGCTCTCGGACATCGCCCGGACGAGGCTTCGCGCCATCCAGGAGCTTTCGGAGCTCGGCGCGGGCTTCCGCATCGCCGCCCAGGACCTCGAAAGCCGTGGCGCCGGGAACCTCCTGGGCAAGCAGCAGTCGGGCCACATCGCCGCCGTGGGCATCGACCTATACACGCAGATGATGGAAGAGGCCATGGCCGAGCTCAAGGGCGAGGAGATCAGCCAGGAGCCGGACACGCAGATCTCCCTCCGCGCGTCGGCCTTCCTTCCCGAGAGCTATATCGGCGATATGAGCCTGCGGCTGGCGGCATATAAGGAGATCTCCGGCGCGGGGAGCGACGCCGAGATCGACCGGATCGCCGCCGATCTCGCGGACCGCTACGGACGTCCGCCCGAGCCGGCGGAGAACCTGCTCGAGATCATGAAGGTCAAGATCGCGGCCAAGACCGCGGGCGTGAGCAGGATCGACGGCGGTGCGGACAGCGTGAGCATCACCTTCTCCGAGAATGCCCGCATCGCGCCTGACCGGGTCATGCAACTGATCCGGCGGAACCCCGGGCGCATCACCCTGATCCCCGAATACACCCTGCGCGTCAAACTGGCCGATGGATCGCTTCGGACCGCGTCAGATGCGGTGAAAAAGTGCTTGCAGGACCTCCGGTAGTGTGCTATAAAGATTGGGCTTTCATGCACAACATTAAACGGAGGAATGACTCAATGAAGAGGTCCCTCATCATCGCGGCTGCTGCGGTCATCGTGCTCACTGCGGCAGGATGCAGCAAGACGTCGGACAACGCCGTGGTCGCCAAGGTGAACAACAGCAAGATCACCGCCGCCGATTTCAAGCGCCAGCTCGAAGGCCTGGAAAATTTCCAGATGGAGCAGTCCGTGGCAACGGACACCAAGGCGCGGCAGGAATTCCTGGATGACCTGATCGGCATCGAGCTGGTCCTGCAGGAAGCGAAGCGCCAGGGCCTGGACAAGGACCCCGAGTACAAGAAATCGCTCGACTCCTACAAGAAAGAATATGAAGATACCAAGAAGCGGCTTGAGCGGCGCTACCAGGACGCGTCGCGGAACGAGCTCTTCCGCATGCTCCTGAAGAAGGAGCTGCAGGAGAAGGCTGCCAAGCTGGCCGCGCCCTCGGATCAGGAAGCGCGCGATTTCTACGCCAAGAACAAGGACAAAATGGTGGGCATGAACGGCAAGGCGCTGGCTTACAAGGATGTGGAGCCGCAGATCAAGAGCCGGCTCACGCAGGAGAAGCAGCGCGATCTCTATCTCGACTACATCAAGGACCTGCGCGCGAAATCGAAAGTGACGGTGGATGACAAAACGCTCGACGCGGTCGCCAGCTCCATGACCATGTCCGCCACGCTCCAGCTTGATCTGCCCCAGGGAAAGACGGAAAAGAAGGACGAACAGAAAGAAGCGAAACCGGCCGAGAAAAAGGCCGAGAAAAAGAATTAGCACAGGCCGGTCGCGCCTGCGGCACGGCAGCGAGCCCACAGACATGCCTTCGCAACAATGGATACGCGCGACAGCCCCGGTGATGCTTCTGGGGCTGTTGTCGTTCGGATGCACGAAAAAGGAGGAGCCGCAGGCCCCGGCCGTGCAGGCGTCCGCACCGGCGGCGCCGGAACTGAAGGTCCTGGCCACGGTCAACGGCGATCCCATCACGCTGGCCGAGTTCCAGGAGCGCTTCAACCGGGCGGGCATCAAGCCCGAGAAGGAAGCCGAGGAGCAGGTCAAGGAAGATTTCCTGAACCGTATCATCGAACGCAAGATGCTTGTCACTGAGGCGCAGCGGAGGCGCATCAAGGTCGGCCTGCCGGAGATCAATCAGCGGATCGAAGCGATGCGCCATGAGCAGGGCAAGGACATCAAGGAAACGCTTTCCGGCATGGGCATCGATTTCGAGAAGTGGAAGTCCGACCTCTGGGAAGACATGATGATCGAGAAGCTCTTTGCCCGGGACCTGAATCGTCCCGTACACGTCTCCGCCGCCGAGGTCCGCAAGTATTACCAGGAGAACATCCAGGATTTCGAACGGCCCGAGCAGGTTCGGGTGCGCCAGATCGTCCTGGCCACGGAGCAGGAGGCGGCCAAGGTGCTTGAGCAGGTCCAGGCCGGCGCCGATTTCGCCACGCTGGCCCGTCAGAAATCAACGGCGCCCGAGGCCGAGGAGGGCGGGGATCTGGGCTACTTTGCCATGGGGGAGATGCCGGGCGAATTCAACGTGGTCTTCGGCATGGCAAAGGGCGGCGTGAGCGGCGTGGTCAAGAGCGCCTACGGGTATCACATTTTCAAGCTTGAGGACAAGCGGAAGGCAGGAAGGCTGTCGCTCGAGGCGGCAACCAAGGAGATCACCGAAAAGATCAAGCAGCAAAAGCAGGATGCCCGGTACAAGCAGTGGATCCAGGAGCTCCGTGCGCGGACCAAGTTCGTCGTCAATTACGAGGCGCTGCGGTAGGCGCCAGTACCCCCCGGCCGTTCTCCCTCACCAGTCTGGTTCTGAACCGCTCCGATGCCGCATTGATCCCGCTGATCACCTGTTCCGCCTGTGCGCCCGTAAGGATGCGCGGCTGGTAGGCGACGCGGTAGTTGTTCACGTCCAGCGGCACAATCTCCGCGCGCACAAGGGACTTTCCCCGGAAGGTGCAAAGGAGTATTATACTGGAGTTCGTTTTGTCGCTTTCGGACCCGAACACAAAGTTGCCGAGGCTGTAGGCGATGAGACGGCCCTTGTAGAGCTCAAGCTCCTGCAGGATATGCGGATGATGGCCGAGCACGAGGTCGGCGCCCCAGTCGATGGCCTTTCTGCCGAGCTCTTGCTGGTAATCCTTGGCCGCGGTCATGAGCTCAGCGCCCCAGTGGAACGAGACGACGACCAGGTCGGCTCGCGGCCGGGCGGCTTCGATGTCTCGCCGCACGTAGTCCTTGTACCCCGGCGCCGTTCCCGGCCTTCCTGCCGAGGCGTAGAACTCGATGGGGAAGGTGAGGGAGTAAGACAGGAACGCGATGGTCCTGCCGCCCACCTTCAGAAACGCGGGCTGCCGGGCATCATCAAGGTCCATGCCCGCGCCGCTATGCAGGATCCCGTGTTCGTCCAGGATGTTCAGGGTGTCCTGGAGGGCTAGGGGACCGAAGTCCAGAATGTGGTTGTTCGCCAGGGTCACCACGCGGATGCCTGCCGCGGCGAGGGAATCGGCGGCAAGGGGCTCCGCGCGAAGCGTGAACTGCTTGTTCTCCACCGCAGCGCCGCGCGTTGAGATGGGCGCTTCCAGGTTGCCGATCACGAGCTGGGCTTCCCGGAGCACGGGCAGGACCTTCGCATAGGGATAGGCGGCCCCTTCCTGCCTAAGCCATGGCGCGGCGCGGTGTCCCAGCATGATGTCTCCCACCGCGGCGATCGTGAGGTCGGCGTCGGACGACGAAACGGCAGGGTCGGCCGGCAAAGCGATATTCGGAAACAGGAAAACGACAAGGAACAGCAACAAGCATGCGCGGATGCGAAGCATGCGCCATACTAGCTGAAGATGCCGGGAAAAGGCAACAGAAAAGGAATTGCAGAGACCATGAAGAACGCACTACTGATCCTGATGGTGTTGGGAGCGCTGCTCCTGCCGGGCATGCCGCAGGCGGCGGCGGGGAGCGTGGTGATCGACCGCGTCGTGGCCGTGGTGAACGACGAGATCATCACCATGAGCGATCTCCAGCGGGAGATGACCAAGAAGACCGACATCAAGGACGAGCATCTGATGCTCGAGGATATGATCGACCGGAAGCTCCAGATGGCCGCGGCGAAGAGGAACGGCATGGACGTGACGGATTCCGAACTTACTGACGCCGTCGCCGACATCATGAAGCGGAACAACCTGAACAGCAAGCAGTTCGAGGCCGCCCTCGCCAAGGAGGGGCTGACCCTTGAGCAGTACCGCACCGAGCTCCGGGAGCAGATGACCATGTCGCGGCTCTTCAACAAGTACGTCCGCTCCGGCATTGCCATCGACGAAAAAGAAGTGCGCGAATATTACGACCGCAACCCGAAGCTCTATGCCCTTCCCGAGGAGATGCGGGTGCGCCACCTGGTGATCATGGCCGATGAGAAGGCCACGCCCGCGCAGGTTGCGGCGGCGGAAGCGAAGACCAAGGCGCTCTTGGAGCGGGTCCGGAAAGGCGAGGATTTCATCCAGCTGATCCGTGAGTACTCCGAGAGCCCGACAAAGGCTCAGGACGGAGACCTCGGATTCCTTCAGCGAGGCCACGCCATTGCCGCTATCGAGGACGCGGCGAAGAATCTTGCGCCCGGCGAATATGCGGGACCGGTGCGCTGCGAAGACGGCTTTCACATCATTCGGCTGGAAGAGGTCCGGACGCCGGTGCAGCCCTACGAAAAAGTGAAGGACGAGATCACCAAACAGCTCTACGAGCAGAAGCTGGAGAATACCTACCGCTCCTGGCTCCAGACGCTTCGGAGCGATTCGCACATCGAGAACCGGTTGTAACATAACAGGGGTCAGGAGCCCGGAATCAGAAGAACAGAATGCGGGCTGGAACGCTGTCATTTTTTGCTTCGTCTGGGCGAGTTGTTTCTGTGATACATCACTCTTTGATCCGAGGTATTCCGGATCATTTTTCTTTCCGGGCGGCTCATCGCTCAGCCGTGTTGGCATGCAACCCTGTCCCAGAGCGTCATGAAGATTGAATTATGTCAATGTTGACCCTCCGTCTGAAAAAGAAAGAAGAGCGCCGCGTGCTGCGCGGGCATCCCTGGATCTTCAGCAACGAACTCCAGGAAGTGCCGAAAGCCGAGCCGGGATCGCTCGTTGACGTGCATGACGCTTCGGGCGGGTTCGTGGGCCGCGGGTACTTCAATCCACAGTCGCTCATCGCCGTCCGGATCCTGACGCGGAAACGCGAGGAGATCAACCGCGAATTCCTGCGCCGCAGGATCGAGCGGGCGCGGGAACTGCGCAGGACCCTCGGGTTCGGCGATTCCTTTCGCGCCGTGTACAGCGAGGGCGACGGCCTGCCGGGCCTGATCGTGGACAAATATGCGTCGACCCTGGTGGTACAGTCCCTGACCGCGGGCATGGACAGCTTGCGCGAGGAGGTCCTCGCCGCGCTGACCGAGGTCTATGAGCCGGCAGCGGTGGTGCTCAGGAACGATACGTCCGGCAGGCAGCTGGAAGGGCTGGCCCTCGAGAAAACGGTTGTGCGGGGCGAAGTGACCGGGCCGGTGGAGTTCGAGGAAGAAGGCATCCGGTTTCGCGTTGACGTGTTGGAAGGCCAGAAGACGGGATTCTTTTTCGATCAGCGCGAGAACCGCCTGGCCCTGCGGAGCCTTGTCAAAGGGAGAAGGACGCTCGACTGTTTCTGCTATGTGGGCGCCTGGGCCCTTGCCGCCGCGAAAGCAGGAGCATCGGAGGTCATCGGCATCGATGCGTCGGAAAAGGCCGTGGCATTGGCGCAGGAAAACGCATCCCTGAACGGACTTGCGGCGACCTTCAAGCGTATTGATGCTTTCGAGGCGCTGCGGGACTATGAAAAACAGGGTGAGCGCTTCGGGTGCATCGTCCTCGACCCGCCGGCCTTCGTGAAGAGCCGCGCCAAAGTGCGCGAGGCGCTCAAAGGCTACAAGGAGATCAATCTCCGCGCCCTGCGGCTTCTGGATGCCGGGAGCTTTCTCGTCACCTGCTCCTGCTCCCATCACGTGGACCAGGAACTGTTCCGCGAGATGCTGATCGACGCGTCCCATGCGGCGGGCAGACAGGTCCGGCTGCTCGAAATGCGCTCCCAGTCCCGCGACCACCCCATGCTCCTGGCCGCGCCCGAGACCCGGTACCTCAAGTGCGCCATCCTGCAGGCGGAGTGAGGAGAAAAGGTCTTTGACACTGAAGACGCTGAGAAGAGCTATGAAAAGGTATGATGTAAGTCGCCTTGTCATGGTTCTTCATAATATTTTCTCAGCGTATTTCTGCGTCGCGGGTTTTCGGCTTTTCAGTGTCCTCAGTGTCGAAAGAGGGTTTGTCCAATTTTGTCTTGACTCGAATCAGGCTGGCAGGTAAGATATGGTCCTGCACGGGCGCTTAGCTCAGCGGGAGAGCACTGCCTTCACACGGCAGGGGCCACTGGTTCAATCCCAGTAGCGCCCACCATGCATATCGAAGGGTTACGGCATTTGCCGTGGCCCTTTTTCTTTTCTCTGTGCTAATTTTGTGCTAAAGATGGCCACAGCAATGACAGGGCAGGAGCCATTAGGAATAGTGGGATGCATTAGCCAGCGCATAGTTATCCACCACAATGCTGAGTCTCAACTGCTCAAATGGGATTTACAGAAAGATGCTGCGAATTGATAACAAGCGAGCAAAGTTCGGAAAAGAACAGCGGGTGGTGAAGACAGCTTTCTATCTTAAATCTGTTCTCTCGCCTCTGAAAGTTTCAGTATAAGCTCTTCGGCTGCGGCTCTAAGGCCCTGTTCGGCCTTGCTCGTATTTGCGGCATGTTTTGCTATTTCAATCCCTTGCTCAAGAACATGATCCAGGTTCAGATCGATCCAATGACCTCGGTAGTCTAATCGCACCAATTCGGAACCTGCTGGCCTTCGGATGTAGGGCGAGTAGAACCAGATTAACCGGATAAGGGTGCGTAAGGCATCAATAGCGAGATCGGGTTTTTCCTGCTGGAGAAAACTATCGGCCATATCGCAGAAATCGAGAAGGTTTTTATATTCGAAAGTAAATATCGATTGTTTGTGCTTTTTCAATTTTCGGGGAATATTCTGATCTTTCAGGCCCAACCTGTATTTGTAAATCCGCGTAAAGAACTTTGCTCCACGGATTATCGATTCAATATCATCGCTCTCTTCTGCATATATCTCCGCAACTGCTTCAAGATACTTGTTATATGCTATTCGCTCTATGCACTCCAGTATGTCGTAAATCGTTTTTCCGCTATCAGGGATACTAATACGCTCAACATCCGGGCCTTTAAAGAGGATGCTGTAGACTTTTTGCGCCTCTGTCTTGACTTCATCCGCTTTACGTTTATACGAGAAGGTGAGCGAGTCTAGTATTTGAAGTACGCTGTATACGTAGCCGGTCGTCACCTGAACACTCTTATGGAGATGCTCCGGAAATTCGCTATTCATTTTTCTCGTTATTACCTGCTCTGCTTCTACTATGTCGGTGTCCATGCCGGCTCCTTTCCGATAATTATATCCGGTGTCACTGACAGCGTTGCGTCAGTAAAGAGTGTGAGATATAGTCGCGCCTCATTGAGGATACGTGAAACATGGCGGATCCCTCAGAGAGAATAGAAAAAAGGAAAGATGGGGCCATCATTTACCGCGTGACGGTTCGCGGAACCAGAGAAATTCAACGTTGGATTTACCACTGGGGGCCGAATTGTGAGGTGCTGTCTCCGTTATCGTTCAGAAAAAAGGTCCAAGCTGAATTAAGCGCCATGCTGTCGGTCTATAGAAAAAGAAATAAAAGCCGGTGACATGATGTTGTCAGTATTGCATGGTACGTTATTAATTATGAAAATCATCATTCATCGTGGAAGCAATGAAATTGGTGGAACTTGCATTCAACTATCCACAGACAAGACCACCATCATGCTCGATCTTGGCATGCCGCTCAGCAAAGAAAGCAAGACCCTCGATTTGGCGTCAATCAAGACAGATGCAATCATTATCAGCCATCCCCATCAGGACCATTACGGTCTTATAGACGCGGCCGACAGCAAGATCCCCGTCTACATCGGTAGACTCGGCAAAAGCCTCATCGATGTGGTTCGCCTTCTCCTTGACAAGCCCCCATTGCAGAACGAGTTTCGTAACTTTGAGAAATGGCAGCCATTTACCGTGGGTGATTTCCGGATCACACCTTATCTGGTTGACCATTCAGCGGTTGACGCGTATGCTTTTCTGATTGAGGCGGAAGGGAAAAAGGTTTTTTACAGCGGAGATTTCCGTGCTCATGGAAGAAAACATATTCTGTTCGACACCATGCTAGAGAAACCGGTAAAGGGTGTCGATGTTTTGTTTATGGAAGGGACCATGATGCAGCGGTCTAATGCTGACTTTCCGGCAGAAGCGGCTGTCGAGGAAAAAATATACGAGACAATCAAGGAACAGGAAAACATATCATTCTTAATATCCTCCTCTCAAAACGTAGACCGTCTCGTCTCCGCGTTCCGGGCCTGCAAAAGAGCGGGGAAGATATTTGTCATTGATCTTTATACCGCTTGGGTGCTGGAGCTTATGCGAACCGTTACCGGGAACGTTCCGGGCATCGGCTGGAAGAATCTACGTGTATATGCTGATCGGAATTATGATGAGGTGCTCAAGGCGAACCCAGAGGTGTTCGGTAATTTCAGACGGTCAGCTTATCAGTATCGGATTCAAAAAGAGGAACTGCAAGCCGACCCGGCGCAGTACCTATATCTTTCCAAGATGTCGAAATTCCGGATTATCGACTTGTACAAAGGTGGGAAAGCTGTTAATCTCATCTATTCGCAGTGGCTCGGCTATCTGAAATGTTCAAACGATGAATGTTACGGAGCCGAAGAAATCGCTGCCTATCAGAGCGATAAGCAAATCAATTTTGTCTATGCTCACTCAAGCGGACATGCGACGGTACAAGATTTAAAACGATTTGCAGCAACAATAAACCCGAAAATGCTTATCCCTATTCATACTGAATGCGGAGCAATGTTTAAGGACTGTTTTGACAATGTTTATGAATTGTCTGATCAGCATGTTGTCACACTATAAAACTGTAAATCGTCTTGAGTATTAAAGGGAGAGAGTAATTACAATGAAGGAATGTGATCTCAAATATTTTGAAATCGCCGCTCAGCTGAATTCGACTCACCATGATGCACTTTTTCAAAAGCAGTGTCACTTCAGGGCTGGTTGCAAAGGCATTTCCTTGATATCTCTTCGTAGTACGACACCTGAATTGGGAATACCAAGAATCAGGCCTGAGAACGCGTTAAAAGAAATTGCGAAAATGGATAAGTTGGAAAAACCAAAGAGAGCGACACCAGAGAAAATGCTTCAAGCGTGGCTTATCCGTCAAATTATTTATGGGAATCCGCCTGACTTTTGGAACAAATACAACCTATCTTTCTTAACGTCTGAATTGGCACTTGAACCGGGCAGGAGAAAGATTGTAAATGATATTTTAGCAATAGACAATGAAGGCGCTATATGGGTCATAGAATTAAAAAGCGATCGACAATTGACGGAATTGATAAGACAATGCAATGATTTCGAAAAAGTTATCGTGAAAAGAAAAGAATTATTTATTAAAATAGTTGCCATCTTGGGTAATGGCACACATTGGGACGGCAGATCAGTACGAAAGATGATCGTCTGGCCTGCATCAGAGGGGGATCCTCGTGAGAAAACCCGTGATTTGATCAAATCTAATAATATAGAGGCGATTACCTATCGCCCGCTATATGATTTTAAAATCGAATGCTAATATTTCCCCTTCGAGCCCAGAAATGGAGTCACGATAAGCTGTCATGGATAGCCGAGAGCGGAAATAGTTCCTGACTTCTGTTAACCGGATCAAATGACGATATTCAAGATGACGGAGTATTGAATGTCAAATAGTGACTGGATCGGTGTCGATTTAGACGGAACCCTTGCTCATTGGAATGGATGGAAAGGCTCGAAGATCTCCGGGGTCAGGTCCTGCGATATGACAAAAAATCCGCTGGACGGAAGACATCAAGCCCCAAGACCTTGTGTGATAATGACTCACTCTCGTTCTAACAGGCTGTTGAAAAACGTTTTTCAGGGTCTTTGCGAGTCCCCGTTTTCACGAGGATAAACTCCGCGAAGCAAACTCGTAGCTAAAAAATCAACCAGATACGAGATTGCTTCGTCGCTTGCGCTCCTCGCAATGACAATAAAGGTGGCCTTTTTCAACAACCTGCTAAATCCCAGTTTCTTAGTTGTCATACATAGCGCGGGGGCCAGTCCTGCGGATTGCACGGGCCCGCTCTTCCCTATCGATAGTCGTCGCACTCTCCCGTTGACATTGTCATTATGTCACCATATAATGTTGTATTATGACAGCCTACCATAAGCGCGATATTGCCGGCGCTGTGCTCGTAGCCCTGGAGAATATGCCGGTCGTGGCTGTGACCGGCATGCGCCAGTCCGGCAAGAGCACGTTTCTCCGGAACGAGGCGGGGCTGCACAAGCGGCGTTATGTCACCCTAGACGATCTTGCCCAGCTTGCCGCCGCCCGCGAATCACCTGATCGTTTTGTCGAGAGCGACGAGCCGCTTGCCATCGATGAGGTCCAGAAGTGCCCGGAACTGCTGACAGCCATCAAGAGGCGCGTGGACCGGCATCGCTCTCCGGGACAGTACCTCCTGTCGGGGTCGGCCAATTTTGCCCTGCTGAAGGGCATCACCGAGAGCCTCGCGGGACGGGCGATCTACTTTACCATGCATCCGTTCACCCGGAGGGAGCAGGAGGGGCATGTTTCCGCCCGGCCGTTCATCGTGAAACTGCTCGAGGACGGAAAGCCGTCATCCGGGGGGACGATACGCGCGATCGGTGAGCGCGATGTGCTTTCCGGCGGAATGCCGTCGGTCTGCCTCGGCGAAGTGAAGGACAGGAACATCTGGTTCAAGGGGTATGAGCAGACCTATCTGGAGCGGGACCTCCGGCAATTCAGCCGTCTGGAGAATATCGTCGTGTTCAAGAATCTCATGCAGCTGGCCGCGCTCCGGACCGGCAGGCTGCTCAGCCCCAGCGAGCTCGGCCGCGACGCGAAGCTGAATGCCGTGACGACAGCGAGGTATTTGTCTCTGCTGGAGACCTCTTTTCTTGCCTGGCGGCTCACCCCGTTCCTAAAGAACCGGGCGAGCAGGATCATCAAGTCGCCCAAGATGTATCTGTCTGATTCAGGGCTTGCGTGCTGGCTCGCCGGCGTTCATGCGTTCAAGAGCGACCCATCGCGCGGGGCAATGCTCGAAACCTACGTGGCCCAGAACCTTGCGGGAATCCTTGCGGCGCATTTGGCAAATGCGACGCTGCACTATTGGAACGTGCAAGGGAGGTATGAGGTCGATTTTGTCATCGAATCGGGCAGGCGGTGCATTGCCCTTGAGGTCAAATCGGCCGCACGATGGGAGGAGCGCGACCTCACGGGTTTGAAGGCCTTCCTGGCGGCAACGCCGGGCTGTGTCGCCGCCGTGCTGGCATACAATGGGACGGAGACGGTTCCGCTTGGCGAGCATTTATGGGCCGTGCCGCTGAGCAGGGTGATCTCCTGAGAACGGCTCTCCGGCCGGGGAATTCCGACGATCGTTCCAGTACTGGACTAGGTCACGCCCGAAGAATGGAAGGCGTCAACAAGTTGTATGATGTTGCTAATTCATGACTACCGGAGTCATTCCTGAACTGTGCTCAAGGCTTTTCCCGAGGCGGCGCGCTGGTAGCTGTCCACGTTCAGGCGCCCGGTTTGGAAGATCGTCATTCTTGTCGGGCGGACCGAATGATCAGCCAGTCGCGGTATCGGCAGGAAGTTCTCGCGAGTCACTGAATTGTTATGAACGGAGAAGTGTGAATATGAAACGACAAGGTTTCTGGGGTGTGGTTGTCATCGCCTTGATGGCGGCGCTCATTCCCTCAGGCTGCAAGGGGAAAAGCGTTTCCACCAAGACCTTCCAGCGTGTCGGATCCTATAGCGGCGATTTCAGCGGCATCCGGCTGTCGGCGGACGGGCAACGGGCCTATGTTACGGGCAAGAACAAGAAGCTGGTGATTATCGATGTCTCATCGCCTGCCACGCCGAACCTGCTCGCCGAGGAGAACACGCCGGTACCCGGCGCTGGCGGGAGCCAATACGGTGTTGATCTGCTCCTTGCCCAATCGGAAACCCGGGCAATCATCGGCGTGAGCAATGCGGTGCAGGTCCTCGACATCTCGAATCCGTCCGCGCCCGCCGTGCTATCGACCATCAATGACGCACAGTGTCCCGATTTTGTCACGGCCCTTGCCGGCGTCGGCGACATCAGTCGTATCTACTACACGGCCTGTGGCCGGCTCCATCGCGTGGATGTGACCGTTCCAGCGGCTCCGCAGACGCTCTCGATCGCGGCATTGCCCGGGATTGCCGATGCGAACACCGTGGTGACGAAAATGGCGGTGCGGCCCGACGAGCAGCGTCTTTTCGCGACGGCGGGAAATGCGGTGCAGCTGTTCGATCTTTCCCAGCCGTCCGCCCCGCTGGCACTCTCCGGCGCGGCCCAGGCAGCAGCCCTGCATCTGGACCGGGCAGTTGATCTTGCCGTTGCAGCGGACTTTCGGACGGTCTTCAGCATCGGATGCGGGCTCCTGGCAGTCCAGGATTTCACCGGCGAGACCGCGCCGCAGCTGGTGGGAGCCGCCCAGTTTCCGGTCAACACGCCCTACTGCTTCTCTGACGACAACTATGACGGCATCGTGCTTTCGTCCGACGGAGGGACCGCGTTCGTTGCAAGCGGTTCGATCCTGCGCGTTTTCGACATGAGCAATCCAGCCGCCCCGGTCTCCCGGGGCATCGGCGTCCTCGCGGGGTATGCCCACGATCTTGCCGTGTCGCCGGACGGCGCATTCGCCTTCGTTGCGACAACGCAGGGGCTCGAGATCCTCTGGCTGCAATAGACCGCGTTTCAGGACCGCGGGGAGTTCCGGATCGCCTCTTCGATGCGGTCCAGCCGGTGCAGGACCAGTTCCTGTATCTTCAACAGCTCGCGCAACAGCTCCCGCTGCTCCTTCGCCTCATCATTCTCCTTCACTTGGTCCATGAACCGACCTCCTTGAAAAAGAAAAAGGGCCGACCCGGTGGTCAGCCCCTGTATGCCGTTGTCCCGCAGATGCGGCTGGATGCCGATCAGCCTGTCTGCCGCTTCTCTTCCTCTTCCTGGGCGGTTTTGCATTCAATGCAGAGTGTGGTCACCGGACGGGCGGCCAGGCGCTTCATGCCGATGGGATTGCCGCAGGATTCACAGACACCATAGGAACCGTCATCGATGCGGGCGATGGCTTCGTCGATCTTCTTGAGCAGCTTCTGCTCCCGGCCGCGGAGGCGGAGCGTGAAATTGCTGTCCAGTTCCGCAGCAGCCTGGTCCGTCGGATCGGGAAAACTCTGCTTTTCCGTGATCAGTTTGCTGTTGATGGTTTGTTCCGCTTCGGAGAGCAGCTCTTCGCGCTGTCTGACGAGCTCCTTCCGGATTTCGAGCATCTTTTTGTCCATGCACTCCGCTCCGCCTGGTACAAGGTAAAATTGCGAACGGCCTTGCATCACCGTTCGCAATTCAGTGCGACATGATAACAAAAACGACGGGGTGAGTCAATTAAGAAAAGGCAAAACGCCGTTCCGGTTGCATTGACAAGGCGAAAGCGGAAGGCTACAATGACGCCATGCTGACGGAAAAACAAAAGTATGCGAAGATCATCACGCTGGGCGTGGAGATCACTCAGGTGAAAGACCTGGACGTCCTCCTGGAGCGCATCCTGAAGGAAGCGCGGAACCTGGTTTCCGCCGACGCGGGAACGATCTACGTCAAGGAAGACGACAAGCTCAAGTTCAGCTATACGCAGAACGACACGCTGCAGGAGCGGCAGCCGGGCAAGAAGCTGATCTACTCCACCTTCACGCTGCCGATCAACAACCAGACGATCGCGGGCTATGTCGCCAACAACGGCGAGATGCTGAACCTGGCCGATGTGTATAAGCTGCCGTCGTCGCTCCCCTTCTCCTTCAACAGGAAGTTCGACGATCTGTCGGGTTATCGGACGCAGTCCATGCTCACCTTCCCGCTCAAGACCAACCGCGGCGACATCATCGGCGTGCTGCAGCTGATCAACGAAAAGAACACCCGGGGCAGGGTCGTTCCCTTCTCGAAGAAGGACGAGCCGCTGATCATGCACTTCGCGAACATGGCGGCCGTTGCCATCGAGCGCGCCCAGCTCACCCGCGCCATGATCCTCCGGACCATCAAAATGGCGGAGCTCCGGGACCCCAAGGAAACGGGCTCGCACGTGAACCGCGTGGCGGCCTATTCCGTGGCGCTCTATGAGCACTGGGCGGAGAAACGCAGCGTGCCGCAGGATGTGATCGACAAGAACCGGGACATCCTGCGCATGTCGGCCATGCTGCACGACGTGGGAAAAGTCGCCATCTCGGACGTCATCCTGAAGAAGCCCGGGAGGCTCGACGACGCGGAACGCGAAGCCATGAAGCAGCACACCACGGCGGGAGCGCGGCTCTTCTCCGAACAGTATTCAGAGTTTGACGAGGCCTCGGCGGTGGTGGCCCTGAACCACCACGAGAAATGGGACGGCACCGGCTATCCGGGCCACGTGAACCCCTATGACGGAAAGACGCTCGTGGGCTACGAACAGAGCGACGGCAAGCCGCGGCCGAAGAAAGGCGACGAGATCCCCATCTTCGGCAGGATCGTGGCGTTGGCCGACGTCTTCGATGCGCTCAGCTCGCGCCGGGTGTACAAGGAGAAATGGGACGAGGGCCAGGTGCTGGACGAGCTCAAGGTATGCTCGGGCACGCACTTCGATCCCGAGATGGTCGAGACCTTTTTTGCCTGCCTGGACACGATCAAGAATATCGGCGAGCGGTACCCGGATCATTAAACAAGACCGAGTGATTTTACCACGAAGACACGAAGGTCGCGAAGAATAGAGATGAAGGAGAACTTCGTAGTGGGAATGATGGGGGCAGGGGTGGTTTCAACCGCCTTGGAGGAAAGGTAAGACCGTCGTTCTCGCAAAGACCGCAAAGAAAGCCACGATCGTCATCCCCGAGCGCCTCAATCGGGGATCTCGGTATGAGAACTATGGTTCTGGATCCCCGCTTGGAGTGATTGCGGGAATGACAAGATAGACGCTTTCCTCTCACACGGCTGAGGCGCAATAAATCACGCAGGAATGTGAACGAGTCCTCAATAGATTCTGTCCTTGCGAGCGAAGCGAAGCAATCTCGTAGTTGTCTTGTCCACATTCATCTGCGTTCATCCGTGTCTCCTCGATCCTGTTCTTCTTTTGTATCCATGAGCAATAAGAAAAAGACAGAAAAGCCCGAAGGCGACTTCCGGAACAATGCCTTCAACGCGCTGAAAGGCATGAAGGCCAAGGCGACGGTTGCTGCTGTCCCCGCTAAGCGCGCCGAGCCCGCTGCAGGTTCGATTGACGATGATGAGCTCTTTCAGCGGGCAATGAGCGGCGCGAAACGTATCGAGGACGAGGAAGAGATCGATATTGCCGAAGAGCCTCAACGGAAAGCGCCGGCGTCAAAGCCATCGCTCGAGCACGAGGACGACTCGCTTTTCCACCAGGCCATGCAGTCCATCGGCGCGGCGTCGTTCGGCCGGCAGCGGGCAGCCGAATCCCCGGACGAGGAAGAGCGTCGTTCGCCGTCAAGCCGGATGAAACAGGTGAAGCGCGGCACGCTCCGCATCACGCAGGAGATTGACCTGCACGGGTTCGTCCGCGAAGAGGCTTTACGAAGGCTGGACTATTTCATCTCCACAGCGCAAGCCAGGGGCCATCAGGCGGTTCTGGTCATCACGGGCAAGGGGACCAACTCCCCGGAAGGTCCGGTACTGCAAGGCGCGGTGGCCGAATGGCTTCGCACCAGGGGAAAGAAGTCCGTTGCCGAATTCCATCCCGCTCCGCGCGACAAAGGCGGCTCCGGCGCGTACGTGGTTTTCCTGCGCCATCTTTAGCGGTCACCGTGCTTCCAACTATTTTTCGCTGCAACTTTATTTTCAATCATTGACATCCTCGAAATAATCCTATATTCTGGCGTCAACATCGTAGGGAAAACTTGACTTTTTTGCAACTATGTGTAGCTGGCGTATCTCGAAGGGGAGGAGAAACGGCAGGAGGATCCATTCATGTTCAGGCAGAGCATCAGCATGAAGTTTCTTGCCATCGTTGCCGCGGTCTGCGTTGTCGGCATCCTGGGGTCCAGCATCGCTATCACCATGAAGACGCGCTCGGTTCTGCACCAGTCGCTGGTGTCGAAGGGGCAGGGATTCGCCGATGCGCTGGCAGGCGTGGCAGGAGAGGCTGTCCGGCAGCGGGAAACGGCGAAGCTCGACGCGCTCGTAAGTGAGATCAAGAACGATGCGGATGTGCTGTTCTGCGTCGTGCAGGACGACAAGGGACAAGTGCTGACAACGAATGGCGCGAGCTTCAACCTTGCCTCTCCCGAGGTGAAGCCCATCCTTGCCGGACGGGAACGGGATGCGGCCTCCGATGCGATGAAAGCCCTGCGGCAGAAGCTGACGATGATCGAAGTATCCGCTCCCGTTACTATGGGTACCGGCGCCCGCGGCAACATCACGATCGGCATGTCCGAGCGGGTCGTGCGCGAGCAGATGAACACGACGATCCTCTTCGTGTTCATTGTGAACATTATCACCGGCATTTTTGTCGGCGGCGCGATCTATGCGGGATCAGGCAGGATCGTGGTGAAGCCCCTGAAGAAACTGACTGCTGTTGCGGCGGAGATCGCCAAGGGGGATCTGACCGTCGCCGCGGGATCGAAGAGCGTGGACGAGGCGGGAAAGCTGAGCAACGCGATGGAAACCATGACCGGAAACATAATGCGGGTTGTTGCGGACGTGAAACAGGCCGTCAACACGGTGAAAGCGGAAAGCCACCAGCTCGCAGAGGGGTCGGAGCGCATGACTGAAGGCGCAGGGACGCAGGCAACCTCGGCGGAAGAAGCGTCCGCGTCCATCGAACAGATGACCTCGATGATCAAACAGAACGCGGAGAACGCGCAGCGCACGCAGAAAATTGCGGCCGAGTCGTCGAAACGCGCTCTCGACGGCCGCAAATCCGTGTCCAACGCCGTGGCTGCCATGCAGCAGATCGCAACCAAGATATCGATCATCGAGGAGATCGCCCGCCAGACGAACCTCCTGGCGTTGAATGCGGCGATCGAGGCGGCGCGGGCGGGCGAAAGCGGCAAGGGCTTTGCCGTTGTGGCGGGAGAGGTGCGCAAGCTTGCGGAACGGAGCAAGAACGCCGCGGTGGAGATCAGCGAGATCTCGTCAACGAGCGTCGAAGTGGCGGAGTTCGCCGGGGAAATGCTCGAGAAGCTCGTCCCCGACATCCAGCGCACCGCGGAGATGGTCCAGGAGATCGCGGCGGCAAGCAACGAACAGGCAACCGGCGCGGATCAAATCAATACGGCCATCCTGCAGTTGAACGAAGTGATCCAGCAGAACGCCAACACGGCGCAGGAGATCGCCACGACTGCGGCCGCGCTCGAATCGCAGGCAGCGCAGCTGCAGGAAACGATCGAATTCTTCCGCGTGGATCAATCGGGCCGCAGCCTGCCGGCATCCCGGGCGAGCGCCGCGCTGATACAGTGAAACGACTACAATTAAAGTCGCAAATAGGCGATTATTACCACGGAGACACTGAGGACACTGAAGAAATCTTTGCTGCGCGGCAATCCCGTGGGTGATGACATTGACTACGAGTTTCTTCGCGGAGTCTATCCTCGTGAAAAACGGGGACTCGCAAAGGCAGCATAAATACTCATTTTGTCCCGCAAGCCAACCTTCCGAAGCAATCTGTTTCATTGACTTCCCGTCAGGATTTCGGTATTCTCGCGCAAGAAAGCAGAACGTAAAGATCATCATTTCGTAAGACAGGATAACGATAATTTCGGAGATGAGGAGATGTCCTCAAGTATTCCTACGGAATATTATCCGACATTACATTTTTAGCAATATCAAGATGTTGTTCTGATGCCTTGTTCTTTATCGATGGATTTAGCGAGCTAATCACGACAAAGTCGGGAAAAATCGTTCAATTATTGGTTAACCTGTTGCGGATCACTAAATGGAGGTCATCGGACATGACGAGATGCCTTTTCTCTTTTCTGGTCCTCTTTCTTTTTAGCTGTGTACCACTACAAAACTCGTATGCGGATGACAGTGTATATGAAGGCAACGGGTACCAAGTATTTCCCACTAAATCATCCGAAGTTCAACTTGTCGCGGAAACAATAACAATCACGGACAACAAAGCCTTCGGTCACAGCAAGCGCAACAATTTCGGTTTTGATGTCGATATGACATTCAAGAATCACGGAGGAGATACCGTACTTCAAATGGGTTTTCCCGTGCTCGTTGATGATATAGAGGGTGAGCAAATTGAAATTGATACGCATTTCCGCACTTGGGTTAATGGGCAAGAGGTAGCGATTTCGAAAAAGGAAGGCATTCCGAATCCCGGAATAAAAGACTCGCACTTTTCTAAGTTGGTATTCACATATTCAGTAGAATTCAAACGCGGCGAAACAAAACAAATAAAACATACTTATGATGTTGGAGGCATATCAGATTCGATGGGCGGTTTGAATCTTAAGTACATCCTCAGAACGGGTGGTCATTGGAAAAGTGTAATTGAAGATTATTACATGATCTTTAAAACAAAGACATCAAACGCTAAAGAATTGATTGGCACGCTACCGCGAGAACAGAAAGCGGAATTAATTGGAGATGTGCTAGTTCTTTCTTGGAATATAAAGAACTTTAAACCGAAAAACGACTTTCTTTTGCAAGGTGGGAGCTCTCGGTTCCCGTTGATTTCGCGACCTGTATCTCAGGATATGATCGAAATAAAGAAATTTCACGGAATCATGCCATCCTCTCAATTGAGATACGCGAAGAACAAAGTATTTGCATCATACGGTTATCCTTTCAAAAATCCATTTATTCGAGCCCAGTTTTATTATCCCGGCTCCCGCTATGAAGAAAAGGCCTCATTCTCAGAGCAAAAAATGTCGAAGGAACACTTAGATTATATTGCGTGGCTATCGAAACTTGAGGAAGATCATATGAAACCGGGTCAGTTTGACGATAAAGATACAAACGGGTCATTTGATTGATGTGTTAACAAGTCGTTCGAGTCCCGCGCACTGCGGCGCGGGGACTGTCATCCCGGCACGAACCGCCGGGAGAACCAGGCAGTCCAGAGAGACCACCCGCAAGCGGGCCGCTTCTGACCGCCGCATTCTTCCCCTCCCTTCGCTCGGGCAAGAATCGCGGCTGTCATTGCTATTCATTACTGAAACGCAGGCTGCAGTTCTTCAAGAGTATTCTCTATGAGTATCGACTATACACTCACTCCGATCGGCATCGTTCGCTCCTACCTTAAGCGCCTCGAAGATGCGCCCAAGCAGGGCCACGAAGGCGCGCCTGATGCCTGGATCGAGCTTGATGCCGCCTATACCGCCGGTCTGGAGGGTGTGAAGGTGGGCAGCGAGATCATCGTGATCACCTGGCTGCATCAGGCCTCGCGAGACATGCTGCAAGTGCATCCCCGCGGCAACAAGAACCTTCCCCTGACCGGCGTCTTCGGGACCCGGTCACCTCACCGCCCGAACCCGCTCGGCATCCATCGCGTGAAAGTGCTTGCAATCGAAGGCACGCGACTCAAAGTCGGTCCGCTCGAAGCTCTCGATGGGACGCCGGTCGTTGACATCAAGTCCGCCATGCCCAGGGATAGGGACGCGTGATGACCGATCCCCGCACTTCACTCTTGGTTGAACGACCGGGTCCTGCTGCCGGCCCGATCCTGAACGACGGCTGCGAATACCGCGAACAGCTCGGTCCAGATGCCGAGGGCCGGACAGTGACCGCCTATCTCGTCCATTGCTACGCACATTCCACGGAACAAGAGTGGAAAGAGCGCATCGCAGCAGGGCAGGTGCTGATCGACGGCCGGGCCGGAAAGGCAGATGAGGTCCTGAAGAGAGGAAGCGAGCTGATCTGGCAGCGACCTCCATGGATCGAGCCCGACGCTCCGCGATTGTTCTCAATCCTCTACGAGGACGATGACCTGCTTGCCGTGGTCAAGCCGGCCGGACTGCCCACTCTGCCTGGCGCGAACTTCCTGCAGAACACGCTGTTGTCGCTGGTGAGCGCCTCTGCGCCCAATGCCGCGCCTCTGCACCGGCTGGGACGGTGGACATCAGGCATCGTGCTCTTCAGCAGAAATCAGGGAGCCCGGAGGGAGCTGATACGGCAGTGGTCAGGGAATGGGATGGTGAAGCGCTACCGCGCTCTCGCGAGCGGCTCTCCGGAGAAGTATGCAATGACGATCGATCTGCCTATCGGGCCGGTCCCCCATGAGCTGCTCGGCACAGTCCATGCCGCCTCTCCGGACGGAAAACGCGCCCGGTCCCGTGTCACGGTGCTGGAACAGCGGCAGGGTTCGTTCCTCTGCGATGTCGTGATCGAGACCGGCAGGCCGCACCAAATACGGATCCATCTGGCTTCGACAGGACATCCGCTGGTGGGTGATCCGCTCTACGGCACCGGAGGTGTCCCCGTGATCGGCACGCGTGCACTGCCCGGCGACCCCGGGTACCATCTGCACGCGCTTGAACTGACATTCCGCCATCCGGCCGACGGCAGGAAGATGACGATCTCCTGCGAACCGCCGGCGATCCTGCGGAAGGAAGCGTGAACGCCGGGGATTCGGGAAGCTCCCTGCAGCAAGAAATACCCTGAGGCAAAGTAAACGGGATAATGAATGAAGCAACCACCTGATGACCTCAACAATCACGCGCCGAACCTATCCGGTTCGGGGATTCCAATACGTCGCAAATCGTATTGAAAGACGGCATCGTGGTCGATGCCGTCATCAAGACCTCCTCACGCGCGCGTTAGCTCGCTCTTCAAGCTTACATCCTCGCCCACCCTCAGTTTCTCTCAACCATCATTGACAATCCCCGAACAAGGCTTTAATATTCATCCTCCAACCCGGATCGATGCTGACCGGGTTTCCGACAAGCCAAGGAGGCCATGCGCGTGGCGATCAAGGTAAAGAACCCCATCGTGGAGATGGATGGAGACGAGATGACCCGGGTCATCTGGAAGATGATCAAGGACAAGCTCATCCTGCCCTATCTCGATGTCGATCTCAAATATTTCGATCTGCACGTCAAGGTCCGCGACACCACGGACGACAAGGTGACCTTCGAGGCTGCCGAGGCGATCAAGCAGTACGGCGTGGGCGTCAAATGCGCGACCATCACGCCGAACGCCGCGCGCGTGAAAGAGTACAATCTCAAGAAGCAGTGGGCCAGCCCGAACGGTACGATCCGCTCGATTCTGGACGGCACGGTCTTCCGGAAGCCCATCATCATCAAGAACATCCCGCCGGCGGTGCGCTCCTGGACGAAACCGATCATGATCGGCCGCCACGCCTACGGCGACATCTACAAGAACAGCGAGCTCGTCGTGACCGGTCCGGGCAAGGCGGAGATCGTCTTCACGCCCGCAGGCGGCGGGGCGCCCCAGACCGTGGCAATCCACGAGTTCAAGGGGCCCGGCGTGATCATGGGCATGCACAACACGGAGAAATCGATCCGGAGCTTCGCCAAGGCCTGCATCCAGTACGCCGTGGCCGAGAAAGCGGACCTCTGGTTCGGGGCCAAGGACACGATATCGAAGCAGTACCACGGCTTCTTCCGCGATATCTTTGCTGACGAGACGGCCCGAGCCAAGGCCCAGTTCGAGACTGCCGGCATCTCCTACCGCTACATGCTGATCGACGACGCAGTAGCGCAGGTGATGAAAGCCTCGGGCGGCATGCTCTGGGCCTGCATGAACTACGACGGCGATGTGATGAGCGACATGATCGCCTCGGGTTTCGGGAGCCTGGGGCTCATGACCTCGGTCCTGGTCTCGCCTGACGGCAAATACGAATACGAGGCCGCGCACGGCACGGTGATGCGCCACTATTACGAGCACGTGAAGGGCAATCCAACGTCCACCAATTCCGTGGCGTCCATCTTCGCCTGGACCGGCGCAATCAGCCGGCGCGGCGAGCTGGACAATACTCCCGAGGTCGTGGCCTTCTGTAAGAGGCTCGAGGCTGCGGTGATCAAGACGATCGAGAGCGGCGTCATGACCAAGGACCTCTCCGTGATTGCCGAACCGAGGCCGGCGAAGTACGCCCTTACCGAGGAATTCATCGATACGGTGGCCAAACAGCTCTAGCATATGAACGGAAAATATCTCTCATCGCTTCTCTTCGTAATCGTCAGCGGACTGGGAAGCCTCTATATTCTCCTGGAAGCGATCCTGCAGTCCTTCGGCAAGAGCATCTGCGCTACCGAAGGATGCAAAGTCGTGGGGCAGGTCGCGCGGTACGGCGACGCGTCGATGCTCGCCATCGGCTTCGGCATGATGGCGGTGCTCTTCGCGCTCTCCTTCCGCGGCTTGAAGACGGTACATGAACTGCGGGAGCAGGCTGTCGATATGCTGCTCGTCGCCGCGCTTGCAGGCGAGGGGTTTCTGACCGGATACCAGCTGTATCATCTGAACGCCTTCTGTCTCTTCTGTCTGAGCGTGCTCTGCATCTATCTGGTGCTCGGCATCCTGCGCCTCTTCTCCGGCCGTACGGCCGTGCTGGCCGGATTCCTCTCCCTCGGAGCCATCCTCTCCCTCCTCTTCCTGATCCTGCCTGCGGGCGGGACGCCGCTGCCGGTTCAGGATAGGCTGGTGCTGTTCTACAGCCCGGACTGCAAGCACTGCACCGAGATCCGGAGGGAGATCGAAGCGCAGAAGCTCGAGGTGACCCACGTGAAGGTAATGGAGCACGCGGCGACGCTCAAGAACCTTGGCATCGACAAGGTCCCCACGCTCATGGTGAACGGGACCTACGAGAAGATCTTTCTGACCGGCACCGAAGCCATCCGCCAGTATCTTGCCTCTTGCAGAAGCGCGGCGCACAGCCCTGTGCAGAAGAAGCCGGGAGCCGCCGGGACAAAGGCCGGCAAAAAGGCCGTGCAAAGCGCTCCACCGAGCCTGCTTCCCCTTGCGCCGCCTTCGGATCAGCTTTTCAACCCCGCGCCCGATGAGGGCCTGTGCAAAGAAGACGTCAAATGTGACTGATTCCCGCCCTTTTTTCCGCCGCACTGCCGATTTTTCAGCTATCATCAGCCTATGATAACCCGGACGCTCGTTCCTGCGGGAGCGATGCATGCAGCCGGAGCATCCCCGGGAGGAGGAAGCCATGGAGAGGATCGAAGATGAAATGCTGCTTGCCGAGCTGAAGCGGAGGCTCGACGAAAGCAGGATCGCGGTAACCCACCTGAGGACCATGACGAAAAACCTCGAGGCGGTGAACGAGAAACTGCGCCAATCGGAATCGCTCAAAAGCGACTTCCTTTCGAACATCCGGAACGAGATCAACAATCCTCTCGCAGCCATCCTGGGCCTGGCGCGCCAGATCGCCGACGGAAAGACGGACGCCGAAACAGGCCGCTCCCTGGCTGCGGTGATCCATCACGAGGCTTTCGAGCTCGACTTCCAGCTCAAGAACATTTTTGCCGCTGCCGAGCTCGAAGCCGGCGAGATTTCTCTGAGCCCCGCGCGCGTCGACGTGACGGCTCTGGTGCGGCGGCTCGCCGAGGACTTCGGCCACAAGGCGTCGGAAAAGCATCTTTCCGTGGAACTGTCCTGCGGCGGCCCCGGCGGCGAGGCAATCGTTTTCACCACCGACCCCGATAAACTCCATAAGATCCTGGCCAACCTCCTTGCCAATGCCATCGAGTTCAACCGGGAGGGCAAGCGTGTGCAGATCAGCGCCCGCCGCGACGAGAACCGCCTCATCGTGTCGATCGCCGACGAAGGCATCGGCATTCCCGAGGCAGACCGGAAGAAGGTCTTCGACCGGTTCGTGCAGCTCGACACGGGCACGCAGAAACGTCACCGCGGCCACGGACTGGGCCTCAGCATATCGAAGGCCTTCGCGCAGATGCTCTATGGTTCGCTTACCCTGACGGGAGAGAAGAACGGCGGATGCCTGTTCACCCTTGCCCTGGCCGAGCTGCCGTCAGGCGGCGCCGAGGGCGCGACTTCGGGCGAGGGAAACGAGATCATTTTTGACGAAGGAACGAAGTATTAAGAAGGACCTGCTGCAGCCGGCCGTCCGGGCCGGCGCAGAGGGCGGTGACGGCAGTGATGATGCCTCCTGGCGCTGACAATACCCACTATCTTCTTGCGGGATCGCTCTTCGTGCACGAGCGCCCCCACCTGGTAACGACCGTTCTCGGCTCCTGCGTGTCGGTCTGTCTCTGGGACAGTGTTTTGCGCCACGGCGGGATCAATCATTTCATGCTGCCTTTCTGGAACGGCGAGGGCCTTGCATCGCCCAAGTACGGCAATATTGCGATCGCCAAGCTCATCGAGCGCGTCCTGGACCTCGGATCGGACCACCGGAACCTTCGCGCAAAGGTCTTCGGCGGAGGCATCGTGCTGAATGTGACCAATCCCTTCATGAACATCGGCGAACGGAACATCGAACTGGCCATGGACATGCTCAAGGAGGAGCGGATTCCCGTCATCAGCAACGATACGGGCGGCACCGTGGGCCGCAAGCTGATCTTCAATAGCGGGGACGGGACCGTTCTGGTGAAGAAACTGACGCGGCAGATTGACGACATCCGCATCTGATCACGGCGGATCAGAAAAAACCACGATATCTTGGCATACTCAGCCGGCGACCACAAAATGTGGTTCAAGAACCTGCTGATATTTCAGTAAATTGTTTGACAATCCCTTTCTCCCCATGCTATTATCAAGACGCTTTCGTGCGGGGAGCCATTCATGGCTGGGGAAAAAATCCTGAACATAGACGACAGCCCGACGGTCCAGCGGCTGATCGAAATGATCCTCTCATCCCAGGGGTACGAGGTCGTGCTCGCGTCGGACGGGGAGGAAGGGATCGCCAAGGCGAAATCCGATCGTCCTGACTTGATTCTTGTCGACTTCGTGATGCCGAAAATGAACGGCTACCAGGTCTGCAAGACGCTTAAAGATGATCCGGAGTTCAGGGACACGCCGATCATCCTCGTCACGTCCAAGGGAGACAAGGTCGGAAGCAAGTTCGTAGACGTTCTGGGCATCAGCGAGTATTTTACCAAGCCCTTTCAACCCGAAGAACTGCTGGCAAAGATCCGCGAAGTTCTGGACAAGAAGGCGCAGGAAGCTGCGGCAGCAGCAGCCGCTGCTGCCGCAGCCGCAAAATCGCGGGCCGCGGCACCGCAGCCCCGGTCAGCCGAACCAGCCGCCCCCCAGGGGCTTGAGGCCATGATAACGGCGGTGGTGAAACGGATCCTTGATGAGTTCGTCGCCACGACGCTTCCCGAGCTGATCCGCAAAGAACTGGATCAGGCCGGCGGAGGTGGCGACTCCGCCATCCGGGGAAATCTCGCCTCCTTCAGGATTATCGAGCTGATGCAGATGCTGTCGCTTCAGCGCCAGACCGGAAGGCTGCTGATCACCCGGCAGGACGGCGATGCCGAGATCTTTTTCAAGGATGGCGCCATCGGCTTTGCGGGCAGCACCATGAACGGCGCGCCGGGCGGCCTGGAAAGCCTCTTTCGGAAGACCTGCAGGGTCGGGGAGGACGGGTACCAGCATGCCTTGCGGATCGCCGAGATGACCGGCCAACCGCTGGACGGCGTACTTGCCCAGGAAAAGCTGCTGGATCAGAAGCTCTTTTCCGCCTGTCTTCGACGCCATACCGAGTCGGTTGTCTTCAAGGTGATGGGCTGGAAAGACGGCGCCTTTGTGTTCGATGCGGCGGAACCGCCGGTGTTCGCCAATCCCATTTCGCTCAAAGTCGATGACCTGATCCTGGAAGGCACGCGCCGTGCCGACGAATGGGTGCTGATCCAGCAGAAAATCCCGAACTTCTCCCTGGTATTCGAACCGCTGATCGGCAATGCCGAAGAGCTTACGCGCCGGGGCCTGAGCCCTACGGACCTCAGGGTTTTCGGCATGGTGGACGGCAGGAAAACGGTCCAGGATATCATCGACGCGTCCATGATGTCGGACTTCGACGTGGCGAAAAGCATGTTCATCCTGCTGTCGGTGAACCTGATCAGGAAGAAGAAGTGAGAGCCCGCAACCCCGCGAGAATACGAAAGAAAACTTGACAACACCAACAAAATGTGTTACCTTCTGACATCAACGCGGTGACACATAAAAGGAGAGGAACATGGCAAAGATACTCGTAGCGGATGACAGCCTGGCGGAACTGCAGATCATCCAGCAAACCTTGCAGTCTACCGGCCACAGCATCGTCACGGTCATGGACGGTGAAGCGGCTGAAGATAAAGCCAAGAACGACAAGTTCGACCTGATCATTCTTGATGTCATCATGCCCAAGAAGAACGGCTTCCAGGTCTGCCGCGAAATCAAGACAAACGACAAGACGAAGAATATCCCCGTCATCATGGTCACGTCCAAGGATCAGGAAAGCGACAAGTTCTGGGGCATGAAGCAGGGTGCCGACGAGTATCTGACCAAGCCGTTCAAGCCCGAGGATCTGCTCAAGACGGTCAAGAAGTACATCTGACGCGTTTCCCGCGAGGGGGATCCTGTTTGACCGATTACGGAACTGACGTCACCGCCGATGTGGTACAGCATGCAACCGCGGAAGAGGAGGTGCGGATCTGCCTCTTCAGCATCAGTGGGGATTACTATGCCGTGACGGTCGATATTCTTGCCGAGATCATCATCCCCCAGAAGATTTTTCCCGTCCCCACGACGCCATCGCACGTTTCCGGCGTCATCAGCCTGCGCGGCAACATCGTTCCGATCGTCGATATCCGGCCGGCGCTCTCGCTTGCTCCCGCAACCGGCCCCGGCCAGGTCGCCATCATCCGCTACGGATCGCTGACCCTCGGCATTGCCGTGGATTCGGTTTCCGAAGTGGTCTCCGTGCCGAAGAGCAGCATTCTGCCGCTTCCGGCGGAAGCCGCGTCGCAGGACGCGGCGGCCAAGAGCCGTGGACGGTATTTGCAGGCCATCATCCGCCGCCAGAACAGCGTTGCCGCCCTGCTCAACGTCGAACGTCTGCTGGACGCGATCCAGTTGTCGTAACCAGTGCCGCCGCAGAGCGGCGAGAAGACAATTCTGTTTCAAAGGAGTTCGTCCATGAAGATCGTCGATTCCATTCTGAATGCGCTCTTTCGCCGCGTCAGCATCAGGACCAAGGTCGTGCTCATGATCGTCGGCATGTCCGCGGTCTTCGGATCGGGCATCCTCGGATTCATCTACTACCAGCTGGCGAACACGCTGCGCGACGAATCGCTGAACAAGGCCCTGATCCTGGCCGACGGCCTTTCCGTGAAGGCCGCCGAACCGGTCCAGGTGGAGGACCTGAACGCCCTCCAGTTCATCCTCGGCGAAGCAATCGGACAATCTGACGTAGCCTACGCCTTCATCCGCGACGGACGGGGCCGGATCCTTTCGTCCTCCTTCGAGGGCAACCAGATCCCCGATGCCCTGAAAGACATCAACCAACTCCAGCCGAACGCCCCCTTCGGAACGGCGGACACGAATCTGACGCTCAAAGATACGATCATCGAAGTGACGGATATCGCCTCACCCATCGGGGGCGGCGCGCTCGGCACGATCCATATCGGACTCAACATCACGCAGATCAAGCACAATATCCGGAGCCTGCTGCTGGACATCCTCTATGTCGGCGGCGGCGCCCTGGTCATCCTGTCGATCGTCGCCATGATCATCGCTGCCATCATCATCAACCCGGTGAAAGACCTCATGCGGGTCGCTGAAGCCCTCGGCCGCGGCGACCTTTCCAAGAAGGCATCGGTGAAAACGGGCGACGAACTGGGCCAGCTCGGCCAGACGATCAACACGACGATCGACCGTCTCCAGGGCCTGGTGCAGACCGAAGCCGACCGGGACAAGATGCAGCACCAGGTTATGGACCTCCTCTCCATCGTGTCCGGCGCCGCGGAAGGCGACCTGACGGTCAAGGCCGAAGTGACCGCCGACGCCCTGGGATCGGTGGCAGACGCATTCAACCTCATGATCGCCGGTCTGACCACCCTCGTCTCGCAGGCGAGCACCGTGGCCCACGAAATCCAGCACTCCACCACGGACATTCTCCGCGCATCGGAGCGCATGCGTCTGGGCGCCGAGCAGCAGACCAGCCAGATCCAGGGAGCCGCGCAGGCGGTCAACGATATGTCCCACACGATCCAGCGCATGGCCGAGAACGCCGAAGCCGCCACCCAGACGTCCCTCAAGGCAACCCAGGCCGCCGTCAAGGGCGGAACGTCCGTGGCCGAAACGATCAAGGGCATGCAGCGCATTCGCGCGGCGGTGCAGACCACGGGAAAGAAGATCAAGGGCCTCGGCGAACGGTCGCTGGAAATCGGCGCCATCATCGAAGTGATCAACGAAATCGCCACCCAGACGAACCTGCTGGCACTGAACGCCGCAATCGAGGCTGCCCGCGCCGGCGAGCAGGGCAAGGGTTTCGCGGTCGTTGCCGACGAAGTCCGGAAGCTGGCGGAACGGGCCGCACGCGCGACGAAGGACATTACGAGCCTCATCAAGGGCATCCAGGTGGAAACGAGCGAGGCCGTGACGGTTATGGAGGAAGGTACCCGGGAAGTGGAGGAAGGCACCAAGCTTGCCGACCAGGCCGGCGCCGCGCTCCGTGAGATCGAACAGATCGTGAAACAGACCTCCACGCTCGTGTCGGAAATTACTTCCTCCGCCGCTGACCAGGTGAAAGTGTCCGAGGGCGTTGTGCATTCCATGGATTCCATCTCCAAGCTTACGCAGGAGACGACGGTCGGTGTGCGTGATACGGTGGAAACGATCAGCAGGCTTGCCGAACTGTCCAAACGGCTGACCGACGCCATCGGCCGGTTCAAGCTGGGCGCGGAGCAGCAGGCCGCGCATGCCTTCGAGGGCGAACTTCCGATGCCCGGGGGCAGCTTTCCCCAGCTTGCCGAGGACGTGACGACGAGCGACGAAGAGATCAAGCTCGGATTCATCGAGTAAGGAAGACGCGCCGGCGATGCCTATGCCGGTCGGCTCGGGAACGTTACCACTATGGCTGGATCGCTGGATAAATCGGGGATCATCGAGTTCTTTCTGGTCGAGGCGGGAGAGCATCTCCAGAATCTGAACACGGGACTGCTCGCGCTCGAAAAGGATCCGGCGAACCGCGAGGTCATCGACGAGCTGTTCCGCGCCGCGCACACCCTGAAGGGGTCCGCGGCGATGATGGGCTTTCAGGGCATCAGCGACGTCGCCCACAAAGCCGAAGACATGCTGGGCCTGTTCCGCTCCGGTTCCATTCCCATTTCGCGGGACACCCTGAACTTCCTGTTCGACAGCGTGGATGCCGTGAAGCTGATGGTTGACGGCATTGCCTCTAAGAAGCCCGACGATCCGTTGATCGTCGACGCGATCGCGCAGAACTTCAAGGCCATCGTCGATGCAACGCGCGGCGCTGCGCCATCGGCACCCGCAGCCCCTGCGGTTGCCGCAGAAACTGCCAAGCCGGTCGCATCGCCGGCAGCGGCGGCGCCGAAGCCTGCTGTTCCCGAGAAAGTGGCTGTCAAGCCGGTCACGCTGCCCTCCAAGGAGGAACTGGACGAGGCATGGGACAAAGCTTTTGCCGAGGAGATTGGCGAACCCATCGCCCAGGAGCCGAAGAAAACCGTTTCACCTGCCGAGAAGCCTGCCCCCGCCGCGCCTGCGGCGTCAACAAAAGCCGCGCCTCCTTCCCCGCCGCCAGCTGCGGAAAAACCGTCTACGCCCGCAGTCGCACCAGAAAGCCTCAAGAAGGAGATCGAGGAATCGAAGCGGAGCGGTGTTGTCGAGAAACGCGGCGTCGGGCGGCGCGCTACAGACGTCTCGGACATTGAGAAACAGTTCATCCGCGTCAACATCGAGCGCCTGGACAACCTGATGAACCTCGTGGGCGAGATGGTCGTGAACAGGAACCGGCTCACGAAGCAGGTGGACCTGATCAAGACGCTGCGCGACGAGCTCGCCTTCAGCCAGGGGCGGCTGCTCCACGAGATCCGGAACTTTGAGGAAAAATACGAATATACACTGAACTTCCAAAGCCCCCAAGCCGTCCTGCCGGGCGAAAAAGCACGCGCAGAGGGGCAATCGGGAGATTTCTTCGAGCTGGAGTTCGATCGGTACGACGATATCAACCTCCTGTCAAGAAAGCTCACGGAGATCACCAACGACACCAACGAGATCATGACCGAGCTTTCGGGATTCTTCGACTCCTTCGAGCTCGATACGGCGCGCATCTCGTCGATCACCTCCAACCTCCAGGATGAGATCACCATGGCGCGTATGGTCGAAATCGACCGGCTCTTCCAGATGTATCAGCGGTCGGTCCGCGACCTGGCGCAGTTCGAGAACAAGCAGGTAAACATGGTGGTGACCGGCGGCGACACGAAGATCGACAAGACCATCTTCGAGATCATCTCCGATCCGCTCATGCACATGGTGCGGAACGCCATCTCCCACGGTTTCGAAACGCCGGAGGAGCGCGTGCGGCTGGGCAAGGAACCCGCAGGTGCGCTCATCCTGTCGGCGCGTCACGACGGCAGCAGCATCGTTCTGCAGATCGAGGACGACGGCCGGGGAATGGACCCCGAACAGCTGCGGCAGGCTGGGGTGACCAAGGGCTTCCTGAGCGCCAGCGAGGCAAAAACGCTCTCCGATGCTGAGGCGCTGAACCTCATCTTCCGCCCCGGCTTCTCCACGGCGGCGGCGGTCGGGAAGGTCTCCGGCCGGGGCGTGGGCATGGACGTCGTGACGAATCAGCTCGGCAAGATCAATGGCCGCATCGAGATCAAGACCGAGAAGGGCGTCGGAACGCGGTTCATCATTAGGCTTCCCCTCACCCTGGCCATCGCGCAAGCCTTGATCGTGCAGATGAAGGAGCAGGAGGTCGCCGTCCCCATGAACATGGTGGAGGAGACCACGCGCTTCTCGGAAAAAGACATCCAGCGTGCGGCCGGAGAAGAGATGGTGAGTCTCCGCGGGCAGCTTATGCGCCTGCTCCGCCTGAACACGCTGCTGGGGGCGGGCAAGCTGCCGAAGCGCGAGGAAGGCTACCGGTTCCCGACGCTGATTCTCACCCTCGCGGAGAAGCGTCTCGCGCTCATGGTCGAGGACATCGTGGGCCGCGAGGAAATCGTCGTCAAATCCCTCGGCGAATATCTGAAGAACGTGCGCATGTTCTCGGGTGCCACGATCTCCGGCGAAGGCGACGTCCGGCTCATCCTGAACGTCTCTCATCTCTTCGGCGAAGAGACCGTGAGCACCAAGGCCAGCTTTATTGCCGGCCGCGAGGGCGCCGGCGCCGAGATGGTCCGGCGGAAACCGAGGGTCCTGGTCGTCGACGACTCCATCAGCATCCGGAAATACGTCCAGCGGTTCCTCGACCGGAGCGGCTACGATGTGGAAACGGCGACGGACGGTATGAACGCCCTCGAAGTGATGAGCAGGGCCAAGTTCGACGCGGTCGTCACCGACCTGGAGATGCCGGTCATGCACGGCTACGATCTCATGGCCGAAATGAAGCGCAATCCGGTGTTTGCCACAATCCCCATTATCGTGCTCACATCGCGTGCCGGTGACAAGCACCGCCAGAAGGCGCTCGAAATGGGCGCGCAGGATTACCTCGTGAAGCCCTTCGAAGAACAGGAAATGATCGAGGCCCTGAAGAAACTCCTGAGCGGCGCCACGCTCGCCGCTCCTGCGTGATCGTGCGCAAGCCTGCGTCAGCTGCGTTCCGGCGCGGCCGCTGATTTCAGCACCGTATGCCGCGCCGGTCCCCATCGACCGGGACGGGAGAGGAACCAACCGTACGATTTCGCTATGGCTGAAACGACCCGTTATCTGATTGTGCAGCTGGAAGGAGAGGATTTTGCGATCCCCATCACCAGCCTGCTGGAAATTGCCGCGTCACACCAGGTGCAGAAGGATCCCAATCTCTCGGAGATCTTCGAGGGGAAGATCGACTACCGGGGGAAGATGATCCCCGCAGTAAACCTGAAAAAGGTCCTGGGGATGTCGGGAAAGCCGGGGAACGCTCTTATCGTCATCAAGGGCGCAAAAGGCGTTCTGGGCTTGCTCGTGGATGCTGCGAAGGAACTGCTGGAATTCACCGGCAGGCCGTTACCGCTTCCAGCCGGAATTATCAACAGTGGCAGGCTGCTGTATGCCGGCGTCCTGAAGAGCCGCGATGAGCTCGTGCTTCTGCTGAACGAGGACGGCCTGCTGCCATGACGAGCAATTACCTTCTGTTTCGGCTGGGCGAGCGGCTTTTCGGCGTCAGGATGCAGGGAGCAGTCGAGATCCTGCCCTGGAAGAAATCCCGCCGTGTGCCGTCGTCGCTGAGCTATGTGGAAGGCATCATGGACTACCGCGGGGAACTCTATCCCGTGTTCCAGCTTGCCCAGCTCCTCGGCATTCCGCAACCCGGCCCGATCGGCTTCACGGCCTCCGAGCAGGCACCGGTCCGCGGCAGAAGCATCATTCTTCTCCGCGAGGGGAGCAGATCCTTCGGCATCACGGTGGACCTGGTGGTGAAGATGGCCAGGCTGGAGGATAGCGTGGAGCAGCCTGCCGAGATCAAGGGGATCAACCCGCAGCTACTTGCGGGCGTACGCATGGACGAGGACCAGGAAGTCATTCTCATACATTTCGAAAGGTTATTCAATGCCGGTTAAAATCCTGCTTGCCGACAAGAGCATCACGATCCAGAAAGTGGTCGAGATGCTGTTCTCCGGAAAAGAGTATGAAGTGACCTGCGTCAGCGACGGAGAGACCGCACTGGCCGAGGCCGCCCGGCTTTCGCCCGGCGTGATCCTCGTGGATGTCGATCTGCCGCGCATCGACGGCTACAGTTTCGCGGCCCGGCTCAAGGATTCGCCCGCCGGTCAGGCCCCCGTCATCCTCATGCTGTCGCGCGACGATCAGTACGATGCCGGCAGGGGGAAACAGGCCGGCATTCTCGATACGATCGCCAAGCCTTTCGAATCGCAGGAGCTGATCGGCAAGGTGAAGAAGGCGCTCGCCGCGGCGTCGTCGGGGCCGGCTCCGGCGGCAAAGCCTGCGGCGCCGCCACCGCCTCCACCGAAGCTTGCTGCTGCGCCGCAGCCTGCGCCCAAGCCCGCTGTTCCTCCGACGCCGGCTCCTGCTGCGGCCAAGCCATCCATACCGCCGGTTCCGCCGGCGCAGCCTGAGCAGAAACCGAAGACGGCGATTCCCGCTGATATCCTGGATGTTGTGCAGGAGGCGCCTGCTTCGCCGCCGGCAGCTCCGAAGCCCGCTGCGCCTCTCAAGCCGCAGGAGGAGTTTGAAGTTGAGCCGGAGTTTGAGGTGGAACCGGAGATCGAAGTAGAGCCTGAGATGGAGGTTGAACCGGAGGTGGAGCCAGCGGCGGAAACAAGACCCGCGCCGCAAGCGCCTGCTGCAGAGCTCTTCCGCGAGGCGGCTCTCTCACCCGAAATTCCTCCGGCGCCGGCAGCCCCCGCGCGGGAGGAAAAGACCTTCGATTTCTCCGAGCCGTTGCCCATGGAGGCGGAAAAAGCGCTTCCCGTTGGAGAACGTGCACGCGAAGAGATGCGGGCCGGACTCGGTCTGGGCGAGGAAGACATTTTCAAGCCTTCGGAGGTTCAATCGGAAATCGTCAGCTTTGAATCGCTTGATGTGGCATCCCGCGTCTCCCATGAGGACTTCGCGCCCCGGGTTGCGAAACCCGCGCCGCAGGCCGCTCCGGCGCCCATCGCATCGCCGGAAGCAGCTGCTTCTGCGGCCGCGTTCCGGCAAGCGCCGACCCCCGCCGTTACCGATGATCTGGTGCGCACGCTCTGTGAGGAAGCCGTTACGAGGATCGCCCGCGACGTACTGGAACGGGTGGCGTGGGAAGTGATCCCCGATTTGGCGGAGCGGCTGATCCGCGAGGAGATCGAGAGGCTGAAGGCGGGTTCGTAAGCACGCCGCGGGCAACGCAATCGATCGATGAACTGGTCAACGATTCCGGCAGGCGGTCTCTGACGCCGGCCGCTTCCCGGGTTTTCCTTCCGGCCGGTCCCGCCTTCCCATCCGGATTTTCCCATCATCGATGCCAGTATTCAGTGCTGTTCGCTGGAGGGGACGGATTCCCCTCCTTTTTGTTGTATTATTCCATCAAGGAGCCTCAGATGTCGACTCACGAACTGTCCAAATCCTATGACCCGCGCGCGGTCGAAGAGAACTGGTACCGTTTCTGGACGGAACGGAAATTCTTCCATGCCGAAACCGACGGTCCGGGCGCATCCTTCTCCATCGTGATCCCGCCGCCGAATGTGACCGGCTCGCTCCACATCGGCCACGCGCTCAACTCGACAATTCAGGACATCCTGGTCCGTTGGATGCGCATGAGCGGACGGAATGCTCTCTGGGTGCCGGGAACCGACCATGCAGGCATCGCGACGCAGAACGTCGTGGAGCGCAAGCTGGCAAAGGAACATATCGACCGTCACCAGCTTGGCCGCGAAGCCTTCGTACAGAAGGTCTGGGAGTGGAAACGCGAATCCGGCGGCCGGATCATCGAGCAGCTCAAGAAGCTGGGCGCCTCGTGCGACTGGGACCGCGAGCGCTTCACCATGGACGAAGGCCTGTCCCGCGCAGTGCGGGAGGTGTTCGTGCGTCTGCACGAAGACGGGCTTATCTACCGCGGCGAGCGGCTCATCAACTGGTGCCCGCGGTGCCACACGGCGCTGTCCGATATCGAAGTGGAGCACGAGGACGAGAAGGGGAAGCTCTATCATATCGCCTATCCCCTGTCCCACGAGCCCAGCATCCGCCTCACCGTGGCAACGACGCGGCCCGAGACGCTCCTGGGCGATACTGCCGTTGCCGTGCATCCGCTCGATCCCCGGTACAAGGATCTCATCGGGAAGACGGTGACCCTGCCGCTCACGCAGCGGAACATCCCCGTCATCGGCGACTCCATCCTCGTTGATCTCGAGTTCGGCACCGGTGCCGTGAAGGTCACGCCGGCGCACGATTTTAACGATTACGAGGCGGGCCTGCGCCAGGATCCTCCGCTTCCGCGGGTGAAGATCCTGAACGAGCACGCCGAGATCCTGCCGGCCATCGACGGGGTGAGGCCCGAGGTCATGAAGCTCATCGCGGGGAAGCCGGCGAAGAAGGCACGCGGCATCGTGGTGGAACTGCTGCAGGAACAGGGATTCCTGATCAAGACCGAGGACCACGCCCACGCCATCGGCAAATGCTATCGGTGCAAGACCGTGGTCGAGCCCTACCTGTCTCCCCAGTGGTTCGTCAAGACCGGCCCGCTCGCCGAACCGGCGATCAAGGCGGTGGAGGACGGACGCATCCGCTTCGTGCCCAAAGGCTGGGAGAACACCTATTTCGACTGGATGCGGAATATCAAGGACTGGTGCATCTCGCGCCAGATCTGGTGGGGCCACCAGATTCCGGCGTGGTACTGCAGGAAATGCGACAGCGGAGTGGTCCCTGCGGGGACGGGGCTGACATCGGCCGGTCCGGCCCTGAAGTTCGATATCGCCGCCAAACCGATCGTCCAGCGGACGGCGCCGGCTGCCTGCCCGCGTTGCGGGGCGAACGAGCTCGTTCAGGATCCCGATGTGCTGGACACCTGGTTCTCGTCCGCGCTCTGGCCGTTCTCGACCCTGGGGTGGCCGGAGGAGACGAAGGAACTGGCGACATATTATCCGACCTCGGTGCTCGTCACCAGTTTCGACATCATTTTTTTCTGGGTTGCCCGGATGATCATGATGGGCCTCCATTTCCGGAAAGAGATCCCCTTCCGCGATGTGTACATCCACGCGCTTGTGCGGGACGCCGAAGGGCAGAAGATGAGCAAGTCCAAGGGGAATGTCATCGACCCCCTGGAGATGACGGAGCAGTTCGGCACCGACGCGTTCCGGTTCACCCTGGCGGCCTTTGCGGCGCAGGGCAGGGACATCAAGATGTCGGCGGAGCGGATCGAAGGCTACCGGAACTTCGCCAACAAGATCTGGAACGCCAGCCGCTTCGTGCTGATGAACCTCGATGAAGGTTTCTCGCCGGACGCGGCGCTCCTCGGGCCGAAGGCGACGCTTGCGGACCGCTGGATCGTGTCGCGGCTGCAGACCGTGGCCAGGGACGTGCAGACAGCGCTGGAGCGCTATGAATTCAACGACGCCGCCTCGTCGCTGTATCAGTTCATCTGGCACGAGTACTGCGACTGGTACCTGGAGCTCGCCAAGTCCGCTCTCTACCAGGAGGAGGACGCCGAACTGCGCCGCTCCACGCGGACGGCGCTCTCGCGGGTGCTCGAAACGGCGCTCCGCATGCTCCATCCCTTCATGCCTTTCATCACCGAGGAGATCTGGCAGAAGCTGCCATCGTCGGTGCGGAGTCCGTCGAGCGGAGCCCGGGCTGGCGGCAGCGGGACTCCTTCCGATTCGATCATGATCGCGCTGTTTCCCCGGGCTGATGACGTGCTGATCAACGCCGAAGCGGAGCGGGATATGCAGCTGGTGATGGACCTCATTCTCGCCGTGCGCAATATCCGCGGCGTCATGAACATACCGCCGTCAGCGCAGCTCGCGGTGATCGTGAAACCCGAAAGCGCGGAGATCGTCGGCCGCCTGCAGGCGCACCTGTCCTACGTGACGGCGCTGGCGCGCGTCCGCGAACTGCGGATCGACCTCGCCGCGGTCAAGCCGAAAGCGGCGGCAACGGGCGTCATCAAAGGAGCGGAAGTGTATGTTCCGCTCGAAGGCGTGCTCGACCTGGCTGAAGAACGCGGCCGTTTGCAGAAGGAGATCGCCAGGACATCACAGGATATCGACCTTTTCACGAAGAAGCTGTCGAACAAGAACTTCGTCGAAAAAGCGCCGAAAGCGGTGGTGGAGAAGGATACGGCCCGGCTCGAGGAGCTGAAGGCGATGCGGCAGAAGCTGGAACAGAGCCTTCAGATGCTGGGCGAGTAGCTGTGTTCTCAAGGAGAGAGGCGGCAGGAACATGGAACAGCAGGTGCAGATCTTGATCGATGCGTGGCTGCGGGAGGACATCGGACCCGGCGACGTGACCAGCGAGGCCGTGATCGCGGAGGAGGCCTCGTCGACCGCCGAGATCATCGCCAAGCAGGACCTGGTGCTCGCGGGATCGCTCATCGCCCGCGAAGTGCTGCGCAGGCTCGACCCTTGGGTGCAGTTCACGCCGCTGGCTCATGAAGGCGCGCGCGTTCCCTCGGGCGGTATGATCGCCCAGGTCCAGGGAAAGACCCGCGCGCTTCTTGCCGGCGAGCGGCTCGCCTTGAACCTGCTGCAGCATCTTTCCGGCATCGCCACCCAGGCGGCGCGGTATGCCGAGGCGATCAAGGGCACGCGGGCCGAGGTCCTGGATACGCGCAAGACCCTTCCCGGCCTCAGGATGCTCGAGAAATACGCCGTGCGCGTCGGAGGCTGCCGGAACCACCGGTTCGGTCTCTATGACGGCGTCCTGGTCAAGGACAATCATATTGCCGCAGCGGGCGGCATCATCAAAGCCCTGGCCGAGGTCAGGAAGAAGGCCCACCCGCTGCTGAAGATCGAGGTCGAGGTCAAGACGCTCGACGAGGTGCGGGAGGCGCTTGCCGCAGGCGCGAACGTGATCATGCTGGATAATATGACGCCCGAGACGGTGAAAAAGGCCGTCAGTCTCATCGCCGGCCGCGTGGTCGTCGAGGCGTCAGGCAATGTGACGCTCGCGAATATCCGCGCCATCGCGGAAACGGGCGTGGATTTCATCTCCTCCGGCAGTCTTACTCATTCGGCCCCGGCGGCGGATATCAGCATGAAGATACGCTAGGCCCTCGGGGATGCCTGATCGATGACGAACCGGGAGGACATACTCACGCTGCTCCGGTCATCGCGAACCGGGTATGTATCCGGCGCAGAGCTGGCCGGCGCACTCGGTGTGTCGCGCACCGCGGTCTGGAAGCACATCCGGGCGCTTGCAGGGGACGGGTACGAGATTGAAGCGGTTCCCTCCAAGGGCTATCGCCTGCGATCCGCTCCGGACCTGATCCGGGCCGCCGATCTGCGGAAAGCGCTGACAGGAGCGCTTTTTGGCGCAGCCGTCGACTATCACCGCTCCCTCCTGTCGACGAACACCCGCGCCATGAACCTTGCCCAGGAAGGTGCGCCTGAGGGAACCGTGGTGCTGGCCGAGGTCCAGACCGGCGGCAAGGGACGGCTCGGCAGAACCTGGGCCTCGCCTCCCGGGAATATCCATCTGAGCGTCGTCCTTCGCCCGCCCCTCCCCCTGCACCGGGCCGCGCTCGTGACCCTGGCCTCCGCTGTGGCCGCCGCGACGGCAATCCGGGAGGCGACGGGCCTCACGGCAGGGATCAAATGGCCGAACGACATCCTGATTCAGGGAAGGAAGGTTGCCGGCATCCTGACCGAGATGAGCGCCGAGGCCGACCGCATCCGGCACCTGGTCCTCGGGATCGGCGTCAATGTCAACGCCGATCTGTCCGGTCTGCCTGCCGAGGTCCAGGACCGTTCGATCACGTTGGCCGCAGCTGCGGGACGTACGCTTGACCGGACGGACGTTCTGATCATTCTGCTGCGCCTGATGGAGGGGTGGTATCACCGGTTCCAGATATCGCCTGCAGAGGTCATCCAGGCGTGGAAGTCCTTGAATGCGACCCTGGGCAGGCGGATCGCCGTCAACGGCCCCGGCGGGACGAAGCAGGGCATTGCCGAGGACATTACGGAGGAGGGCCTGCTCGTTCTGCGGGACGACAGCGGCCGCGTCCACACGGTTGCTTCCGGCGACGTGACCATCGAAAAAACCTGAGCGGAATCACATCGGAGGGAGCATGCTGCTCGCAATCGACATCGGCAATACCAACGTCGTGCTCGGGATCTTCGACGGCGAGAAATTGCGGGAGAGCTGGCGCATCGGCACGAAAACCGGGATCACGGCGGATGAATATGCCATGATCGTGAAGGACCTGATGGGATTCTCGGGCATCGAGTTCGGCCGGATCGACGGCGTCGTCATTTCCACGGTCGTGCCGCCGCTGCTGCCTGCCATGACGGAGATGTCCCGGAAGTATTTCCGTTGCGAACCCTTCATCGTGAGCAACGCGATTCGGTCGGGCATCACGTTGTCCTATGACAATCCCCGGGAGATCGGCGCCGACCGCATCGTGAACGCCGCGGCCGCGTTCAAGCGGTACGGCGGCCCGCTGATCATCGTGGATTTCGGGACCGCAACGACCTTCTGCGCCGTCACCCGGAAGGGCGAGTACCTGGGCGGCGCGATCGTGCCCGGCGTGAAAATCTCGGCGGAAGCGCTGTACCAGCGCGCGGCAAAGCTGCCGCGGATCGAGCTCGTGAAACCGGACCGGGTGATCGGCAGGGACACTGTTGCGGCCATGCAGGCGGGGGTCATCTTCGGGTATGCGGGACTCGTCGACGGCCTCGTGGAACGGATGAAACGGGAATTCGCTCCCGAGGCGAAGGTCATCGCCACCGGCGGACTGGCGGAACTGATCGCACCGGAAACGAAGACGGTGGACGAAGTCGTTCCGCATCTGACCCTGGAAGGCCTGCGGCTGTTATATGAAATGAACCGGTAGGGATGCCCTGACAGTGTGTAATTTCCTCACATTCAGAGCCTCCCGAAGATGAAGAAAAGCACCCCTTGCCTTGACGCTGCGGTCTTTTTGTGATATCTATTCCCTTATCATCACATGGTTGGAGAACAGATGAAAATACTGGTAGTCGATGATGAAGAGGGCGCCCGAGAGCTCTTCAACACTATTTTGACGGACGAAGGCTACGACGTGACGCTCGCCGTCAACGGCGAGGACGCTCTCTCCCGCATGCGGAATATTCTGTTCGATCTGGTCGTCACGGACATCAAAATGCCGGGCATGGACGGATTGCAGCTTCTCCAGGAGATCCGCAAGGCGGGTCTCAAGGCGGACGTTATCATGGTTACCGCCTACGGCGAAGTGGAATCCTATCTCAAGGCCATGAGCCTCGGCGCGGCGGAATACATCAACAAACCCATCCGGATCAAGGAACTCAAACGCATCGTCCATAAAGTGCTCACCGAGCGCAAAGCCCGATCGGGAAGCTGATGACACGCCTTCGCAAAGATCCCATCGTCGGCCGCTGGATCATCATCTCCAATGAGCGGCCAAAAAAACCCGAAGATTATCACACCGAAGAGCAGGAAGACGACGTAACGCCGGCGGAATGCCCCTTCTGCGGCGGCAACGAGGCGAAAACGCCGAACGAGATCGCCTCGTTCCGGCCCGAGAACGTCAAACCGAACGCCAAGGGCTGGTGGGTGCGCGTCATTCCGAGCAAATTCCCCGTCCTGCATGTCGAAGGGAGCCTCGAGCGCGAAGGCCGCGGCATCTATGACTGGATGAACGGCATCGGCGCGCACGAGATCATCATCGAAACGCCCGAGCACGGCCAGCGGCTCGAGAACCTTCCCGAGAACCAGGTCGAGAAAGTGCTCTGGGCCTACCGGGACCGCATCCTGGACCTGGAGCGCGACGAGCGGCTGCGGTATGTCATGGTGCTCAAGAACCAGGGCTGGACCGCGGGTTCTCTGGTGAACCACACCCACTCCCAGGTCATTGCAACGCCGATCATCCCCAAGCGCGTCAAGGAGAAGCTTGACGGCGCGAAATCCTACTACGACTACAAGGAACGCTGCATCTTCTGCGACCTGATCCGGCAGGAGCTTTCCGAAGCGGAGCGTATCATCGAGGAGACGCGCCACTTCATTGCCTGCACGCCCTTCGCCGCGCGCTTTCCCTTCGAGGTCTGGATCTACCCCAAGCGCCACTCCTGCGCCTACGCGGACATCACGAAGGAAGAGATGATGGATTACGCCCGCATCGTGCGCACCACGCTGAAACGGATCGGCATCGTCCTTTCCGATCCGCCGTACAACTACATCCTGTACACGGCGCCGAACCGCGTCCCGCGGCGCGGCCACTGGCATACGCTGAGCGACGATTTCCACTGGCACCTGGAGATCATGCCGCGCATCACCCGCACCGCGGGCTTCGAATGGGGGTCCGGTTTTTAC
>JAKAHZ010000102.1:12040-12596 GCA_021814615.1 Nitrospirota bacterium | reverse complement strand
CGCCTCGACAGCGACGCGCCTTGCGGCGCGTCAGGCGCGCGTTGGTCGATAAATCAAATGACTAAGAAACTCCCCTTCACGCTACTCATCATTCAATTCATTCTGATCACTACGTCGTGCACCAGCTACGAGCAGCGATCTGAAATAACAGACCTGAAGAAGTCACAAGTGCTGCTACTGCACAAAAAATCGAGCCAGAAGAATGTCTACTCCATGGGCATCCATTGCCATGGGAAATTAGATGGCGAAGCTGAACTTGTGCTTATGCTAAATGGCGCCCCATATAGAACAGAGCACTTGAAAGGCAAGGTCAATTTTACCTGGGGCGGTGACTGGTATTCAGATTCCATGGAGTTGAGATATCAGCCAGGCAATGTTTCTGCGGGTCAATTGGTCATTGAATATACCTTTACCGATTGATCTCCGCCCCTCCGTAGCGTATAAGTCCGAAAGTTGCTTTTTCTCTCGATTCAAATATACGCTTGCCCTCTATACGCCATTGGCGTATAATTGAACCATGGTCATAATAGAAACCCCAATATTCACACGCCGCATT
>JAKAHZ010000102.1:0-12030 GCA_021814615.1 Nitrospirota bacterium | reverse complement strand
TCAAGACATCCTCGGTGATGATGAATATCGCCTATTGCAGGACCAACTTGTTCAAAGGCCGGATGCAGGCAAAATCATTCCGGGCAGCGGTGGGCTGCGAAAACTCCGCTGGTCTGCGAGTGGTCGGGGGAAACGTGGCGGAGCAAGGGTCATCTATTATTGGTTTGTATCTGATGAAATCATCCTGATGTTGTTCGCTTTTCCCAAAAACGAACAGGCTGATTTACCGCCGGATCAGTTGAAACAATTGAAGAAGATAGTGGAAGGAGAATTAAAATGAAGAAAGAACTTTTCGATGAGCTGCTCCAAAGCGTGAAGCAGGGTGGCGCGATCATGAAACGCGCCATGAAACCTTCACGAACTTTCACCTTTCCTGAATCCGAGGTGCGAAAGATACGCGAACGATATGGTCTTTCCCAGGACAAGTTTGCCATCCTTATGGGCATCAGCACCGCAACACTTCGTAACTGGGAACAGGGAAGACGTAAGCCCGAAGGACCAGCTCGTGTATTGCTGCAAGTCGCGGAAAAATATCCCAATGCATTGCTTGAACTTGCGAGTAATCGAAAGACCGGGAAAAAGTCCCGACAAGCGGATCGAGCGCGACGATAGAACCGTCGCGCCTCATCGCCGCGTTCATATCACGAGATCAATAACGCAAGGTTTTTTTTCGAACCAACGCACTACTAAGGAATTACATTTCCTTTCTCCTAAAAAATAGTTGGTAGGTCGGAGAGAGCAACGCGAAATCCGACAGGTCCTGGTTACGGCAACGAATAAGTCGGGTTTCACTTCGTTCTACCCGACCTACAAACTGATCATCCTTCCTGCTTTTTCATAACTGCAGTCTTGCCTTTCTGAAAAGCATTGACAGGTTGTAGCCAATTGGCTACAATAGAGTGAATGATCGAAATCCGCAAAACTGACGCCTATGTTCAATGGTTAGACGGCCTGCGCGACATTAAAGCGCGAGCGCGTGTCTTGGCGCGTGTCGAGCGGCTGGCCTCCGGTAATCCGGGCGATGTAAAGCCGGTCGGCGAAGGCGTCTCCGAAATGCGGATTGACTATGGCCCCGGGTATCGCGTGTATTACACGATGCACGGGAGAACATTGATAATTCTGCTGGCCGGTGGAGACAAACGATCCCAAGCTGCTGATATTAAGACAGCATTGCGCTTAGCACGCAATTTGTAGGAGGGAATTATGAGCAAGGCCAAAGCTAAGACCAAAACAACTCGCTACGACGTTGCAGAGCATCTTCGTAATCCTGAAGAAATGGCCGCCTATCTTGAGGCATGTTTTGAGGAAGCCAATGGCGATGCTGCGTTTATTGCAAAGGCCCTGGGCGATATCGCCCGTGCAAAGGGTATGGCCCAGGTAGCGCGCGATGCAGGCCTGTCCCGAGAGAGTCTTTATAAAGCACTTTCCGGAGAGCGAAGTCCCGGTTTCGACACCATCCTCAAGGTCATGAATGCGCTTGGTTTGAAACTGCATGCTGCAACATCTCACGGCTAATCTGGAACACCAACCTGCGGCTCCACAGAGACGCGCCAAAGGACGGCGCGTGACCGGCCGCGTTCATGTGAGATCAATAACACAAAGTTGGTAGGTCGGATAGAGCAACGCGAAATCCGACAGGTCCTGGTCCTGGTTACGGCAACGAATAAGTCGGGTTTCACTTCGTTTGCCCGATCTACGAACTGATAAAGAATTGCCAAATGACTTTAATCGATTCGTCATTTATGTTAATATCGAATGGCAGCGGTAATCCTATGGCTTAGGTGATCGATGCTTCTATTTGAGTGGGATCCGCAAAAAGCGAAACGAAACGTCCGAATTCACGGTATCTCCTTTGATGAGGCTAGTACAGCATTTAAGGATACGATGTCCTTGACGATTTTCGATCCGCTTCACTCCGCTCATGAGGATCGTCTCTTATCCTTATCGGAAGCACGTATCGTGATCGGTTAGTGGTTGTTGTTCACACTGAGCGGGGCGACAAGGTACGTCTTATCAGTGCGAGAAAGGCGACAAAACATGAAAGAGAAACCTATGAAAAAAATGCAAAAAGATCCTGACATGCTTGATGAGTATGACTTCAGCAAGGGTGTTCGCGGAAAATACGCGAAGCGGTACGCTGCGGGCACCAATGTCATTGTGATTGAACCGGATGTCGCTAAATATTTCCCTGACCACGACTCAGTCAATCAAGCCCTCCGTTCTCTTTCCGCCATCATTAAACATCAGAAGAAGCCGACCAAAGTCACGGCCTAAAGGTTCCAACTTTGCCGTCGAGAGGGTCGCAACATCGCGCTCCTCACCCTCGCGTTCATATCATGAGATCAATAACACAAAGTTGTTTCGAACCAACGCACTACTAAGGCATTACATTTCCTTTCTCCTAAAAAATAGCTATCTCGCCGGGCATTCGGGAAAAACACCTTCTGTCAATGATCTGGTCCATCTCGGCTATGCGCAAGGCCTTGATATTCTGTTAAACGCAACTATGGCATAACGAGTGCATTGTCTTTGTCATCAGACAGATCAGATGCAATAAACTGTGTGGATTCTCAATGAACGAAGACGACGCCATCGAAAGAGAACAGGAACTGGAAAAGAAGATCTCCGCTATTCTGTTCGGCAGCACGCTTTTCGGAAGCCTGCCGCCGGGCGAGAAGACGCAACTCCTGCGCCATCTAGCCACGTACTTTCCTGAAGCGCGTAGAGACGACGTCGAGGAGGGGGCAGGACGGCAGGAAACGGCTCTCGAAAAGATCATGACAGTTCCGGACAGGAGGCCGCCCGCGTGAAAACGATTCCCTGTCCGATCTGCAGGGGAATGAAGTGCGGCAGGTGCGGAGGAACGGGCAAGAGACTGGGACGAGCCTTTTCCGCGCCTACTGCCCGCTGGAACACCTGCTTTGCCTGCAAAGGAACGGGAAAACGCCTGTTCTGTCCCAATTGCGACAGCACCGGCGTCATCCGTATCGTGAGCGACGCGCCCTGTCCTTCCTGCAACGGCGAAGGCAGGTTCGGCGGCCGTCCTGCAGGTGTCAGGGCCGCCTGCAGCGAATGCCGCGGCACGGGCCTGACCGTATAGCACGTCCTTTCCGCGGTATCGTGCATCACGCCGGGAGAACCGATGCACTATCTTATCCGCAGTTTTCTCGTCTGGTTGCTCTTCATCCCGCTTGCCATCGCGAACGGTGCGCTGCGCGACCTGTTTCTTACGCCGGCTTTGGGCGAAACGGCAGGCCGGGCGCTCAGTTCCATCACCCTTTCGCTCCTGATCTTCGGACTCACGCTTCTCCTCGTGCGAAGGCTCAAGGTGTCTTCCGGAAGGGAATACCTTGCCGTGGGATTCGTCTGGGTCAGCCTCACCCTGTCCTTCGAATTCTCTTTCTTTGTCCTCGTCATGGGCCATCCCATGGACGAACTGCTGCGGGACTTCGATCTTTTCCGCGGCAGGCTCTGGCTCGTGGTCCTTGCCTCCACGTTCTTTTCCCCCCTGCTTGCCGGCCGTGCCCGGAAGAGGTAACAGCCGCTTCTTCCTGCTTTGACCAACTCCCCGCACTGTGTTATCGTATCAGGCATTGTGGGGGAGTTCCTGTGAGACAGATGAAACGCACCGCGGTCATTGATATCGACAACACGCTTTGGCAGTTCTGCGACGCTCTCTATGGGGAATTGACGAAAGGCCGCCCCGATTTCCCGCCTGTCGAACGCTGGATTGACGCCGAATTCTGGAAGCCCTTCTGTTCCACGAAAACGTTCCTGGCAACCATCGACCGTATCAACAGCGACCAGAACAACGACCGCTTCCTTCCCTATCCCGAAGCGCGCCCCTTTCTCGAAACGCTCCGGAAGGAGGGGTTCCGCATCATCATTGCCAGCCACCGCAGGCCGGAGACGAGGAGCGTGACGGAAGCGTGGCTTCGCCGCCACGGACTGGTCCACGACGAGCTGCACCTCTCCTTCGACAAAACCGTGCTCTTCGACAAGGCGGCCGCGGTTGTCGATGACGCACCGGCGACTCTTGAACAGGCGGCGGCATGCGGAGCAAGAGCAGCGGGCTTGCTCTTTCCCTGGAATAAAGCATATGTGAACAACGGGTTCATGCTCTTTCCGAACCTTGACCAAGTCTTGCCCTACCTTCTCGCTCCCGGACCTGCCTGACAGAGAAACTCTTCCCGGTAATTTTCACCTGAAGGAATTCCTGATATTCAATCGTCTTTGTTTGAAATTTTTCCTGTTCCCTGTTACACTGCTCCAGCATTGACAGAATCGTAGAAAGTCAAAGTATGCCACAGAGCACACAGAGATCACAGAGATAATTCTTAATAAAACAAGATGTCTTTCTCTGTGTCCTCGGTGACCTCTGTGGCGAAAAGTTTTTTACGAGTTCATCAGCATTGATGCACAGCGGGAAAGAGGCCGGCGTGAACCTGAACAGATACGAGCACATGAAGAGAAGGCTTTTCGGAGGGTATCGGCAGAATGCCTTCGATCCGCTTCTCAAGAACCGCGGCGCCGTTGCCGGCCCGCTGCAGGGCTCGCCAGAGGAATTCTCGCAGGTCATCTTCGAACTGGCTGACGGGGACGTGAAGAAGCGGAACGATGCGGTTTCCTATGAGTTTAGCGAGGCGGGCAGGAAACACCTGCTCAAGTTCAAGGACGGCACGCTGTTCCGCGCTGTCAAGGCACGGAGCGAGCTGGGGAACGCTCTGGTGGTGGTGACGCCCTATTTGCCGACCATGGACGACCTGGTCCAGGGGACGGAGCGGCCCCTCGACCGGCTCGTGACCGACGGCCTCGCGATCCGTGACGCCTTCCGGAGCGTGGCGAACGAATATATCCGCGAGGAAAAGCGGCTCGCAGCCGAGCGGGCCACTGCAGAAATCAGGATGGCGCGCGAGAGCAACATGGAGACGGCGCTTGCGACCGTGGAACAGGCGCGGAGCGGGGCAACGATCATGATCCGGGGGATGCAGAACATCGACGCCCTGGTTCGCCTCGGATTCGCTCCCTGCCTCGTCGACAACCCAGACGGATGGATCGATGCCGAGGAAGTGCCGGGCATGCGTTACCACCATGAGAAGAGCGGGATCGAGGTGCTGCTCATTGCGCGGGAAAAGTTTCGGCCCATCGAGGAGCTGAACCGGTTGGAGCTTTACTTCCTGATCCTCCGGAGCGACGGCGACCGGACCGTGTATATCAGGATGTCGAAAAAGTTCCGGGAAAGCCGCGCCGACGGCTCACCCTACCAGCTGAAGGCGTTCCATGACGACCTGATCGCTCTCGCGAAATATCCGGAGGAGCTCAAAGGACGGACGGAGGCGGATCTGGGACTGATGGCCGATGAGGTGGAGAACGTCATCGACCGGCGGCAGGAGCTGGACAAAGGAATCCTGCCCTACGAGGCGGTCTTTGCCAGGAACACGAAAGTGATCGTGGACTTCATCGTGCAGAGCAGGACGTCCGCTTCCGAGGTCAGGAAGGCGCTCGATTATTTCGAATATACCGGAATGATCGACGCGGACTACCGCATGGCGCTGGACCGGGAGATCGCCCTGGTTGCCGCGCCGAAGCCGGCCGCCCCCGCGTCGGACACCGACATCCTTTACGACAAACGGGTCAAGGAGATCGTGGCAGCGGTGCTGAAGAAACTGCCGCGGGAGCACCTGACGCCCAAGAACATCACCATCGCCATGGCGCCCTATGTGAACGAGCTCGGATTCGGCAAGCTCATCAAGATCCGCGAGCGCATCCTGCAGCTGAAGGAGCAGGTGCATATGCGCGAGGAGGAGCCGCAGGGGTTCTCGTCATTCCGTTGATTCAATCATGGTGATCTCGTAAAAAATCTATTCAGCCACAGAGGTCACAGAGGACGCAGAGAAATACATCATTCTTTAACAGACTGTTGAAAAACGTTTTTCAGGGTCTTTGCGAGCGAAGCGAAGCAAACTCATAGTTAGAAATTTCGATCAGATACGAGATTGCTTCGTCGCTTGCGCTCCTCGCAATGACACCAAGAGAGGCCTTTTTCAACACCTGTTAAAGACGTACGGTGCTCTCTGTGCTCTCTGTGGCAGATCCATACGTATTGCGCTTTCATCAGTCTTCCGTCATCGTTCCCGCGGCCTCCGCTTCCACCTTGCGCGCAAGGAACCGCGCGCCGTCATACCCGAACAGTTTCACATCGATCCACTGTCCCTCGGCCAGGGTCCCCTCCACCAGCGCCTTGCTGTAGTCCACGCCGAGGAGCTTGGATGTTCCGCCTGCAGCGTAGCGCACATCAAAGGTCTTGGCCGTCGTATCGAGGCTGCCGCCTTCGATCGTTCCTTCCACCTTCACCTCGATCGACGAAGCGGTGATCGTCATTCCGGCAAGGTCGATGCTCGCCGCCCTGACCCGTGTCCTAAGCTGGTCGCTCTGGGCTCGTTCGAGGAGCGTATCGAGGCCGGGCTGCGACGTAGCCGTGATGCCCGAATACAGCACGGTGAACGACGCGTTTCCGCGGGTGAGCGTGAAGGTCTTGTTCGTGGTGCTGAGGCCGGAAACGAGGCCGGTCATCGCTTCCTCATGTTTGATGCCCTGCATGTCCGATGCGTTCAATGGAGACACTTTCATCGTGACCGAGCATGCAGCCGTTCCCATGCCGCTCACGTCGAAGTTCTTGAGGTCGAAGTCCAGCGCCAGGCTGGTGTTTCCGCCGGCAAGCACATTCACCGCGCCGTTGATGTCCAGCGTGCAGGCGTCCGGCCCGCAGGAGAGGGCGTTGGGCTTGCTCCCGCTGTCCTTGTAGGAGGCGAAAATGCATGTCGAAGTGGTTGCGGCAGTGGAAAGGGTGACGCTCTTGGCGAACTCGATGTGGATCCGGTTATAGGGGCCGGCTGCGCAATTCGTGAGCGAAATGAGCTGCATCACGCCGGAAAGGTTCGTGATGTCCACGGTGACGGGCCCGGTAAAGACGTTGCAGGATGCGTTCGTACCCGTGTGGATCAGGTCGACCCTGTTGACCGTGGCGGTCACCTGCTGAAAGTCGGAGATATCGTCGGTCAGAAAGAGCGCCACAGGGCCTGACGGGATTCCGCTCCCGCTTCCTCCGCAGGAATAGAGAAGGCCGCCGACGAGCATCAGCGTTGAGACAAGGCCAGCCGCAGCTCCAGCCATCGTTTTTATCTTCATGGGAAACCTCCTGCACGTTTTCATGCGCTGCTGAATTCAAACCTAGCGCTTACCCCGGGCGTTGTCAATGCCGCATCATCAGCCTTAAGTTGGACAACAACTGAGGCGAAGTCACTCTTCCAGGAGCTGCCATGCAGCATACCCGTCCTTGGCTCCTTCGATCTTCCGGCCAGACAGGCGAAGGGACGTGCGCTCAGGATGGGTCTTGACGGAGACGTAGGCGCGGACCAGATTGGCGATCGTTGCCTCCTGGAAGGTAAACGTCCTGCCGTCGTGCAGCTCGATCGTTGTCCTCAGATGCCGGTGCCCGTCCGGGATCTCAATGGTCAGCCCTTTCACCTCTTCGTTGGAGATGATCATCTGCCGGTTCCTCCTCCCATGCAAGTTGTCTGTCATTATAGCCGCAAAAGGCACATACGTCTTCTGAGTGATTGTGCAGCTTCGATCGTTTTCTTTTTCAGACTGCGAAGGAAGGCGGCCGGAACCGCTGCATGCGGATCCGGCCGTAGGGAGGGAGTGTATCAGTGATAAAGCCGCAAAAAATCGATTATTACCACGGAGACACTGAGGACACGGAGAAAATCCTCGTATTTACAAACTGCTTTCTTTGTGTCGCGCCTCTGTGGCAGGTTTTGAATTTCTTACGAATCCATCATCAGTAGTGACCGCGGTAGGATCAGCTCGCCGCGCTGAGCTCCTGGCCGCTTCTTTCCCGAAGGCGGGCGGCCATGGCCCTGTCGGTCTTCCGGATGTGGTTCACGAGCCAGTCGCCCGACGCCCGAACCGCCATGAGCACCACATTGATGCCCGATCCGTAGGTCGTGAATTCCTTTTTGATCTCCGAAAGCTGACGCGTGAAGTCGCGATGCTCTGCCCGGTGGGATGACAGGGCCGGATAGCCTACGGCAAGCATCCGCCGCTCCTCTCCCGCGAAGTGCTCGTCCACGTAGTCTTCGAGAAATTCGATGAATTTCCCGATCTCCTGACGACCTTTCTTCTCCCTGCATGCCTCCAGGATGCCGTTGACCCGGCGAAAGAGCTCCTGATGCTGGCTGTCGATTTCCGCGACCTCTGTAGCAAGTTCCTCTGTCCATGTAAACGTCATAATCTGTCTCCTTGTGATTGTAAGGCATAATTTCCGGCCAACCGCAGCATTCTGCAGCGCCTGCCGGGTTTGTCGTTCACGTAACGGTCGTGACAGCCTGTTCGTGGAAGCGGCCGTTTTCCGGGCTGTCCGTCTCTCTCCTGATCCTCCGGAACTCCCGCATGCCGTCATCGTCCGCCCGGTCCCGCACATCGCGCAGCTCGCTCCGGTGCTTTTCGACAAGCGAAACGATCAGGGGGTCTAGCTTCCTGTCCTTCGCCATGGCGCGGAGGAGGCTGAAGGCCGCGCCGCAGGACATGGCCGGCCGGTAGGAGCGGTTCTCCGTAAGCGCCGAAAGAGCGTCTGCAACGGCGATGATGCGCGATCCCAGGGGGAGGCTGCTTTCCGTGTACCGGAAGGGGTATCCGCTGCCGTCCAGGCATTCGTGATGCAGGGAGGCCGCGAGCGTGATATCGTCAAGCCCGCCGATCTTCCGCAGGATCCGGTAGGTGTGGTAGGAATGGCTTCGCATGATGGCGAGCTCTTCCTTGTCCAGGGGGCCCTGTTTGTCGATCACGTCGACGGGTACGGCGAGTTTCCCCAGGTCGTGCAGGTTGCCGGCGATCCGGAGTGTTTCCGCCTCGCGCTCCGAGAAGCCGAGATGGCGCGAGATGGCGGCGGAGAGATGGGCCACGTCACGGGAGTGGGTCGCCGTGTTGGGGCTCCGGAAGTCGATGATCTTCCGGAAGAGTTCGGACAGGTCCATCAGGAGTTCCATGTCCAGTTCGATGTTCCAGACCGCCATGGCGCTGTCGATGGTGAAGTCCGTTGTTGCGCTTTCCGCATCGAGCCAGAAATATTCGCGTTCGGCGAGCTTGAGGAACGCATCTACAAGTTCCGGGGCGAACATCCGTCCCCGTTCAGCGCGGATCGTTTCGCAGACGGTCTTCGCCTGGCGGAGGATCTGGACGTCACGCCGGATCAGCACGGACGCACGGTCCGCAAGGTGCAGGATCTGGCTTCCCAGCGGCACGCGATTGCCGTTGTACGTTTCGCTCCGGCATTCGTTCCAGGGGACGTGGTGATATCGCACCAGTTCAGCAGCCCGCTGGAAGGGCCTGATGCTTCCGAGCAGGTGATATCCCAGCTCGGCGTGCTTCATCACGTTCCGTGTTTCAAAGGCGAGGTCGAATTTCTCGTTGAAGGAGATCGCGCCGATATCGTGGAGCGCCGAGGCGATGGCCAGCGTGCTGCGGTCCTCGTCGCCCAGGCCGATCTCGGAAGCGATTTTGTCCACGAAACTTGTGACCTGGCGGTGATGGTCCACGACGAACCAGTTTACCAGGTCCAGCGCCGAGGAGAGACCGAGCACCACGTTCGAGAGCCGGATATGACGGTGTCGATGCATGAGGAATCACCCTGCGTGTTTCAGTTTCAAAGCCGAGCCCAGCGCCCGGTCCGAGAACTTGATGTGATTCAGGAGCCAGTCGACGACCAGTTCCTTCGTCTCCTGTTGCAGATCGGCGCTGATGCCTTGGTGCAGCATGCGGTCCTTCAGCCGCTGGAACACCTTGATGAATTGAGCGTGCTGGGCCTTGTGGCCCGAGGCGCTCGAGTAGGAGTACGTGTCCATGAGCTTTTCCTCGGCGCCGAAATGGAACACCACGTAATCGCTCAGATACGATACGATCCTGCTCACTTCCTCCCTGCTCATGCCTCCGCGTTCCTGCGCGTTGAGAAGGTCGTTGATTCGCTGAAAGAGCTCTTTGTGCTGGGTGTCGATCTCCGTCGATCCCGATGCAAGAGCCCCGCTCCAGTCGATGCTTGCCATATGATGGTCTCCTTTTGAAAAGCTCCCGGTCTTCCGGGAGGGGTGGACAAATTATGGTGCTCTCCAGTCCTTCGCCGTTTCGGCGCAAGGCTGTATCCAGTCTGCGATCAGACAGGATCTGAATCGGTCCCGACTTCACGCTCGTCGGGCATGTTCGTTGTATGGGTAATAGATGCCTAAAGGTGTTCGACCCACCCGGCGCCGACGGGGGGGATGTCGAAAGCGCCGGGCGGTCGAACAAGGACACTTTGCGAAGGCAGACCGGAGATCTGGATGCGGTGTGCGCTCTGAGGAGCGCGTGCTGTCAAGGAGGTTGTTCACCGGACGACGCATGCCATCGCAAAAGGTATCCGCAGGGGAACCGACTGTCAGTACATCTGCTCGCTTTCCGCGACCGTCGCGTTGTTCACGGCCGACCGGAACAGGCGATACACCCAGATCTTGTAGGCGATCACGATGGGGACGAAGATCAGCGCCGCGGCCGTCATGATCGTCAGGGTGTACTGGCTCGACGAGGAATTGAAGATCGTGAGGCTGTACGCCTGGTCGATGCTCGACGGGATCAGATTCGGGAAGAGCCCGATCACGCCGGTGAACACCACCATCAGAATGGTGCTGCAGGAGGCCGCGAAGGCTGCAAGCGTCTTGCCCTGGGCCAGGAAGATCCTGATGCCGAGGAGCGACGCCACGGCAATGCCCGGCACGGCGAGCAACGCCGGGGTGCTCAGATAGTTGTCATAGAGCTTCGTGAAGAGCGCGGTGGCCGCCAGGAACAGGACGGCGATCGCCAGCTCCACGTTCCAGAGCTTCTTGGCCATCGCCATGGACCGTTCGGCGAGCTCTCCCTCGGTCTTGACGGCTGTGTAGAGGCTGCCGTGAGTCAGGAAGAGCAGAACGAAGAGCGCGCCCGTCAGGAGGCCGTAGGGATTCAAGAGCGAAAGCAGGGAACCGTGATAGCCTGCCGCGTCCATGGGCAGGCCGCTGAAGATGTTGCCGAAAGCGACGCCCAGGAGGAGCGCTGGAAGCGCGCTGCCGAGGAAGATGCCGAGGTCCCAGGATTTCCGCCAGCGCTCGCCCTCGAGCTTGCCGCGGAACTCCAGCGACACGCCGCGGATGATGAGCGAGAAGAGCAGCAGCAGGAGCGCCGAATAGAGATAGCTGAACATGAGCGCATAGGTGCCCGGGAAGGCGGCGAAGGTGGCGCCGCCCGCGGTCAGGAGCCAGACCTCGTTGCCGTCCCAGACGGGGCCGACGGTCCGGATCAGGATCCTGCGCTCCTGGTCCGTCCTGCCAAGGGCGAAATGGAGCATGCCGGTACCGAGCACGAATCCGTCGAGCATGAAGTAGACGGCCCAGAGGACCGACCAGAGGATGAACCAGGTGACTTGGAGTTCCATGTTATGCTTCCTCCTTTGCCGGCGTGAGCATGGCCGCCGCGGCGTCCGGCTCCTTTGCCGCAACCGGATAGGGGCCGGGGCCCTTTTTCGCGAACTTCGACAAGAGATAGATATCGATCACGCCCAGCCCGCTGTAGAGCAGGGTGAAGCCGAGCAGGGAGGCGATGACCTGCACGGTGCTGATGGATTGCGACACGGCATGAGTCGTCTTGAGCACACCGTAGACGATCCAGGGCTGCCTGCCCACTTCCGCCACGAGCCAGCCGAGCTGGCCGGTGATGTAGGGCAGGGGAATGGCGAAGAGCATGATCTTGAGGAAGAGCGGATGCATCTCCAGGGTTCCGCGCATGCTGTACACGACAGCCAGGACCGTCAGGAAGAGCATGGCGAATCCGAAAAGTACCATGAAGCGGAAGCTCAAGAACGTGGGCATTACGGGCGGCCGTTCCTCCTGGGGGAATGCCTTGAGCCCCTTGATCTCCTCGTCGGGAGTATGGAAGGCAATCACGCTTAGCAGTCGCTGCACGCAG
>JAKAHZ010000101.1 GCA_021814615.1 Nitrospirota bacterium | reverse complement strand
CAAAGGGCCTTTCGGAGAACGCGGTCGTGTACAAGCATGCGCTCCGCAATGCGCTCATGCCGGTGATCACCATCCTCGGCCTCTCGCTGCCCGGCATCATCGGCGGCAGCGTGATCATGGAAACGGTCTTCGGCATTCCGGGCATGGGGCAGCTCATGTACCAGGCGGTTTTCTCGCGGGACTACAACCTCGCCATGGGCATCCTCGTTCCCGCCGCTGTCCTGACCATGCTCGGGAACTTCCTGGCGGATATGGGGTATGCTTTCGCCGACCCGCGGGTGCGACTGAAATAACAAAAGCGGGATCAGTGACGTCACGAAGAAAGAAGATGCGAATTGAACGCTGAAACGTCTATGAAAAAAGCTATGATTCCCGCTGATAGATAAGATTCATCATGTTTCTTCATAGTCTTTTTATCAGCGTTAATCAGTGTTGAATGAATCTGACTCCTTGAAGCCACGAATAACGCGAAGAACGCCGATTCGAATTGAACGCTGAAACATCTATGAGAAAAGCTATGGTTCCCGCTGATAGATAAGATTCATCATGTTTCCTCATAGTCTTTTTATCAGCGTTAATCAGTGTTGAATGAATCTGACTCCTTCGCGCTCTTCGCGCCTTCGCGGTTCATTATAGTCTCAGTCTTTGTTCTTTGATTCTAAAAATATGCCGAACGCAACCACCAATCAGGCATTGCACACCTTCAGAAAAAACTGGCTCGCTGTCGCAGGCGGGCTCCTGGTCCTCGCCGTGTTCCTTGCCGCCATCTTCGCGCCCTGGGTGTCCCCCTACGATCCGTCGAAGATCGACATCAAGCACATCCTGACCGGCCCGAGCGCTGCCCATCCCTTCGGCACCGACGAACTGGGCAGGGACGTGCTGTCGCGCATGATCTGGGGATCGCGGGTGTCGCTGGAAGTCGGCTTCGTGGCCATCAGCATCGCCACGATCATCGGCATCCTCCTGGGCGCTGCCGCGGGATTCTACGGAGGCTACCTGGACAGCGCGATCATGCGTTTCGTGGACATCATGCTGAGCATCCCCACGATCTTCCTGGTGCTGGCGGTCATCGCCATCCTGGAGCCGAACATCCTCAATATCATGATCGTGATCGGGCTCACCAGCTGGATGGAACCTGCGCGGCTCGTGCGCGCAGAGTTCATCTCCATCAAGGAGCGCGAGTTCGTGACCGCCGCGCACGCCCTGGGCGCGACGGACCTCCGGATCATCTTCCGCCACATCCTGCCGAACGGCCTTTCCCCCATCCTCGTCTCCGCCACCATGGGCGTTGGCGGCGCGATCCTCGTGGAATCGGCCTTGAGCTTCCTGGGCCTGGGCGTCCAGCCTCCCACGCCGTCCTGGGGCAGCCTCCTCTCCTCAGGTAAGGACAACATCGAGATCGCCTGGTGGCTCTCCGCCTTCCCGGGCCTTGCCATCCTCGTTACTGTGCTGGGGTACAACCTGCTGGGCGAAGGCATCCGGGACGCGCTGGATCCCCGGCAGCGGGAGTAGCTTCCTCCGCAGTGCTTTCTTGACACCCCCTTCGTTTTCAGAGATAATCATCCATGATCAAGTTTGAACACCTGCCGGAGAATATTCTTTCCCGCATTCCCGCTGCGATAGAAGTCCTTCAGAAGGACGAGAATATTCTCTTCGCCTATCTTTTCGGCGGTCTCGTTTCGCGCCAGCCTCGTCCGCTTTCCGATGTTGATATTGCCGTCTATATCTCCGGCACGGAGAACCTCGGCGAGTATCGCCTGTCCCTGTTTGACCGGCTGACCGATGCGCTCGGCACGGCTGAACTCGATCTTATCATGCTCAATACTTCGCCGGTCAGCATCGCCGGCCGCATCCTGCAAAACCGCCGGATCCTCGTGGACAAACAGCCCTTCCGCCGCCACTCCTACGAGTCCCTGACCTTGAGGGAGTTCTTCGATTTCCATATCAAGGAAGAAGCGTTCTTCAAACGGAGATTCTCCCGTGGTTGACAAAACCGTTCTTCAGAGAAAGATCAGCGATCTCGACACCTACTTCGGCCAAATCGGTCAATATGCCGACATAACCCTCGAATCCTATTCCGCGGACTGGAAAACCCAACGCATTGTTGAACGCACCCTGCAAATGATGATCGAAACCTGCGCCGATATCGCAAACCATGTCATTTCCGACGGGCGCATGCGGCCGCCGACCAGCTACGCCGATACGTTCAAAATCCTTCAGGAAAATAAAATCGTCGATGCAGAACTATCGGCGACCATGATGAAAATGGCCAAGTTCCGAAATGTCGTCGTACATCAATACGAAGGCGTCGATGCAGGAATCGTCATCGCGATCCTGAAAAAACACCTGTCCGACTTCAATGCATTCCGCAACACGATTATTGCCTATCTGGGCAAGTCCTAGCGAACCGACCGACACGATGAGCATTCTGATCGGAGAAGAGATTCACAAGGCGCTGGAGAACGGTTCGATCAGGATCGAGCCGCTCGACCCGTCGCAGATCGGCCCGGGATCGATCGATCTCACGCTCGGGAACGATTTCCGGAAATTCCGGAAGAAGTTCAAGGTCTATCACATCAAGAACGACTCCCGGTTCGAGGACATCACCCAGTCCCTGCATGTGCCCGATGGCGGCTATGTGGTGATACGGCCGGGCGAGATGATCCTGGGCATCACCCGGGAACGGATCACCCTCGCAGACAACATCTCCGGCAGGCTCGAAGGCAGGAGCAGGTTTGCCCGCTTCGGCCTGGCCGTGCATGTCACCGCGGGCTTCATGCACCCCGGCATCTCGAACCATCAGGTCCTGGAGATCGTGAACCTGGGCCATGGACCGCTCGCGCTCTACCCCGGCACCCGGATCTGCCAGTTCGTGTTCGAGAAGTGCGACGGGCATGCAAAATATCAGGGAAGGTTCGTCGAGCAGATAAAACCGTGAGCATTCCCTGTATTCCAATGTAAGTATTCGGGAATGCCGAGTACATGTAATACCCTTCCCATGATCTTCGTCGACTACACCCCCTTTTACTACTCATCGATCGCCAAGACCGATATTCCAGCCATCACGACCGGCAAGTTCGTCCAGATCAGGAACGAGAACGCGCTCTATGTCGTCTTCTCTCCGAAAGAGCTGACCAAGTATCACGCCAACATCGTCGAGCGTTTCTGCATGGACAAAGTGATCGAGGGAAGCTACAACGCAAAGAAGGAAGTGTACACAATCTTAGACAAGGCGTGGAAGATCGTGGGCGGCGGGAGGTTCGAGCGGGACGGAAACAAGAAAGCCATCAAGCTTTACGGCGACTCGATGGCCTATGGAAAGTTCGAGAAAGCGGGGATCAGGAAATCGCTGGAGGCGTTGCCGGAATTCAGCGGATATTCAATTTCCGTCGAATGACTCTGCCCCCTTATTGCGAGGAGCGGTTTTTCTCGTCGTTAATACGTTACCAGCTCGTTTCAGCAATTCGATCTCAAGGCAACTACGAGATTGCTTCGCCTTCGGCTCGCAAAGACATCCAGAGGCCGGAAGCGCCGCCGTCACGCTCCCGAGCTCTTCTGGTAATAGTAGACCCCGAAAAGTCCGATCAGGACCAGAACGAAGACGCCGTAGCAGATCCACGACAGGTTCCGCCATTTGAGCCCTGTGAGCGTCAGGTATTCGGCGCCGTAGAACTGCAGGTTGAAGGGGTTGTACATGAGCCGCTGATCGAAGACCTTGATTCCCGGTTTCCGGTTCGCGATCATCAGGAACTGGAATATGAGCCCAAGCATCCAGAGTCCCGCGAGGTAAGGCCACAGGGACTGCAGGTTCGCAAAGAGCATCGTGATCGCCTTCTTGTCCATCTAGTCCTCGCTCTCTTCCTGCAGCCGTTTCGGCTTTGTCTGCTTCGCGGCTTGTAATTTCGCCTTGCGTTTGTTCGCCCGGTACCGTCCGATTGCCTTCTCGTGCTCGCCGAAATCAGCCGAGAAGTGGTGGCTGCCGTCGCCTTGCGCCACGAAGAAGAGATAATCCACCTGCTCGGGATAGAGCGTGGCAAGGATGGCGCTCTGGCCGGGATTGGCGATCGGCCCGGGCGGCAGGCCCTTGTGCAGATAGGTGTTGTACGGCGTCTTCCGCTTGAGGTCAGCGGACGTGACGTTCGTGATCCATGCCTTCTTGCCGTAGACCGCCGTGGGGTCCGCCTGGAGCCGCATCCCTTTCTTGAGCCGGTTGTGATAGACAGCGGCAACGAGCTTCCGCTCCGTCGGCACCTTCGCTTCCTTCTCCACTATCGACGCCAGCGTGATCACCTGATGTTCGTTCATGCCGAGCTCTTCAGCGCGCTTCTGATAATCCTCCGTATACACGGCGCGGTACCGCGAAACCATGCGCTTGGCGATGTCCTGGACCGTGATGCCCTTGGGGAGGTAGTAGGTGTCCGGGAAGAGGTAGCCTTCCAGGGAATCGCCGGCGAATCCCAGGGATTGCACGAACTTCTTGTTCGTCACCATGTTGATGAACTTGTTCGGATCATCCAGGAGCGGCGTTTGGGCGAGCGTGTAGCCGATCTGGAAGAGGTTGTATCCTTCGGGGATGACGACCTCGTACTCGATGATTTTTCCGCTCCGAAGCGCATCGAGCACTTCCCAGAGGCTCATGTGGCTGCCCAGGCCGTAATAGCCCGTGCGCACCTTGCGGCTGATGCCCTGGAGCCTGCCGATGATCTCGAAGTACCCGCGGTACCGGATGATCCCTTCCTGCTGGAGCTTCGCCGCGATGGCCTTGAAGCTCATGCCGTCGGTGACCTCGATTTCCTTCCATGCCTTGTCGCGCGACGGCGGCACAAAAAGGGCGATGTAGAAGTGCACGATCAGGATCACCAGAAGCGCTGCGAGGATGAAGGTGGTCCAGAGATGGTTCCGCACCCACCGCTTGAAGATGCCCGGTTTCTGTTGATTGGGTGATGACATAATGCGACCCGAAGGGTCGACGGATATGATATACCGTGAGTGCGTTCTACGTCAATATGGGAAAACCGAAAGCCGTCAGGCGATGGGCGACAGGCGTAAAGCAAAATGAAGGGAAATGACAGATTTCGTGTTTTTCTCCTACGGCAGGATTCTTCGCTGTGCTCAGAATTACAAACGCGCCTAAGCAGTGTCACTCGTCTCCTGTTCTTCTCGCCTTGTCACCTTGTCCCCCTGTCGCCTTGTCGATGTTTCTACATCTGCCCCGACCGCAGGATGCCGATCAGGATCCAGATGCCGAAGAGGCCGGCAATGACATAGCCGATCAGGCCGAACACGGGCAGGCCGAAGAGCTTCTGTCCCTGGCCGGAATGGATGATGATGGACGACGCAACGATGATGGCGGCGGTGATGATGCTGAAAGACAGGCGGTTGCTTGACCTGTCGAGGTCGCGGATGAGATGCTGCAAACCCTCGTGGTGAATTTTGATGCCCACGTCACCCCGGAGAACCTTGCCGAGGGCGCTCCTGATCTGGCGGGGGAAACCGGCTATCGCATCGCCCAGGGCGTTGATGTTCCTCTGAGCGCGGTTCAGCAGGTAGATGGGGTTTCGCCGCTTTTTGACGAGCTTCTCGATATACGGCACTGCGGAGGCCACGTAGTCGAACTCGGGATCGAGCTGCTTCAGGATCCCTTCGAGCGTCAGGAGCGCCTTGTCCATGAGATAGAGGTTCTGCGGTATGCGAAGGTTGTGGCGGTTCAGCACATGGGTGACGCGGTCCACGTAGGTCGAGAAATCGATCTGGCGCACCTTCATGCCGTAGTACGGTTCCAGCAGGTCCGCCAGGTCCTCCCGCAGGTCCCGCTCGAAGCGTTCCACATCTACGGTCTCTTCGGTGACGAACCCGAGGTTCAGATACTGCCGTGCCATGGCATCGAAATCCTTGTTCGCCAGAGCGATGAGCACGTTGGCAAAGTGGTCCATGTTCTCCTCGGTCACCCTGCCCACGATCCCGAAGTCCACGAGCCCAAGCCTGCCGTCCCTCAGCACAAAGATGTTCCCCGGATGAGGATCGGCATGAAAGAACCCGTCCTGCAGCACCATCTTGAAGAAGGCGGCGGCGCCCTTCTTGGAAAGCTCACGCCGGTCGAATCCCTGGCGCGTTATGGCGTCGATGTCGTCGATCCGGACGCCCTCGACCCGTTCGAGCACGAGCACCCTCTTGCCCGACAGGCCGGCGTGCACCTCGGGCACGTAGAGATCCGCGCTGTCACTGAAGTTCCGCCGCAGACGCGCGGCATTGGATCCTTCGATGAAGAAATCGAGCTCCCTGCTGATCGTGCGGCTGAATTCCTCCACGATGCCCGGGATATTGTAGGCCTTGAGCTCGCCGACGTGAGCGTCGATCAGGCCCGCCAGGCCCGTCAGGATGCTGATGTCGCGCTGGATGATCTGGTCGATGCGAGGACGCTGCACCTTGACCATGACCTCGCGTCCGTCATGCAGCACGGCCCGGTGCACCTGGGCAATGGAAGCTGCCGCTATGGGCGCGGGATCAAAAGACGAAAAGATCTTCTCCAGGGGGGAATTCAGCTCCGTCTCGATGATCTGTTTGGCCTGCTCATAGGGGAATGACGAGACGGAGTCGGTCAGTTTGGTCAGTTCTTTCGCGTAGGCAAGAGGAAGCAGGTCAGGCCGGCACGCAAGCACCTGACCCAGCTTGATGAAGGTAGGCCCCAGCTCCTCGAAGAGCATCCGCATCCGCTCGGGTGCGGCGATGGCATGCAACGGCGGCTGCCTCCGGAAGGAGACCACCCGCCTGCCGATGGAAATAAACCGCTGCAGGCCCGCCTGCTCGATCAGGTGGCCGAACCCGTGGCGCGACGCCACCATCAGGATATGCCGGATGCGGGGAATGTCCCGGTAGTGCCTTCTCCAGAAACCTAGAAAGGACATGATCGTGCGCGTGGGAGATCAGGCCTCCGGTTCTCCGCCGCCCTCCAGTTTCCGCAGTCGGGCGCTGAGGCTCTGAACCTTCTTCTCCAGCTTCTCGATATCGTCCCTGGTCGGGATATTGAGCTTCTCCAGTACGCCGGTGACCGCGTCCTTGAACTTCACGTCCATGTCCTTGGTGCCCTGCTCCGCCTTGGAGGTCCATTCCTTGATGGTGGTTGCAGCCTCGCTCTTCGACAGTTCTCCCGCCTTCACCAGTTCATCAACGAACTCCTTGGCCTTTTCCTGCGCACCCAGCCCGGCAAGCATCGCTCTTTTGACAACCTCGGCAACGACCATGACGACCTCCTCTGGTTATGGAATGACGTGCTTTCTTGCTTGATTTCATTATATCATACCCAAGAGACTGAAGAAGGGAGTCAGAAACCAGGAGCCAGAAGGCAGGAGAATGGATACTACGTTCAAACAAGAACGGCTCCCTGATTGTCAGGGAGCCGTGATCGTCAGCCGACCTTTTCCACGGCGCCGTACAGCGCCTGGAGCGCTGCATCGAGCTTGGCGGGATCCTTGCCGCCGGCCTGAGCCATGTCTGGCTTGCCGCCGCCCGTGCCTCCCAGGACCGCTGCCATTTCCTTGATCAGGTTGCCTGCATGGTACTTCTTCGTCAGGTCCTTCGAGACCATGACGATGAGGCTCACCTTGTCGTCCTTGGACGAGCCCAGGGCCAGGACGCCGCTTCCCAGCTTGTCCCTGAGCTTGTCGCCCAGGTCTCGCAGGTCCTTCTGTTCCATGTTCTCCAGGTGCTTGGCAAGAACCTTGACGCCCTTCACGTCCCTGGCCTCGGAAATAATGTCTCCTGCCTGCGAGGACTGCATCTTCTGCTTGAGCTTGTCGATCTCCTTCTCCGCGTCGCGGAGCTGGGCAATGAGCTTCTCCACGCGGCCGACCACGTCCGGATCCGAAGCCTTGAGCAGCTGTCCGATCTCGCGGAGGTTCTGCTCCTCCCGGCGCACCGCCTGATAGGCCCGCCGTCCCGCGAGGATCTCGACGCGCCGCACGCCCGCGGCAATGCCCGATTCGGAAAGGATCTTGAAGAGGCCGATGTCGCCCGACGCCTTTGCATGGGTGCCGCCGCAGAGCTCCTTGCTCACGTCCTTGACCGTCACCACGCGCACCTTGTCGCCGTACTTCTCGTCGAAGAGCGCCATGGCCCCTGACGCGATCGCCTGGTCGATGTCCATCTCCGCCACCTCGACGGGGTGGTTCTCGAAGATCCGCTCGTTCACGAGCTCCTCGATGCGTTCCTTCTCGCGCTCCGTGAGCGCCGTGTAATGCGTGAAATCGAAGCGGCAGCGGTCGGGCGCAACAAGCGAGCCCGCCTGCTTCACGTGCTCGCCCAAAACGGAGCGCAGCGTGGCATGAAGGATGTGCGTGGCCGTGTGGTGCCGCACCGTGTCCATCCGTTCCTCGGCCTCCACCTTGGCCAGCACCGCGTCGCCGACCTTGAATCCGCCCTTCCTGACCGCGCCCTTGTGCACGAAGAGGCCTTCGACGGGCTTCACCGTGTCCGTGACGCTGAACTTCGCCGCTTCGCCCAGGAGCTCGCCCCTGTCGCCGACCTGGCCGCCCGATTCCGCGTAGAAGGTCGTCTGGTCAAGGACGATCTCCGCCTCGTCGCCCTCACGCGCCTCGGAAACGGCCTGGTCGCCCTTGATGATCGCGACCACCGTAGACGTGCCTTCGAGCATCTCGTAACCCGCGAAGACCGTCTTCTTCACCTTTGCCGCAACGTCCTTGTAGATCGGCTTGATCTTCTTCTCGCCCGACCCTGCCCAGGCTGCCCGCGCCTTGTCGCGCTGCTCCTGCATGGCCTTGCGATACCCTTCCTCGTCGATCTCCAGATGCATGTCCCTGGCCATGTCCGCCACGAGGTCGAGGGGAAATCCGAAGGTGTCGTAGAGTTTGAAGAGCACCTCGCCGGGGATCATGGCCTTCTTCTCTGCCTTGATCTTCGCCACCGTCTCGTTCAGGAGCGCCATGCCGGAGTCGAGCGTCTGGCCGAAGCGTTCCTCTTCCAGCAGCACGATCTTGGCAACATGCTCCCGGGAATCCGCAAGCTCCGGATAGGCCTCGCGCATGGCATCCACCACCGCGCCCGTCAGCTTATAGAGGAAGGGTTTCGTGATGCCGATGAGCCTGCCGTAGCGGCTTGCCCGGCGGATGATCCGTCTCAGCACATAGCCCCTGCCCTCGTTCGACGGCAGCACACCGTCGTTGATCAGGAAGGTCATGGCGCGCAGATGGTCGGCGCAGACCTGATAGGAAATGTCGGTCTGCTCGTCCTGGTGGTAGGGAACGCCCGCGATCGCGGCGATCTCCCTGATGATGGACTGGAACAGGTCGGTGTGGAAGTTGCTCCCCACCTTCTGGACAACGGAGGCGAGCCGCTCCAGGCCCATGCCCGTATCGATGGACGGCTTGGGCAGCGGCGTGAGCTTGCCCGTCGCGTCGCGGTTGAACTGCATGAACACGAGGTTCCAGATCTCGAGGTACCGGTCGCAGTCGCAGCCCACCGCGCAGCCGGCCTTGCCGCAGGAGAACTCGGGACCCTGGTCGATCAGGATCTCGGAGCAGGGCCCGCAGGGGCCCGTGTCGCCCATGGACCAGAAGTTGTCCTTCTCGCCCAGCCGCACGATGCGGTCCGGTTTCACCCCCGCCACCTGCTGCCAGAGTTCGAAGGCCTCGTCGTCGTCTTTGTAGACCGTGACCCAGAGCTTGTCCTTCGGGAGCTTCACCTTCTCGGTCAGGAACTCCCAGGCAAAAGCAACGGCGTCGCGTTTGAAGTAGTCGCCGAAGGAAAAATTGCCCAGCATCTCGAAGAACGTATGGTGACGCGCCGTGTGGCCCACGTTCTCCAGGTCGTTATGCTTGCCGCCGGCGCGCACGCACTTCTGGGAGGTCGTGGCGCGCTTGTAATCCCGCGCCTCCTCGCCGAGGAACAGGCCCTTGAACTGGACCATGCCCGCGTTCGTGAAGAGCAGGGTCGGATCGTTCTTGGGGACGAGCGACGAGCTCGGCACGACCTTGTGGCCCCGCTCGGCGAAATAATCGAGAAACAGTTTTCTGAGTTCCGCAGCCTTCAAAAGAGCACCTCGCGTGGGAAAAATGATAACGGTACGGCACAGGGAAAATAGCAGAAAAACGGGAAGAATTCAACAGATTAGTGCCGGGAAGCGCTGCGGTACGCCTGACTCCCCATCAACGCCGAGCAGCACGATCTTCTCCGGGAGGGCATAACAACGCCATTTATTAACGGTCTCATTATTGTCTTTACATCAAAGGGCCTGAAAGACCCATCCCCACCCCAACCCTCCCCTTGAAAGGGAGGGTAACCGGCTTCTCCCCCTTCAAGGGGGAGATCGAGAGGGGGATGGGTTTCAGCAATTTGAATATAGTATGATTATTTCAGTGTCCTCAGTGTCTCCATGGTGATAATCCCCTACCGCTCCCGGGGGATCCCCCACTTCTTCCTTTTCTCCCAGAGCGATTTTCGCGTGATGCCCAGCATATCGGCGAGCTGCTGCTCGTTGAACTGTTTCTGGTGCCGGACGATGAAAGCCTTGGTGTAATCCTCGATAGTGAGCTTCTGCTCAAAGACCTCGTCGGTGAAGGTCTCCTTCCCGGTCATGCCGGCGGGCAGGCATGCCGTGGTGATCACGTCGCCGTCGGCGATCAGGATCGCCCGTTCCACCACGTTCTGCAGCTCACGCACATTCCCCGGCCACTCGTACCGGCACATAAGGTCGATCGTCTCGGGCTCGACGCCGCGGATCTGCCTGCCCATCTCATCACAGTACCGAGTAAGGTAATGGTTGACGAGGGCGCGGATGTCGTCCTTCCGGTCGCGGAGCGGCGGGATCTGGAGCGTGATCACGTTGATGCGGTAGAAGAGATCCTCGCGAAAACGTCCTTCCCGCACGGCGGCGCGGAGATCGCGGTTCGTGGCGGTGATGAACCGGATGTCGACCTTGGTCCCCTTGGTGCTGCCCACGGGCCGGATAACCTGGTCCTCGATGACCCGGAGGAGCTTGGCCTGGAGCGGCAGGCTCATCTCGCCGATCTCGTCGAGAAACACCGTGCCGCCGTCTGCTTCCTCCAACAGCCCCTTCTTCGAAGCGACAGCGCCGGTGAAGGCGCCCCGCACATGGCCGAAGAGCTCCGTTTCGAGCAGGTTTTCCGGGATCGCCGAGCAGTTGATGGGCACGAAGGGCATGTCGCGCCGCGAGCTGTTGTGATGGATCACCCGCGCGAAAAGCTCCTTGCCCGTTCCCGTCTCGCCCAGGAGCAGCACGTTGCTGCGCGTGTCCGTCACTTTCTTGACCTCGAGCAGGATGGTCATGATGGACGGGCTTTCGCCGATGATGCTGCTGAAGTCATGTTCGTGGCCGATTTCCCGCTTCAGGAGAACGTTCTCGGCCTGCAGGCTCTTCTGCCGGAGCGCGTTCCGCACCACCTGCTTGATCTCCTCGTGGATGATGGGCTTCATGATGTAATCGTAGGCGCCCGCGCGCAGGGCCTTGACCGATGTGTCCAGGGACGCATAGGCCGTCACGACGACGAAGATCTGGTCGGGGTTCTGCTCCTTCACTTTCATGAGCATCTCGATGCCGTCGATCCCCGGGAGGATGATGTCGGAGATGATGACGTCGTAGATACTCGTTTCCAGGAGGGCAAGCCCCTTCTCCGCCGAATCCACGGCCTCGACGGCGTACCCTTCCTTGGTGAAGATGCGCTTGATCGATTCCCGCAGCGTTTCTTCGTCTTCCACGATCAGTATGCTCTTCGGCATATGCGCTCCTACTCCCCGGAATTTTCGACGGACGCGTTTCGCGCCTCGTCCGCCGTCCTACTCCGCCAGCGGCAGGATGATGGTGAACGTCGTCCCCCGCTCCCGTTCCGACGTCACCTCGATGGTGCCGCCGTGGTCCTTCACGATGCTGTAGCAGATGGACAGGCCCAGGCCGGTGCCGCGCGTGGGACCCTTGGTCGTAAAGAAGGGATCAAAGACCTTGTCCTTGATCTCGGGATCGATGCCGCCGCCCGTATCTGCGAAGACCATCCGGAGATGGCCGTCGGCCTCCGCCACCGAGATGTCGAGCTTGCCGCCGTCGGGCATGGCATCGCGCGCGTTCAGCAGGAGGTTCAGAAAGACCTGCTGCATCTGGTCGGGGTCGATCTTCACGGGCCGCGTGCTCCGCACATCGGTGTTGATCTCGATCTTCCGGAAGTTCTTGTCGAAGCGCACCAGGTCCAGCGTGGACTGGAGGATGTCCTGCAGGCTGGTGGGCACCCGCTGGCGCGGATAGAGCCGGGCGAAATCGCCCAGGTTCCGGACGATGCGGGCGATGCGGTTCACGTGCTGATGGATCGTGGCAAGCGACCCGCTCACGAAGGGCGACGTGTCCTCGGCCAGCATCTCCTGGACCAGCGAGGAGATGGATGCAAGGGGGTTCCCGATCTCGTGGGACACGCCGGCCGCAAGCCTGCCGATGCTGGCGTGTTTCGTTGCGCGGAACAGCTCCTCCTCGATCTTCTTCTTCTCCGTGATGTCCTCGAGAACGACGACGAACCCCTTCTGCGCTCCCGTGAGCCTGCTCACGTGGCCCTTCAGCACGATCTGCGGGTCGTAGCTCCGCTTGCAGGTGACCTCGCCTTCCTTGATGAAAGGATCGAAGAGCTTCGGCTCCAGGCAGGTGAGCAGCCCGCTC
>JAKAHZ010000208.1 GCA_021814615.1 Nitrospirota bacterium | reverse complement strand
AACCAGGCGATGGCCGGCGAATAGATCTCCCGGCCCGTCTCCTCGGGAACGATGTAATAAGTCCCGCCCATGAATCCCAGGAGCATCCAGAGCACGAGCAGGTTCGTATGCATGGCGCGCGCCGTGGAAAAGGGAAAGACATCGACAATGCTCTGCGGGACCGTGAAGGTATAGTTGAAGGCCAGCCAGAGGCCGAGGACGACCTGGAGCGCGAACAGGAGCAGGGCCGTGGCGAAATACCAGTAGGCGATTTTCTGTGAACGGTATTCCATGTCATCCTCCTATTTGAGATTGGCCAGGAAGCCGGCCACTTTGTCCCGTTCCTTGTCCGAAAGCTCGGACTGCGGCGGCATCATGGCTTTCGGATTCACGGCTTTGGGATTTTGGATATAGCGTTCGATCTGTTCCTTGGTGAGCTGCCTGCCGATCGTGTCGAGCGCCGGGCCAAAGGTGCCGCCCGTGCCGTGGAGCGAATGGCAGTTCATGCATCCCCGGGTCTGGAAAACCGCCGCTCCCGCTGAGACCCCCGCCCCCGCCACCATACGCTCCTCGCCCCGGGTGAGACGCTTTTTGCTGTCCTGCGGCGGCCAGTCCCCGTTATCCACGTTCCCCACCCAGGCGAAGAAAGCGATCATGCTGTCGATCTCGGCGTCCGACACTTTGAGATTCGGCATCTTGCGCCAGGAATTCACGAAGGCCTTCTCCGGACTCTTCACGCGGTACCGGATGCCGTCCTCGCCGATGCGTTGCACCACCTTGGTCAGATCCGGCGCGTAGTATCCGCCAAAACCAAGGATCGTGTGGCAGTCATTGCAGTTGTACTGCTCGAAGAGCCGCTTCCCTTCCACGACCTGCGGGGAAAGCTTGTCCACATGGGACAGGGTCTGAACCTGCCGGTGCGTGTCCCAGGTGAGCCAGAGGAACAATATGCCTGAAGAAGCCGTTCCGAGCACGAAAATCCAGAATGCCGTTTTCCTGGTCATAGGGCGCCTCCTTAAGGAAAACCATACCACGCCCGTACGCCTTTTGCCGGATCGGGAATGAAAAACGAGGAACGGGAGCGCGGCGGGATGAACGTCAGGCCAGGCGTTTCCGGAAGCGGAGAGAACTCACGGTGATCACGACGATGCCGATGGCGAGGAGCGCCGCTATTTGCGGCCAGAGGATATCGATGCCGTTTCCCTTGAGGAACAGTCCGCGGATGATGATCAGGAAGTAGCGAAGCGGGTTCAGGTAAGTCAGGTATTGGAAAACCGCCGGCATGTTCTCGATGGGGAACATGAAGCCCGACAGGAGCACCGCCGGCATGTAAAAGAGAAATGTGGACATGAGCGCCTGCTGCTGGGTCTTCGCGAAGGTGGAGATGACGAGCCCGACGCCGAGGATCGACAGCAGGTAGATCGCCGTTGACAGCGGTAAAAGCAGGAGCGAACCGCGAATGGGGATGTCGAAAATCGCGACGCCGAAGATCGTCACCAGGACCATATCGAAAAAGGCGATGATCGCGAACGGGATGGTCTTGCCCAGGATGAGCTCGGCGGGCCGGAGCGGCGTCACCATCAGCTGTTCCATGGTCCCGATCTCCCGCTCACGCACGACGGCCATGGATGTGAGCAGCAGCGAAGTCAGCATGATCACCATTGCGATCACACCGGGGACATTATAGTTTTTGCTTTTTAGCTCAGGATTGTACCATGCGCGCTGACGGAGGTCGATCGTGATCCGCGAAGACGGTCCGGCAACGCTCAGGTCAAGGGCGTATTTGAGAATAATCCGGTTCGCATAATCCAGGGCGACGATCCCGGTGTTCGAATCCGTCCCATCGACGAGCAGCTGCACTGCCGTAGGGATGCGCCTCGCCAGGTCAGCGGCGAATCCCCGGTTGATCTGGAAGGAAACGGTTACCCGGGAGCGGTCGAGCAGGTCCTGCACCTCTGCCGGGGATTCGGGACGATAGCGCACGTCGAAGAACCCGGATGCCGCAAGCCGCCGCACCAGCTCCCTGCTCTCGAAGGAACGGTCCATATCGTAGACCGCAGTGGGGATGTTGTTAACGTCCATGGTGACGGCGTAACCGAACACCATGGTCTGGAGCAGCGGAATGACGAAGACGATGGCCTTCATCCGTTTGTCGCGGAAGATCTGGATGAACTCCTTCCGCACCATCTGTCGTATCCGCTCCGCGCTCTCGTTCAACATGCTCTGTCCTGTCCCGGCTCCCCGCGTCCGCAATTTCCTATTTCATCCGTTTTTCGAACTTCCGGTTCGCTATGGTGAAGGTGACCACGGCAAAGACGAGAAGAAAGACCGCGTCATGAATCAGGAACCGCACCGTGCTGCCCTTCAGAAAGAGTCCCTTCAGGATCGCGACGAAATACCGGGCAGGAACGACCCGCGTCAGGACCTGCAGGGGCCGTTCCATGTTGGAGATCGAGAACATGAACCCTGACAGGAGAAACGCCGGCAGGTAGGTCGCCACGACCGAGATCTGGCTCGAAACGAGCTGGGACTTGGTGATGATGGAGATGATGATGCCGAAGCTCAGGCCGCCGAAAAGAAAGACCGCGGAGATGGCCGCCAGCAGCAGCAGACTTCCCTTGAACGGCACGCCGAAGAGCTGCGTCGCCAGGGCGATGGACAGCGCCATGTCGATGAACCCGAGGAGGAAGGACGGCGCCAGCTTTCCCAGGATAAGCTCGGGCGTCTTCACGGGCGTCGCTATGAGCTGTTCCATGGTGCCCCGCTCCCATTCGCGGGCGATGCAGAGCGACGTGAGGAGCGCCGCGATCACCATCATGATGACCGC
>JAKAHZ010000100.1 GCA_021814615.1 Nitrospirota bacterium | reverse complement strand
ATAATCGGAAACGGCTTCACGCCTCGCTCGGATACATGCCACCGAACAAGTTCGAGGCGAGAAGCCAAACCTTAACACCCTGCCTGGCACTCTAATCCGAGTGTCCAACTACAGGGGGGCAGTTCACAGCTGCATTTGCGGATGTTTCTTTTTTCTCTGATTGGCTTTGTATTATTCTTTGGAGGCGCCTGGCTTCGACTGACTCAAGTTGACGCCATAAAGGTTGCGTCGAATCCTTATGCAGGTCCGCCGCCATTAGTAACCTTCCTGTTTTGTGTCGGTTTCGGCATGGTCTTTGGTGCAGTAGCAAGTCTCTTTAAGAGAAAACGCTAATGACACTAGAACCTATCTCATAATTGAATTTGCAGTAATACTTCGTCATGCCCGCGGAAGCGGGCATCCAGGAAATATCAGAAAACCCCTGGATTCCCGTTTTCACGGGAATGACGGCTCGTCGTTACGCGACAACTTAGCTCACGTCCAAGCCGTCTCCATCCATGCAAATGTTCCAACCTGCGCCTCGACTGCGACGCGCCTTGCGGCGCGTGACCCGAGCCGCTCTCTTCCATTTACACCGCCGCTTCCCTCGGGTATAATCTCCGCCATGACCCGACCGACCAGCGCCACAACCCTCGCCGTCACAACAGCGATCCTCGTCCTCCTGTTCTTCGCCGCTCCCCTCTCCGCCACGCCGGACTACGCCCGGCAGACCGGCAAGGAGTGCGGCTACTGCCATGTGGACACGGTCGGCGGCGGCGCGCTCACGCCTGAGGGCGAGCATTTCTTCTCCGAGCTCAAAACGAAGGGGCAGGCGCGCAAGCTTTCAACGCCGCAACATGTCATACGACTGCTCGTCGGCTATCTGCACATGATGGCAGCAGTTGTCTGGTTCGGCACGATCATGTACGTCCACATCCTGCTCAAGCCCGCCTACGCTTCCAAAGGCCTCCCGCGCGGCGAACTCCGCCTCGGCTGGCTCTCGATGATCGTGATCGCCGTGACCGGCATCCTGCTCACCGTAGCCCGCGTGCCGAACCTGGCCACGTTCACCACCACCAAATTCGGCATCCTGCTCGCCGTCAAGATCGCGCTGTTCCTCGTCATGGTCGCCAGCGCCCTGATCACCACGATCTATATCGGCCCCCGGCTCAGAAAGAAGCTCAAGAGCCCCGTGGCCGCCCTGCTGTCGCACGAGATCACACCGGAGCAGCTCTCCCACTTCGACGGCAAGGAAGGCCGGCCTGCCTATTTCGCCTACAAGGGGCTGGTCTACGACGCCACGGCAAGCAGGCTTTGGAAGAACGGTGCGCATATGGTGAAGCATCACGCGGGAAGCGACCTGACCGGCGCCCTTTCCCTGGCGCCGCACAAGGAGGACAAGGTGCTCGCCCTGCCCCAGATCGGCATGCTCGTCACGGAAGGACACAAGCCCAAGCGCCCCTTCCATGAGCGGCTGTTCTACTTCTTCGCCTACATGAACCTTGCCCTGGTCTTCGTCATCATCTTCGTCATCTCGCTCTGGCGCTGGTGGTAAGCGAACACAAAATCCTGCGGTCGCAACCTAAAACAGTGCTCCTTCGTAGTGGTTTTTCGACTGGCAAATAGTTGCAGCAGGCATAACTTTTCTTAATATGGTGCAAAGGAATTTCTACTTGCTTTTTCATTTTGTCTGTGGAAAAATGAGCCCCGTTTGGCTGTATCCTTCCATTTCTCTATTCCGTAAAATAAATCGATCAGGAGGCATTATGAACAGGAAGTTGTTGTACGGTCTCGCGCTGTTTGCAGCATGTTTCATCGTTATGTTCACGGTTTCCGCCGCATTCGCCGCAGGCGAGCAGATGAAGCTTTCGCCCAGCGACTGCGCAAAGTGCCATGAGAAGCAGCCCCAGGACATCGAGTCCAACGGGTCCAAGCACAAGACGGCCATCAATTGCCAGAACTGTCATGCAGGCCACCGTCCGTCTTCGAAGAACAACATCCCGGTCTGCAGCCAGTGCCACCAGGGCAAGCCGCACTTCCAGCAGAAAATCTCGTGCCTGTCCTGCCACACGAACCCGCACACGCCGCTCAAGATCACTTTCGGCACGCCGATGACCGAGCCCTGCCTGACCTGCCATACGTCGCAGATCAAGCAGCTCCAGGAGAACAAGAGCAAGCACTCCTCCAAGAACTGCACGGATTGCCATGACGTGCACCGGAAGAAGCCGGAATGCACGCAGTGCCACAAGCCGCATTCCGCGGACATTACCGCCGCGGACTGCAAGAAGTGCCACAAGGCGCACATGCCCAAGGTCGTGACCTACGCGGCCGATACGGATTCGAAGTATTGCGCAGCGTGCCATAAGCAGGTGGCAACGACCCTCGCCGCCTCCAAGTTCAAGCATGCCATGCTGAACTGCGCATACTGCCACCAGGAAAAGCACAAGGCCATTCCCAAGTGCCAGGATTGCCATGGAGCGAAGCATCCCGACGGCATACAGGCCAAGTTCCCGCAGTGCACCATGTGCCACAAGAGCCCGCATGACCTGAACAACTGGACGGCCGCTCCCGAAGCAGCCGCGCCGGCAAAGGGCAAGGCGAAGAAGACGCATTAATTCGCCGCTCCAAACATTCCGCACTTCCTGTCGACAGGGGCCTGATTTCAGGCCCCTGTTTTTTTGTCCGCCCTGCCCCTCCCCCCTCCTCTATGACCCATGTCATAGGTCTTCCCGTGGGAAAAGCGTAGTATTGCATCATGAGAACGGGCCTGACCTTTTACCGCCGGCTGAGCCAGATCGCGTTCATCGCCGTCTTCGCCCTGATCCCGGTCTTCGACCTCTTCCGGTACGATACAGCTACCCACGAATTCTTCCTCTTCGGCCGCGTCTGGACCTTGGGCCTGAAGGAGGGCTTCGCAGCTGATCCGTCGGCCGCAGGCGCGCTCAGCGTGACCGCGCAGTTCATCCTGAACGCGGTCCTTCCCTGGATCGCCTTTTTAGCCGTCTTTCCGCTGATGGGCTGGCTCACGGGCCGGCTGTTCTGCGGATGGGCGTGCCCTGAGGGCGCGCTCTTCGAGCTCGCCGATTTTCTGACCTTGAAACTGACCGGAAGACGAAACCTTTTTGTCCGTCGGCAGCAGGAACCGGACCGCGGCACGCCGAACCGGGTCGCCTACGGACTTCTGGCCCTGCTCTCGGCGGTCGTCATCCCCCTTGCCGGCGGCGTGGCATTGACCGGGTACCTCATCGCCCCGAAGACGATCTGGCATCAGCTCGCAGCCGGACAGCTCTCCTTCGGCGTCAAGGCAGGCATCATCGGCGTGGCGATCTATATGATCGTCACCTCGGTCCTGGTCCGCCACGTGCTCTGCCGGTTCGTCTGCGCAGCCGGTCTGATGCAGATGCTCTTCGGCTGGGCCAGCGGCCGCTCGCTCAGGCTGCAGATGGACGTTGCACGGATTTCCGAGTGCACCGACTGCAAGGCCTGCGACAAGGCCTGCTTCATGAACGTCACGCCGCGCAGGCACCGTCGGGACATTTCCTGCGTGAACTGCGGGGCCTGCGTCGATGCCTGCAACCGGGAGCTGGGGAACGGCCGGGGCCTGTTCCATCTCGGCTTCGGCACGGGATGCGCACTGCCGGAGGAGAACTGCAGGAAACTCGCGCCCAATACGATTCAACGCTGATTGACGCTGAAACCCTATGAAGATTCCGTCGTCAGCTGCGTTGAATGCAATCTTCATTATGAAAGGGAGGTTCCCATGGAAACCATCGATCTGAAGAACGTGATGAAGTTCTCGCCTGACCACATCTCGCGCGAGATGCTGAACGACAAGCCGGAGATGCGCATTGCGCTCATGTGCCTCTCCCCCGGCCAGAAGCTCGACCCGCACAAGGCGCCGCTGCGTCTCATGATGTACTGCGTGGAAGGCAAAGGGACCTTCACCGTAGGCGAGGAGAAGATCGTCGCCGGCGAGAAGACCTGCATCCTCTGCGATCCCAATGTGCCGCACGGCTTCGCCGCGGACCAGGGCGAGAAGCTCGTGGTCATGGCGGTCGTCACGCCCGTGGAGTAGCGGGGTTCTCTCCGCCCTTCAGGCCCGCTGATCCGCCGGGACGTGCATCAGGCGAGTCTCCCCTGTTCCAGCCTGCCTCCTCAAACTGTGTTACCATTATCCCGAGGGCAGCGATCGCGCTGCCCTCGTTGATTTGCCTCACACCATGACGGTGCGACCGATATTCATACTTTTGAAGGAGGTATCGTATGTCTGACTCATGTTGCAACCTGCAGGCCGGCAAAGCCGCTCCGGATTTCAAGATGGAGACCTTTGATCCGACGAAAGGAGATTTCAGCGAAGTTTCCCTGGCCGATCTCCGGAAGGATAAGAAATGGACGGTCCTTTTCTTCTATCCCGCTGATTTCACTTTCGTCTGAGCAACGGAGTTTGCCGCTCTGGCAGAGCGGTATGAGGAATTCCGTAAGGAAGGCGCCGAGGTGATCACGGTGAGCAGGGACACCAAGTTCGTGCATCTTGCCTGGCAGCGGGACGAGAAGCTGCTCGAGAAATTCAAGAACCAGATGGCGTCGGATCCCACGGGCAACATCTGCCGCGCCTACGGCGTCCTGGATGAAGGATCGGGGCTTGCCCTCCGGGGAACCTTCATCATCAGCCCCGAGGGAACGCTCATGAACAGCGAGATGAACTTCTACAACCTGGGCAGGAACGTGGAGGAGATCCTGCGAAAGGTCATCGCCAACAAGCACCTGGCCAAGAATCCGGCAGAGGCCTGCCCGTCCCAGTGGCGGAAGACCGGCGACATCACGCTCAAACCGTCGGCAAAGATGGTCGGCAAGGTGGCCGAAGCTATGCAGAAAGGATAACGTCGCAAAAAGTCGATTATTACCACGGAGACACTGAGGACGCTGAGAAACGAAAATGCCGACGGGAAACAGCCCGATGATCCTTAGTCACTCCCCATGCGATCATTCCCGTCAGGCGACAGAGTCCGAAGGAAAAGCATTTCGGACTGTCTGAGCCGCCAGGCCCTTCGGCGGCGAGTTTCCGAAATGCCCTGAGGACGACCGAGCATGACGGATCAGAATGATCGCGGGGTGCCCTTCTTTGGGTCACCTTTCTTGGGCACGCAAGAAAGGTGACGTAAGTGGCAAGGATGAAGACCAATCAACCAAGAAAGCCCTTTCCCCGAGGAGGAGAAAGGGCTTTCCAGTTCAATGACCTACCACCAGTATTCCGGATATCTCCGGTGATGGCACAAATTGTTCACGATCAGGGCCACGGCGAGCAGAACAACCGCGCCGGCGCCTGCAGGCAGGATGGCATAGAGGAATCCCAAGGCATGCACCTTCGGCCCCCCGATGACCGCGATCAGCGCTGTCGCTCCTCCCGGCGGATGCAGCGTCTTGGTGGCCAGCATGGCGGCGATGGCGCAGGAAACGGCAAGCGCCGCTGCGAGCCATGTCGTGTTGCCGACGAGCATCCAGCAGGCGACGCCGACCAGCCCCGAGATGACATGACCGCCCACCAGATTGCGGGGCTGCGCCAATGGGCTCTTGATGGCCCCGTAGACCAGCACCGCAGAGGCGCCGAAGGATCCGATCAACAGGCTCAGGTCCCGGGGTTCGAAGTAGACCGATGAGAGGAAGGCACAGAGCGCTATTCCCACGAACCCGCCGAGCCATGACCATACCACCTCCCGCAACCCCACACCGGGCGGACAGGTGGTGGTGCCTTTCATTTTCACTACGAATTCCGCAAGCGCCATGATCCTTCACCGTCTTCCGCTGGTGCGTCTTATGCAGTCTTTCTCGCGCTGCTCTTCGGATTCCTCGGCATTGCGTCATGTCCCAGGATCCTGATGATATCGGCACGGGAGATGACGCCCAGGAGCTTTCCTTCGTCGTTCACCACCGGCAGCCGCTTGATCCGCTTTTCGTCGAGAATGGCCGCGACCTCGCGGATATCGCTGTCCGGCCCTGTCGTGATGGGCGGCGAGCTCATCAGATCGCTGACCTGGTGACCGTCCTTGACGACTTTGGGCACCGGTTCTCCGAGCAGGTGGCGAAGGATGTCCTTGAAACCGTGGTCGCGCTTGATGCCCGTCACCGCCAGAATGTCCGCCTCGCTGATCACTCCCACCACGCGGTCCTCATCGTCGACAACCGGCATGCCGCTGATCCGGTGCTTGGTCAGGAGATCCGCAGCCGCCCTGATGTCCGCTTCTTTCTTCACCGTCACGACCTCCATGGTCATCGTCCTCTTGACGGCGAACTTCGGGTTCTTGCGCTCCTGCGCATGCTTCTGCGCAAGGTCGAAGATCGTCTTGAGATCCTCCTCGGTAACATCCACAAATTCGTGTAATTCCTTCAGCGCGGCGCGAAGGTCCTCAACGGTCAGTTCGCAGGTTTTTGTACGGTCGCTCATGGTCTCCTCCGGCGCGGGCCGGCCGGATGGCGCTGGATATTCAGATAGTAATCCCCATCGGGCCGGACCGCTATGATGTACATCATATCTGCGGGAACCTCCCCGTCCCCTGCCGCAACCTCAGATAAAAAAAGGCCTCCCGTTTTCAGGAGGCCTTGCGTGTATGCATATCTTCCAGCATCATGCCGGTTCCCGTTCTTCAACCCGGCCTGTTCGTGTATTTTTGTTCCTGGACGCAGCACGGCGGAACCTGCCTTTCTCCCGGGAACTGCAAACTGCCGGTTCATCTGCAGAGACGCTACCGCTGACGCTCCTCGGCTTTCGTCACGATCCAGTACACGAATCCCACAACCAGAATGGCGGCGATGAGATAATAGATCGACTCCGGCTTCTCGTGCCGCAGGGTGGCGATCATGGTCTCCCGGATCATGGTGACCAGGGCAACGCCGACGAAGACGCTGATGTGGAACTTGCCGCCCTTGAGATGGGAGATCTCGGTGCTCATCAGTTCGATCATGAGCCAGAGAAGCAGCATGGAGCCGAGAGAGGAAATGATGCCCCGCTCCAGGTCGCCGGCGAAGAGATGAAGCACGTCCTGGATAAAGAGCCAGACGACGCCCAGCGTCAGGCCGATGAGGGCGAAGACCAGCATGAAATTCGTGGTCTGGGAGAACTTCTCGGAAAAGTTGATGAGCGCGCTCTTCACCTTGTACACCGGCGAGTAGATGCGCATCTCCTCTTCGATGTAGGAGGTCGTGATCACGTCGAGCGTGATGTCGACGATCTTGCCGAGGGAGATGATGTTCGAGATGATCTCCTCGCGCGGCTCGTCCATCTTCGACAGGACGCCGATGCAGGAATTCTTGATGATATTGGCGACACGGTGCATGAAATGGACATCCACGCTCCGCCGCACATGCGCCATGCCGATTCCGATCATCCGTTCGTAATAACGGTTGTCGTAGACGCCCGAGAAGAGCAGGAGGAACCACTCCTTCTGTTCCACGATATGCTTCTTCAGCGTATTTTCGTCGAAGAACCGCGCGGCGCCCTTCGTCCCCTGGAACCAGAGGGACAGGGTGCTCATGATCTCCGCGGCCTGCTCCTCCATGAGGGGCCGGAGCGACGCGAGACGCCGCTCGTCTTCGGGCGTGAACCGGTAATCGTGCTTGATCTCTTTGAATGTGCGCATGGGATCTCCGGTTCAAAATGTAACATAGCATGCCCGGATTGTCAAAATGGCGGGGACTTTTTTCCCGCAGGCGATCAGGTGCGCTCCCGGGCAAGCAGGGAGAGGAATTCCTGCCTCGTCGCCGGGTTGTCCCTGAACACGCCCAGCACCGAGGACGTCACCATCATGGAGTTCTGCTTCTGCACGCCCCGCATCATCATGCAGAGATGGCGCGCCTCGATCATGACCCCCACCCCGTCCGCGCCGATGCTGTCCTTCACCGCGAAGGCGATCTCCTCGGTAAGCCGCTCCTGGATCTGCAGCCGACGGGCGAACATGTCCACGAGCCGCGCCAGCTTGCTCACGCCGAAGACCTTGCCCCGGGGAATATACCCGATATGGCACCGGCCGAAGAACGGCAGCATGTGGTGTTCGCACAGGCTGTACACCTCGATATCCTTGACGATAACCATGCTCGTCGTTTCCTGGGCAAAATAGGCGTTGTTGATCAAGGCCTGCACATCGGCGCGGTACCCCGAGGTGAGAAAACCGAGCGCTGCGGCGATCCGGCGCGGCGTGGTCTTCAATCCCTCCCGCTCCGGATCTTCTCCGATCTCCACGAGGAGTTCCCTGACCAGGCTCTCGATCCTAGGGCTGTTCATCGTCACGGAAAGCCTCCTTTCGCACTACGTCGGTGTAGTCGTGCAGCGGTTCCGTGCCCGTCCCCGATGCAGCCTTGTTGAGATCGGCGATCCGTTGTCCGGTTCCCGGCATGCGCAGGTCCGGCGCGAGTTCGGCCAGTCCTGCGAGCAGATAGGAACGCGTCAGGATATCCGGATCGGGCAGTGTCAGATCCTTCCCGGCAAGGACGATATCATCATAGAGAATCAGGTCGAGATCGATGGTCCGCGGAGCGTACCGGTCCCCGGTCCGCACCCGCCCCAATGCCGATTCGATGCGCCGCAGCACATCGCGCTTGAGCGCAACCGGCGCCAGTTCCGTGGTCACTTCGACGATGCAGTTATAGAAGAACGGCTGGCCCGCGCTGCCGACCGGCTCGGTGCGGAAGACCGTGGAAATGCCGCTGACGCTTGCAGCCCGGGCAAGCATGACGATCGCCCGCCGGACGTTCTCCGCGGGGTCGATGTTGGAACCGACGCTCACAAAGGCCCTGCTCATGCGCCGGCAGTCCCGCGCCGCGTGATCTCCACTGCCACGGTCCGGGCAAAACGAAGCGCGCCCGGCTTTTCCACGCGCACCGTGGCTTCTTTCACGCCCCGTTCCGCGAGACAAACCGCTGCAACGGCCTCGGCAAGGGCTTCCACCAGACGATAGGAAGATCCTTCCACGAGCGACAGCACCCGTTTCTTGACGCCTCGGTAATCCACCGTGTCGGCGATGTCGTCGCTCTTGCCCGCCTTGGCGAGTTCGGCGGAGAGGATCAGCGTGATCACCACGTCCTGCTTCTCCTTCCGCTCCTCTTCGTAGACGCCGATGATGCACCGGGCGGCAAGGTCGCTGATGATGATCCTGTCCATGTCAGAGCTCCCGCACGTGCCGCCCGCCGTCCACATGAATGATCTCGCCGGTCACGAACTCAGCGACGAGCAGATACCGCACCGCGTCGATGACATCGTCAACGTTTCCGTGGCGCTTGAGCGGTACGGTGGCGGACAGTTCCCTGAGATAGCCTTCATCCTTGCCCGGCGGGGGCAGGATCAGGCCCGGCGCAACGCCGTTCACCCGCACCGTGGGCGCGAATTCGTCGGCGCACATCCTGGTAAAGCTTGCCAGCATCTGTTTGCTCAGGATATAGGCCCGATGAGCACGGTCCGAACCGTCGATGCGCGTGTCCAGGATATTCACGATCGCCCCCTCCCCTGCGAGCCTCGCGAATTCCCGGCTGAGAACGAAGGGCGTCCAGGCATTAATCTGAAAATGGCGCATCACATCGGAGAACCCGAGATCTGCCAGCGTATTGGGAAGAAAGATCGCCGCGTTGTTGATCAGCAGGTCGAGCTCGCCGGCGGCATTCAGGGCCCGCCGGACCAGGGACTCGTATTCCTCGGGCTTTTCGAGATCGGCGATGACCTTCCAGGACCGCGCGCCGCAGGCCGCCACCTCGTCGCAGACCTTCGCGGTTTCCGCTTCGAGCCCCGTCCGGTCATGGGCGACCACATTAACGCCTTCCTCCGCAAGCGCGATGGCAAGCGCGCGGCCGACCCGTTTGCTGGCGCCGGTAACGAGCGCCACCTTTCCTGAAAGACGCCGGTCCCTGCCGGCCCGTTCGAGATGATGGGTCATGGTCTTTTCAGAGAAGCCTGTCGATCTTGGCGGCGACAATGAAATCGTTGAGCGAGAGTCCGTCGATCCTGTGCGTCGTCAGCGTCAGTTTGACCTTATTGTAGGATATCAACATATCGGGGTGATGGTCTTCCTGATCGGCGACTGCCGCGACCTTGTTCACGAATTCCATGGCCTGCCGGAAATCCTTGAACCGGAACTCCCGCTCCAGGACGTTCTTCCCCAGCGCCCAGGCCGGCACCTGGCGGCGGTGCTCTTCCGCTTCGCTGTTCCCCAGCGGCGGTTCGCCTGCTTTGTAGGCTCTCGATTTCAATTCAACGAGATTCATAGGACCCCTCGTTACCGTATCCTGCCGATCAGCGATGCCGGCGCGACGGTTTCGCCGCTCCTGATCAGCTGCCGTGCAGCCTCCACCTTTTCCCAGACGTTGCACATCATGGCGCCCCGTACCTTGCCGCCCTTGAGATAATAGAGGACGCCCGTATCGTTCTCCTTGACCCAATCAGCCACTACGTCGAGCCGCGCATCGACCTCCCCCACCGCTTCATAGCCGAATTCGAAGAGATCGGAGAAGAAGTACGGCATATAGGCATAGGGCGACGCCGCACCCGCCATGTTCCGTCCCGCGGCCTTGCCCTGGTTCAGGGCGTTGTCCCAGTGCTCGACACGCATCGATGTTTCCAGCGCCTGATAGGGAAAGAACGCGTTGTCACCGGCGGCATAGATGTCGGGAATGGATGTCTGGAGCAGTTCGTTCACGACGATGCCGTTGCCTGTCCTGATCCCGGTCTTCTCGGCAAGATTCAGGGACGGCTGGATGCCGATCCCCACGACCACCAGGTCCGATTCAAGCGATCTCCCCGCCGAGGTAACCGTAACGAAGCGGCTTTCCTTCCGCGAGAAGGACACCGGCGTTTCGCCGTTCAGGATCGTCACCCCCTTCTCCCGATACCGCTCCTGGATGGCCTTTCCCAGCCCGGCAGGGAAAACGCGGCTGACCAGGTAGGGTTCGGGAAAGAGCATGGTGACCTTGACCTTCGTGATCGCAAGGGCCGCAGCGATCTCGGAGCCGATGAATCCGCCGCCGATCACCACGGCAGTGGCGCCTTCCTTCGCCCCCTGTCTGAGCAGCAGATAATCGTCGAGGGTGCGGAAATAGGAGATGCCGTCGAGATCGCCGCCGGTGATCGCAAGCCGCCGCGGAGCGCCGCCCGTTGCCAGGAGCAGCTTGTCATAGCCGTGCACCTTTCCCTGGTCGTCGGTCACCGTCTTCTTCGCGCTGTCGATCGCCGTCACCGTCGTCGCCAGCTGGACGGAAATCCCCGCGTTATGATAGTAGGCGCCGTCATGGAGGAAGATGCTTTCCAGGGTCTTCTTGCCGAACCAGAGTTTTTTCGAGAGCGGCGGCCGGTCATAGGGCAGATGGGCCTCCCTGCTGATCAGGAGGACGCTGCCCTGCTTGTCCCGCTCGCGGATGCCCTCGACCGCTGAGGCCCCCGCCAGGCCCCCGCCGACGACGATATACTGGTAATTCCGGGCGGTCATGATGCCCATCCTCCTTCTTCCGGTCAGCTAGCTCGTCTCCCAGGAAATGGCCTGTACCGGGCAGGTATCGATGGCTTCCTGGCAATTGCAGGTGCCGCATTTATCCGGCCCGATGACATTCGATTTATCATCGCTGTCCAGTTCGAACACCTGCGGGCAAACCTCGGTGCAATGTCCGCATCCGATACAGAGGTCCTGATCAACAACCGGCTTCTTCACCTTTTCTTTCCTTTCGAGGACGCGCTCTTTCGCGGGTTCATCCTCCTGTTCAAGTATACAGCAAGGAGCATGTTCATCTTCCGGCAGCACCGGCCCTGGCCGGCCGGATCGTGAAGAGGTCGGCGACCAGGATCAAGACGCCCGCGAAGAAACCGATCCCCAGAAAGAACGTGACGCCCATCCAAAGCCGCATGTAGGACTCCGCGGCCATGTACCCCATGCCGAGCACGCGCTCGAGATACGATTGCACCACCCCGGCGATGCCGAAGGAAAGGCCCATGAGCATCATGGCCGTGGACATGGTCCAGAACGCGATCCTGCCGCGCTTCGGATCGTAGACATCGATGCCCTTGATCTTGGGCATGGCGTAATAGAAGACCATGATGTTCAGGAGCGCATAAGCGCCGAAGAACGCCAGGTGCCCGTGCGACACCGTGACCTGCGAACCGTGGGTGTAATAGTTGATCTGCGGCAGCGTGTGCATGAATCCCCAGACCCCGGCGCCGATCATATGCATGACCGCGCAGCCGATGGCGATGGTCCAGGTGAGCGGATTCCTGATCTCCGCCTGCCGGTGCTTCACATGGTTCATGGTGTCGATGAGCATCAGCAGGATCGGAAGCGGCTCGAGCGCGGAGAAAATGCCGCCGATCCAGAGCCAGTATTTTGGCGCCCCGATCCAGTAGTAATGGTGACCCGTCCCTGCGATGCCCGTGAAGAGGAAGAGACCGATCTCAACATAAAGCCACTTTTCCACCACCTGCCGGTCCACGCCGGTGAGTTTCATCAGCACGAAGGCGAAGATCGCCGCGGTCACCAGCTCCCAGGCCCCCTCCACCCAGAGGTGAATGACCCACCACCAGTAGTACCAGTCGATGACCTCGTTCTGGTAGAACGGGATTCCGAAGAGGTACAAAAGAGCCAGGAACAGCAGTCCTCCCAGGAGCGTGCCCTGGATCGCGGTCCAGCGCTTCGCCTGGAACATGGTCATGGCCACGTTGAACAGGAACAGGAGCGCGCCGACGACCACAACGATATCGAGGGGCCGCGGGATCTCCAGGAGCGGCCTCCCCTGGGTCCAGCCGAAGAAGAACCCCACGAGCGCGACGACGCCGGTCGCCACCAGGGCGATCAGCTGGAACCAGGCGATGGCTGGCGAATAGATCTCCCGGCCCGTCTCCTCGGGAACGATGTAATAAGTCCCGCCCATGAATCCCAGGAGCATCCAGAGCACGAGCAGGTTCGTATGCATGGCGCGCGCCGTGGAAAAGGGAAAGACA
>JAKAHZ010000006.1 GCA_021814615.1 Nitrospirota bacterium | reverse complement strand
CACCCCGCCTGTATACAGCACCGCTTTTTTGCCCTTCAAGTATCCATAAGGTCTCAGCCTTCCCTCAAGTCTTTCCTCTTCTTCGGCGATCACGGCTTCCACACTGCCTTCCAGTCCGAGCTTCGAGGCTATCAGCCGCACAGCCTTCGTCGTCTCCGTCCTTCCGAAGAAAGACACCTCGACGTAGGGTGTCCCGTATTTCCTCTCCATCTCCTTCGCCACGTTGATCAGTGCCCTGCCGCAGACCACCACGTTTAACTTCGCCTTGTGGGCATAGGTGATCTCCTCGAAGGTCGCGTCTCCCGTGAGCCGGGAGAGGACCCTGATGCCTGCCTTCACGAGCAACGGCTCGATCAGCCAGAGGTCTCCCGCGATATTGTATTCGCCGATCAGATTGATATCATGCTCCGTGAGCAGCGGCGGCACCCCGGTCCCGATCACGTGATCGAGCAGGACTTCCCCCGCGATCCTGTTGCCGAGATTTTTCGGCCCGACAAACCCGGGCGTGTTCACCGGAATAACGGGTATCCCGATCTTCTCCTGCGCCTGCCGGCAGACGGCTTCGATGTCCTCGCCGATAAGCCCGCTCACACAGGTCGCATATACGAAGACCGCCTTCGGCTTCCAGAACGACGCGGCCTGTTCTACGGCACTGCGGAGTCTATCCTCAGAACCATAGACGATGTCTATCTCGTTCATGTCGGTAGTAAAGCCCATACGGAGCAGGGACACGCCCCTTTCGCGGGAGAGCGAACCCCTGCCTTCCCAGGAATTGCCGCAGCAGGCGATCGGACCGTGCACGATGTGCGCCGTGTCGGCGATCGGCTGGAGCACGATCATCGCCCCGTCGAAGGCGCAGGACTCGCCGCCCCGCGACCGGCAGACCTTGTGCCCGTCGTCCGTTGCGCAACCGTCGCGCGTTAATTTGTCGATCGTCGTCGTCATAGCGAATACCAGACAAGACTACTGCAAGCAATGGAACCGCGAAGGCGCTAAGGCCGCTAAGGTACCTCATATGCATTTGCCGTCTTCGCGTTCTTTGCGTCTTTGCGGTGAACTGTTCCGTTTTCCTGCTTTCTCAGAACGATACGGTTCAGATCACACAATCACCATCTTCATCCCCGCCATCACCAGGATGCCGCCGAGCGCATAGCGGAGCGCCGGATTGTTCAGCTTTGTCGCTCCCAGGGTGGAACCGATCAGTCCTCCGCCGAGCACCGCGACCGTCCAGATGCCCATGTGCTCCGGGAATGAACCGCCCTTCTGAAGGTGTCCCACGAGGCCCGACAGCGAGTTCACAAGGATGAAGACCGCCGACAGAGCGGCTGCCTGCCGGAGACCCGCCCACCGGAGCATGATCAGCACCGGGCTCAGGAAGATCCCTCCTCCCACGCCGGTCAGGCCCGAGAGAAATCCGATAACGCCGCCCACTGCCATGGACCGGACGATGCCGGGCGTCTTCACCTCTTCACCAGCAACGCCTGCTTTGCTCCGTACAATGATATGGACCGCCGCGAAGACAAGCGCCACGCCGACAAGGGCCTTGTAGATCGTCGCATGCACGGAGAGTCCGCCGCCCAGGTACGCCAGCGGAACAGACGCGAGTGCAAAGGGCCAGAACATCCTCCAGGAAAAATGGCCGGCTTGATAGAAACGCAGGCTCGTGACCAGCGCCACGACAATGTTGAGCCCGAGCGCCGCAGGCTTCATTTCCGACGGGGCAAAGGACAGGAGCGCCATGGTCGCCAGGTACCCTGATGCTCCCGCGTGGCCTACGGTCGAGTAGAGCAGCGCGATCACGAAAAAGGCTATGGTGGTTAAAGAGAGATCGTGCATGTCACTCACCCGCTCGTCAGGCAGTGAGGAGTTACTCCTGACTCCTGACTCCTGACTTATCTGATCACATCAAAGCTCGCCGTATGCATCGTCTTCCGGTCCAGTTCGTCCAGCACCGTGTTCACGATGGAGGTCACGATGTTGATCACGCCCTGGTACCCGATCACCGGCTGACGGTGGAGATTATGCCGGTCGAAGAGCGGGAAGCCGAATCGGACCAGCGGCGTGCCCGTATCGCGCCAGAGGAACTTGGCGTAGGAGTTCCCGATCAGGAGGTCAACCGGGTCCGTGAACAAGAGGGACCGCAGATGCCACATGTCCTTGTTGATGTAAACCTTGCCGTTGGCGCCGAAGGGAGACGACGCGAGCAGCTCGTTCGCCTCTTCCTCGAAGTCCCGGCTACCATTGGTACAGACGATATGCACCGGCTCTCCGCCCATTTCCATGATGAGGCCGATCATGCCCAGGAGCTGGTCGGGATCGCCCACCAGGGCGAACCGCTTTCCGTGAACGTAAGGATGAGAGTCTACCATGGCGTCCACCGCCCTGCCCCGCTCCTCTTCCAGTTCCTTCGGCACGGGCTTGCCCGTGAGTGCGGAAAGCTCTTCGAGGAAGACATCGGTGTTCTTCACGCCGATGGGGGTCTTTATCGCGGTCTTCTGATGCGCCCATTCCTTACGGATATAGTCCATTGTCTTCAGCGTCGAATACTTCTGGAGCGCTACTGTCCCGACGGCATTCACCGAGTCGGCAGCGTCGGCAAGCTTCGTCTTGCCGAGATACATCTTGTACTCGCCGGTGTTGGGCGAGTCGAAGACATCGCTCACGTCCGAAAGAAGCGTGAAGGGAATGTCCATAGCGCCCAGCATGCGCTTCACCTCGCGGAAATCGCCCATATAGGTGTCGAAGCCCATGAGGACGTTCACCTTGCCGTTCGGCTCGGCCTTCTTCCCCGCCGTCAGCGTGGAGAGGATGCCTTTCATCATGTTGTCATAGCCCACGATATGCGAACCCACGAAGCTCGGCGTGTGCGCGAAGGGAGCGGGCATGTCCTTCGGCAGGATGCCCTTCTCCTTTGCCTGTTTGACGTAAGCGTTCAGGTCGTCGCCGATCACTTCGGCGATGCAGGTCGTGCAGATGGACATCATTTTGGGCTTGTAGAGCGTATAAGCGTTCTCCAGGCCTTCGAGCATGTTGTTCAGCCCGCCGAAGACCGCCGCATCCTCGGTCATGGACGACGAGACCGCCGCGAAGGGCTCCTTGAAGTGCCGGTTCAGGTGACTCCGGAAGTAGGCCACGCATCCCTGCGCGCCCTGGACGAAGGGCAGGGTCTCTTCGAACCCCGCGGCGCAGAAGATCGCTCCCAACGGCTGGCAGGCCTTTGCCGGGTTGATCTTGATATGCTGGCGCTTGAAGTTCTTCTCTTTGTACTCCTCGCCCTTGGTCCACTCGAGCACTTCCTGGACTTTCTCGGCCGACGGGCAGTCCTCGAATTCCTTTTTCCTTTCGAACTGGTCCTGGTATTCCTTCTGGCGGAACAGCTCGTTGTGGTCTTTGATTTTCATGACAATACCTCCACGAGTAATAACGAAGAATCCTCAGAACCTTTGACACTGAAACTGCAGAACCCGAGAACGGCTATGATTTACACTGAAAAGGCCTCGCTTGATCATGCTTCTTCATAGCTTTTTTCAGTGTCAATCAGTGTCAAGATATCTTGACTTTGTCTTATTTCTGAACGAGTAATAACGATGATTCTTTGACACTGAAAATCCAGAACCCGAGAACGGCTATGATTTACGCTGAATAACCTAGCTTGATCATGCTTCTTCATAGCCTTTCTCAGTGTCAATCAGTGTCAAGATATCTTGACTATTTCTTATTTCTTATCAATCTCCACGTCGGGCTGTTCACCGTCATGTCCATGTCCCGGGCAAAGACCGGGAACCCGTCGAACCCGTGGTACGGTCCCGAATAGTCCCAGGAGTGCATCTGCCGGAAGGGCACGCCCAGCTTGTGGTAGGTGTACTTCTCCTTGATGCCCGAGCCCACCACGTCGGGCTTGAGCCTCCGCGCAAACTCCTCAAGCTCGTACTCCGTGGCGTCGTCCATGATGACCGAGCCTTCCTTCATGTCCGGGTAGGTGCGCTTGTAGTCGTCGTTGTGACCGAACTCGTATCCCGACGCGACCACTTCCATGCCCAGGTCCTCGTAGGCGCCGATGGTGTGGCGCGGACGAAGGCCGCCCACGTAAAGCATCACCTTCTTGCCTTCCAGCCGGGGCCGGAACTTCGCCGTCACCGCGTCCATCACGGGCCGGTACTTCTCGATCATCTTCTCGGCATTCTCCTTGATCTTGTCGTCGAAGTGCGACGCGATCTTCCGGAGGCTCTCGTAGATCTTCGTGGGGCCGAAGAAGTTGAACTCCGTCCACGGGATGCCGTAGGTCTCCTCCATGTGCCGGCAGATGTAGTTCATGGACCGATAGCAGTGGATCAGGTTCAGCTTCGCCTTGTGCGCCATGCCCATCTCGTTGATCGACGCGTCGCCGGTCCACTGGGCGATCACCCTGAGGCCCAGCTCCTCCAGCATCTTGCGGGACGCCCAGGCGTCGCCGCCGATGTTGTAGTCGCCGATGAGCGCCACGTCGTAGGGTGTCGTTTTTTCCAGTTTCCCCTTGCCCAGGATGTGGTCGCGGATCGTGTCGTTCGCGATATGGTGCCCCAGCGACTGCGAGACGCCGCGGAATCCCTCGCACCGGACCGGGACGATCGGCATGCCCAGGTCCTTCACCGCCTTCTTGGACACGGCCTCGATGTCGTCGCCGATGAGACCCACCGGGCACTCGGAAAGGATACCGACACTCTTGGCGAGCGGAAAGAGCTCCTTCAGCTCGTTGAGCGCTGCAGCCAGGTTCTTGTCCCCGCCGTAGACAATGTCCCTCTCCTGATAGTCCGTGGTGATGTGCATGGTGCCGAAGGTGTCCACGCCGGTGATGCCGTTGTAGTAGTTCCTGCGCGACCACCAGGAGTACTGGCCGCAGCCGATGGGGCCGTGGCTGATGGTGATCTGGTCCTTCACGGGACCCCAGACCACGCCCTTGGCGCCCGCGTAGGCGCAGCCGCGCACGGTCATGACGCCGGGCCGGGATTTCACGTTCGATTTCACCTGGCAGGTGCTGCAGGAACCCGAAGGGTCGTTCGCAGCCAGATGCTTTGCCCGGTCCTTCTTCGTCTTCTCGGGATAGACCGAGAGGACCTCGTCGATCATTTTCTGGGTGTCTTTGATTGCTGAACTCATACGGCCTCCTAACGTCAAGAGCAGAATGCAAGACCTTCGAACCGCCAAGGCGCGAAGGACGCGAAGAAAGACAAATTCGGGATCTGATCTAATGTCTTAAGATTCCCTTGGCGCTCTTAGCGCCTTCGCGGTGAGAGCTGTTCGTTTTTCGTTGCTATGCAACGGCTTCGCTTTCCATGATCCCGAAGTCCATCAAGAGCTGCTCCAGCTCGTCCATGGCCATGGGCGTGGGGATCACGAGGTTTTTGTTCTCCGCCATCTTCTTGGCCAGCGCCCGGTACTCGTCGGCCTGGGCATGCTCGGGCGAGTATTCGATCACCGTCTTGCGCCGGAGTTCCGCACGCTGGACCTGGTTGTCGCGCGGCACGAAATGGATCATCTGCGTGTTCAGGCGCTTTGCGAGCTCCGAGATGAGTTCGTATTCCTTGTCGGTCTTCCGGGAGTTACAGATGAGGCCGCCCAGCCGGACGCCGCCGCTCTGCGCGTACTTCAGGACGCCGCGCGAGATGTTGTTCGCCGCGTACATGGCCATCATCTCGCCTGACGTGACGATGTAGATCTCTTTTGCCTTGCCCTCGCGGATCGGCATGGCGAACCCGCCGCAGACCACGTCGCCCAGCACGTCGTAGAACACGAAGTCCGTATCCTCGTTGTAGGCGCCGTTCTCCTCGAGGAAATTGATCGCCGTGATCACGCCGCGGCCCGCGCAGCCCACGCCCGGCTCCGGACCGCCGCTCTCCGCGCACTTGACGCCCTTGAACCCGTGGAGCAGCACCTCGTCGATCTCCAGGTCCTCAACCGTGCCCTTCTCGCGCGCCATATCCATCACCGTGTTCTGGGCCTTGCGGTTCAGGATCAGCCGCGTCGCGTCGGCCTTGGGGTCGCAGCCGACGATCATGCACTTGTAACCTGCCTCTGCCAGCGCCGCCACCGTGTTCTGCGTGGTCGTCGACTTTCCGATGCCGCCCTTGCCGTAGATCGCTATCTGTCTCATGAGAACTCCTCCTTGTTCAGATTTACTTTTCCTATAGCAACGGCCGTGCCAAAGTGCGGCAACGAGCGATTTCCCGCGATTTACAGGGATAATCGCGTCATTTTGCGGAAGAGGGTACGTCAGAGAGCGCGTCAGACCTGATTGTTTTACCATCACGTGAGTAAAGGCTGGTCACAAAGGAAGGGAAAGAGAATGTTTGTGCAGCGAAAGATGGACTAGCAATGTGAGCGGCAGGTTGTGGCAGGTTCAGGGAAGAAGATTCGAACTGAACTGTGAGGTGGTTCTCGCGAAGGACTATCCGACCTACGAATCAACAGGTATCAGGAGGAGCAAGGGGAGATTTAGACGGGTAAAAGTGTCTTTCTTTGTATCATCATTCCCTGTTTTTCCTGCCTTTCGTTTGCCAATACACGAGGCCGGCTACGCCACCGAGGATGAAGCCCAGGGGACCTGTGATAAATATACCGAGCAACGGCCCCTGGTTGGCCTGCGGAGTAAAGATCATGGGGCCGAAGAAACCGGCAATGAATCCAATAGAGCCAGTCACAACGGCTCCCATCATAATGCTCTTTATCATGCCTCTGGTGCATCCAGCCGCTTCCATACATAGCGGCCTACCCCGACCGCGATCACTAACGATGGGATTACCGCAAGCCAGCGTTGTTCTCCTAATGGAATGAGTGAAAAAAGGACCCAATAGATGGAATGGTAGGTAGCGGGCACAACTACGAACATCATTATTATGCGGAAGAAAGTCATCATTAAGTGTTCATCTAACCGCAGTTCACTTAGGCTCTGATAATAGCTCAGTTAATCGGTGCTTTGAAGGATATACAATATCGTAAATTCGCCAGCCATCAGCAGTCTTTCTAACTTCATATATCAGTGCATGTCTATGCTTCAGGTTTGTAAACAATACCTTAAGCTGCACAGTCAATCCCGTCGTATTTAGCTTCACTACTCTTACATTACGGGGCGCATCATCGAAGTCCTGAGCGTCAAGTATTGGATCACTGTTCAAATTACAGACTTCATGAGTACGTGCCATGCATTCTTCATTCTTAATGAACAGAATTACAAGCTCTTTTGAAAAGAATTGGCGTAAGATTTTCTCGTCATCAAAAGACAACTGACGGCCTTTCTCAGGCTCGTGTGTATTATATAGTTTACGGATAAGGTCTTCCGCACTGTTGATATGCTTATCTCCCGCCATACCATTTGCAGCCGACATTATAGAGAGGGCCGAGAGAGCACAAAACCAGAGACATATCGCTAATTTTCTCATTTGATTTCTCAGCTGGTTCAATCTTGCAGATTGAACCAAACACTAAGCAGTCTGTTGGTCGGGCAGAACGAAGTGAAACCCGACATGTTAGTTGCCGCGAATAGAACCTGTCGGATTTCGCGTTGCTCTATCCGACAGCACAAAGCTCCTTCGACATCCTCAACGACTACGCGCTGAACTCGAAACAATTTGTCAAGACCCGCTATGCGGCCCTTTTAAGGGTAATGCGCATGCCGGCCTTTGTTGCAAGGGCGATGAGCATTTCAAGACTGAACTTTTCCCACTTCCCGCGTATAAGATCGGAAACCCGGGATTGACTGACACCGAGTAATGCAGCCGCTTTTGCCTGAGTTAGCTTTTTGGTTGTAATGATTTTCCGAAGATCGGCCATTATCTCGGCACGCATCTGAAGGATTGCCGCTTCCTCAGGGGGAAAGCCGAGATCGAGAAATACATTGCCGGACGATTTTGTAATACGTTCTTTCATGCCAGGGTTAATTATATAAGTTTTTGTATATTGATACAAGCAGAATTATGAAGGCAAGAAGGTCAGAGGGTGTTAACCAGTCGGCAATCACCTCGGGAGGGCGGACCGGCCAAGATATCGCTGTCCTTATTCTTCCACAAGCGGGAGATACACGGTAACTCTGGTTCCATGCCCTTTTCCGCTCTCAATGTCAACGTACCCGTTCAGCTGCTTTACGATGCCGAAGACCACCGCAAGCCCCAATCCCATCCCCTTATCCGGTTCTTTGGTGGTAAAAAAGGGGTCGAATGCCCGTTGTTTCGTTTGATCGTCCATCCCCTCTCCGGTGTCCGTTACGGAAACGAACGCAAATCGGCTGCCGCCATTTGCCCGCACCAAAGGCCTCTTCAGTACGGCCCTCCCCGTCGTTACGGCAATGGCGCCCCCCTCGGGCATGGCATCTCCGGCATTCGAGACGATATTCATCAACAGCTGCTCCAATTGTGTCCGATGGGCAAGGACCGTGAGCGCTTCTCCCGATGGTATCGTTACGATATCGATGTTCTCGCTGACCAGCCGTCGCAGGAACGATCCGAGCGAGACGACGGCGGTCTCCAGGTCGATCGGAAGAGGCGTCATGGACTGCGTCTCGCTGACCGCACGCAGTTTTTCGACGATCTTTTTCCCCCGCTCGCCTGCCGCGATGATCTTTTCGATGTCCTCGGACGACGGGTCTTCTTCCGGAACGGTCATCTGCAGCAGATGGGCGTGCCCCGTGATCACCGTCAAGATATTATTGAAATCGTGGGCGACACCGCCGGCAAGCGTTCCGACGGCCTCCATTTTCTGCGATTGCCGCAGTTGTTCCTCGTACTTCCTTCGCTCGCTGACGTCTTGAAAGACGACAACGGTTCCGATGACTTCGGCGTTCTGACGCGTAGGCGAGGCGGTTACAAACACCGGCAGAGGCGCGCCGTCCTTCCGGAAGAAAAACGTTTCGCCGTGCCAGGCGTCCCCGCTTTTCATCGTGGTCAGAATGGGGCATTCTCCGGCCCGGTCGTCCCGTCCGTGTTCGTTATGCTGATGAAAGAGATCGTGGGCGTTCTTATTCAGCACTTCTTCGCGGCTGAATCCGAGAAAGGACAGCGCAGCGGGGTTTATGAACGTGCAGAGGCCTCGCCTGTCGACGCCGAACACTCCTTCACCCAGGCTCTGCATCAGCAGCGATAATCGTTCCGCCAGGCGCCGTTCTTCCTGCTCGGCCTCTTTCTGGCGGGTCCAGGCGGCAGCCAGTTCCCAGCTGATCACCGCGAGAACGACGACAAGAAACAGGGAGATGACCTCCATTCTTCGCCGGCGCTGGTGTTCGGACTGGGCCAACGCCGCTTTCGGCAGATGCGAAACGACCTTCCACAGATACTCGCCCTGCGGTTCCTCTGACTGAACGGAGAGCGATGGAGCCGCAGACGAGTCGCTGCGCGTCAGAACGGCCAGGCGAGGATGAACGGTCTTGAACGTCCAGAGGTCCCCGGCAAGCTCGAACTGCCCTTCTTCCGCGGAAAGCATGCGCGTCCACGCGTCACGATACCGCGTCGACATATTCTCTTTTCTTCCGTACATGAATCCCCATTCGTCGGCAGCATGCTCTCCTTTCAGCCAGAAGCCGTCTCCCGTCACCACCATGACATGATCGCCGATGCCTCTCGCCGCCTGCATGAAATCATCCAGGATGATCCTCCCGAGATAACTCAGAATCACCATGCCCCGCCGCTTCCCCGAGTTGTCGAATACGGGTGTGCTTAATCGAATGATCGGCTTGCAGGGTGTTTCGATCCTGCCATGTTCTATGTTGAGATCGAGAGGAGACAGATAGAACTCGCCCTCCTGCAGCTTCGAGGTCATGGAGAAATAGTAGCGGTCTTCCTTGTTCTGCAAATCCTGCTCCCGGACGATGACCGCTTTTCCACCCGTATAATTGACACGCGCTCTTTCCCGGCCTGTCTCGTCGATCCACCGTACTTTATCGAATGTTCCCATGGCGACGAGGAAGGCGGCCCAGTCGTCGATCAGGTGGATCGAATCGGAACCGACGCGAGCCTCAATGGCGCGCTTCAGCGTATTGTTGCCGGCAAGATACTTGAGTGTTCTCGTCATGCCGACGAGATTGAATCGAAGGGCATCGCTCCCCATCCGGACGCCCAGGGTTTCCTTGGAGCGAATGTCTGCCCGGTCCTTGTTGACCTCCGCGTGGTAAATGATCGCCGCGATGACGGCAAGCAGGAGCGCCAGCGGCGCAAATATGGAGGAAGCCCGTTTCCACTGGGCCATACCCCCTGCCTTACGCGAAGAGGACCTGCGCTGAAACACGCCGGAAGGATCGTTATTGTGTGGCAGCATACGCCTCCCTTCCCCCTGCCCCGGTTCTTTCAGTGGCAGTGCGAACCGCGTATATCATAACAATGGAGTGGGAGTGTGTAAAGCTTCAGGCGAAGGGGTACGTTCCCGTCTTCGTCTCTCGGCGTTTTCCTGAGGGCGAAGCTCGTTCATCGTCAGTCGCGAACTGCCTTTTTCCCGTCAGGAGGTCCGGGAGCGACCCGCCCTGGCCGATGTTCCTCGCCGGCCGCTCTGGTCGTTTCGCGATTCCTTCAACAAGCCTTCAAGACTTCGGTATCGGCTCACGAGATTCAGGACCGTGGTGGTGCGTTTATTGTCGAGCGACGCATACGCAGCGAGATCGCTCAGTTGGTGCCGCGCATCTACTACCGACGCCACCAGTTCATCAATATACTCACCCACTTCGACGTATCTCGATGCCGCCATCCGTTCGATTGTTTCGGCGAATTTCTCGAAATAGGCGCATACCGTGTCGATCGTTTCGATCTGAGTACGCTGGGACATCGCATGTCCTCCGAATATCGGCCACCTTGCGATGGCGATGCATCGCGCTATTCCTGTGTATCCTGAGCTCGCTCGGCCAGCGATAGCTCCCCGGCGGAGAACACCTTGTCGATATCCAGGATGATGATGAACCGGTCGTCGCGCTTGCCCATGCCCCGGATGAATTCGGTGCGGAGCTTCGTGCCGATCTTCGGTGCAGGCGAAATGTGCTCGCCGTCGAGGTCCAGCACTTCCTGCACGGAATCGGCAAGGCATCCGAGCACCGTTGTATCCCCTTCCACCGTCACCTCGGTGATGATCACGCAGGTGTTCAGCGTTTTCTCCGTCGCCGGCATGCCGAACTTGAGTTTGAGGTCAACCACCGGCACCACGCTTCCGCGCAGGTTGATGACGCCCCGCATGAAATCCGGCGTGCGCGGCACCTTGGTCACGGTGGTGAAATCCAGCACCTCGCGCACCTTGCCGATGTCCAGGGCATAGATCTCGTCGGAGAGCTTGAAGGTCAGGTATTGCGTCGCGATTATCGTTTCCGCCACAGCCATGTGAGCCTCCTGGTGAAGCAGGAGACAGGAGTCAGAAGTCAGTAGTCAGCAGAATCATCCGGCATTCTCCTGGCTTCTGGATTCTGTATTCTGTCTCCTGTCTTTTTAGAATTTTTCAAACTCCGCGTCCCGGACATCGCCTTTGACCGCCGCTGTCTTCCCCATATCGAGATGCACGCCCGCTGCCGCAGCCTGCTTCTGCGTCAAATGGGCGATCTGCGGGGCATGATGCGGCGCAACCGCCTTCCGTCCCGGCTTGGCAAGCGTGCGGCGGCCGCTGCCGTTGCCGCCTACCTTGAAGAATGCGACCGTGGTCTGGAGCTGGTCCGCCTGGGAGGAAAGTTCCTCTGCCGTGGAGGCCATCTCTTCCGCGGCGCCGGCGTTCTGCTGCACCACCTGGTTCAGCTGCTGGATCGCGCCGTTGATCTGGTCCGCGCCCGATGCCTGCTCCTTGGACGACGCGCTGATCTCCTGCACCAGCTCCGCGGTCTTCTGGATGTCCGGCACCAGCTTGCCGAGCATGCTGCCCGCCCGCTCGGCCACTTCCACGCTCGAGCCGGAGAGCTGGCTGATCTCGGCAGCCGCGGTCTGACTCCGCTCCGCGAGCTTCCGCACCTCGGCCGCAACCACGGCGAACCCCTTGCCGTGCTCGCCTGCCCGGGCCGCCTCGATCGCCGCGTTCAGGGCCAGGAGGTTGGTCTGGCGCGCGATCTCCTCGATGATGCTGATCTTCTCGGCGATCTGCTTCATGGCGAACACGGCGTCCGTCACCGCCTTGCCGCTCTCCTGAGCGTCGGCAGCCGACTTCTGCGCGATCTTCTCGGTCTGCATGGCGTTGTCGGCGTTCTGCCGGATCGTGGCATTCATCTCCTCGATCGACGATGATGCCTCTTCGGTGGACGCAGCCTGCTCCGTGGTGCCCTGGGACATCTGCTGCGCACCGGCTGACAGCTGCTCGCTGCCGGAGGCCACGTTGTCCGCGGCGGTCTTCACGTCGGCGACCACGTCCCGGAGTTTCTCGGTCATCGTCTTCATGGCGCCGAGGAGCATGCCCATCTCATCCTTGCTTTTCGCTTCGATGTCCACCTGCAGATCGCCCTGGGAAAGCCGGTTCGAGACCGTCACGGCCTCATTGATCGGCGTGGTGATGCTCCGGGTGATGAAGAGCGTCACGATCACGCTCAAAATCATGGCGACGAAGGAGAGAACGAGCATGATCATATTCGTATGCTTCGCCCGCTCCGTGAAGTAGCCCTCCTGCTTGTCCATGCGCTCGTTTCCCTCTGTTGCCACGTCCTGTGCAGTTCCTTCCAGTTTGTGGATACTGTCCTTGTACTCATTGATGGCGGCATTCGCCTGCTGGGGTGTCTTGATCTGTCCGGATGCTATCATGCCGAGAACCTTCTTGAACCCGCTGTCGTACGTCGAAAGCTCGGACCGCATGGACTTTATGGCGTCCTTCTCCTTATCCATGTAGACGGCTTTTTCGACATCATCCAGCCGTTTGGTCAGGTGCTCATGCTGTTCCTGCCATTTTTTGAGATATTCCTCCTCCTTGGCCCGGTCCCCTATGTTCAGGAAGAAATCCTTTTCGAACCGCCGAAGGCCGAGTACATTCGCGCGCGCCCGGGCAGCATGCTCCGAGATCGTGGCATCGCCTTTCAGCATGTTAATCGTGCTGTCGGACATGGAGTTGACGCCCCAATAGCCCGTTATCACGATGCCCAGCATCAACAGCACGACCGCTCCGAATCCCATACCCAACCGCATTCCGATCTTCATATTCTTCAGCATATACCCTCCTCTTCGTCAATCTAAGGACATACCCGCATTGGACTGAAAAATGAACGCCGCACTGCAGCCGGAATAATTGCATCATCCGTGCCGCGAGGAATCATCGTCTATCTTGCTTGAATATATGGATTTTGAACGTATCAGCCGGTTGAATTATCACGGCGGGATGATAAAAATTTATCAATTTGAGAAGAGGCTGATAAAGAAAAACGCTATTACGAAATAACGGAGGGGGCCTCGCATGCGAGTTTGGCGGGACGGGAAGGGAATGGCCTGCCTTGGATCATTGGGGACGCAGGGACTTCATTCTCCGGTACAGCGTTGCCTGGGAAATGCCGAGCGCCTTGGCGGCCTTGACCACGTTTCCGCCGCTCTGCTCAAGGGCTTTCTGGATTGCATCCTGTTCCAGATCGTTCAACTTCTTCTCGGGCCGCGGTTCTTCCATCGGCGATTGCTGTTGCCACAGCCCGGTGAAGTGCTGCGTGGTAAGCTTCGTTCCCCGGGACAGCAATAGGGCGCGTTCGATCAGATTTTTCATCTCCCGGATGTTGCCCGGCCAGGAGTAGGACATGAGATACTGCATGACATCGGGAGCGAGATCGCGATATTGGTAGTTGCTTTCGGCGAGGAAATGGCGGACCAGTTCCGGGACATCCTCCTTCCGTTCCCGGAGCGAAGGGATGCGGATCGGGAGAACCTGCAGCCTGAAAAGCAGATCCTTCCGGAACCTGCCGGCCGAGACCTCTGCAGGGAGATCGCGGTTTGTAGCGCAGATGAGCCGGAAATCGCTTCTGCGAAGCTTCGTCTCGCCCATCCTGCGGTAGGTCTTGTCCTCGATCACTTTGAGAAACTGGGCCTGGATCGAAAGCTCCATGTCCCCGATCTCGTCCAGGAAGAGCGTTCCTCCGTCGGCGGCATCCAGCAGTCCGGCCTGGTCATGCACCGCCGAGGTGAAAGAGCCTTTTGCATGTCCGTAGAGCTCGCTCCGGAGCAGTTCACCCCGGAACCCCGGGCAGCTCACCTCCACGAAAGCGGCCCTGTTCCTTCCGCCGTTCTCATGGATCCAGCGGGCGAGCACGCCCTTGCCCACGCCCGTTTCCCCCGTGATCAGCACGGGGCCGTCGTTTTCCACGGCTACCCTTGCCATCTCGAGCGCTTCGCCCATAACCTTGCTGGTGCCGAAGAACAGCGGGCCCCGCTGCTTCAGCCTTGCGCTGATCTTCTCGAAACGGCGGAGAGAGACGACCTCCAGGCTCTTTTTGAGGAACACAGCGAGATCGTTCAGCCTCACCGGTTTGGTAAGGAAGTTATCCGCGCCGTGCTGCATCGCTTCCACGGCGAGCGATACCTCCGCCTGGCCCGTGATCATGACGATGGCCGCCGTGGGGCTTGAGGACCGGATCTCATCGATCAGCTCGATTCCCTTTCCGTCGGAAAGGTGCTGATCGATGATCACGGCATGGAACTCCCTGTTTGCCAGAGCCGTGCGTGCGGATGCAAGGGACTCGGCCACCTCGACGGCATAGCCCTGCCGGGAGAGAAATTTCGAGAAGAGCTCGAGGATCGGCTGTTCGTCGTCAATGACGAGAATGTCTTGTTTCATGGCCGGGGCATGCAAAAAGCGCATAGGTCATACTCATTATAACACGGTGTTCTACCAATGCAATGTTCTGCAGATAGTTTTGCGGGCATCCCGGACCGGCGATTTGCCTTGCGGATGGAGAGGGTTTCGCCGGCTTATGCGGGCAGCGTAACAATGAACCGCGACCCCTTCCCCGGTTCCGAATCGACGGCGATGCTGCCGCCGTGCTGTTCCACGATCTTCTTGCAAACCGCCAGGCCGATGCCGCTGCTGTCGGAACGATCGGCCTGTTCCCCCCGCTCAAAGGGCAGAAAGATTCGCTCCTGCAGGTGCGGCGGAATACCCATGCCGTTATCCGCTACCATGATGCGCCAGATCGAAGCCGAACCGGCGCCGTTCGGCCCCACCGGCTCCGCCGATATCCTGATATGGAGCTGCTCGGCTCTGCGGTATTTCACCGCATTCCCGATGAGGTTCTGGAACAGTTGGATGAGATGGACCTCGCTGCCCCTGACCCGGGGGAGGCTGCATGCCTCGACCGTGCCGCCGCAGGCATCGAGCATTGACCGGAGGTTCATGAGCGCGGCGCCGAGCGCCGCATCGAGCGACACCTGCTGAACGGGCCCCGCCTGCCTGCTGAGCCGCGCATAGGAAAGAATACTTTTGATCAACTGCGACATGCGCATCGTGCCGTCAACGATGTTCTCGAGATAGTTCTTCGCACGGTCGTCGAGCTTCTCCGCGTGCCGCTCCCGGAGAATCTGGGCGGAGACGCTGATCGTGTTCAGGGGCGCGTTCAGATCATGGGAAACGATCGATGCGAACTGCTCGAGCTCCTCGTTGGACCGTTCCAGTTCCCGGGTCTTTTCCGCCAACTGGCGGAAGAAGAGCGTGTAGGGCTTGTTCAGCGCCGATTCGATGAGCGCCTTGTAAATGAGATAAAAGGAGATCACCTTGCAGAAATGGCCGAGCACGTTGAAGAGATCGTACACGCCGATATACAGCGTGAAGACCAGTTCGCTCACGATCGAGCAGACGACGGCGCCGACCATCAACGCAAGAATCGTGGGATCGAATTCGCGACGCATCCGGCGGAACAGGATGAGAGAGCCGGCGAAGAAAACTGAAATGGCGTACTCGCTCGCTATTTTGAAGGTCGTGAGGCCGCTGCCTTCGATGTAGCAGTCCGGGAAGAGGCGCAGGCGGATTGCGAGCAACAGGAACGCTGCAAGCGTCGCGAAACCCGCCAGGACCGCTGGGGGATTCAGCGCGCGCCGCGAGAACCAGAATGCTGCGAGGAACGAGAGGGATGTCACGTACCGCGATGCGATCCAGAGCTGGGTCGGGAGGTTCGCATCCGTACCCGGAAACACGTTCATGCCTTTGTACGCCAGGGCATGGACGAGATCAAAAACGCCGATGTAGAGCAGGGAGATGCCGAGGAAGAGGAAATAGCCGTTCGTCATGAACCGTCGCGCGTTCCAGGCGATCATGAAAATGCTGCATGCCACGACAATGCCGAACATCTCCACGAGCGTGTGCATCAGCAGGTAATTGACCCTGCTGAGGGCATAGAGCGCCAGGAAAATAACGGCAAAGGACAGAACATGGAGCAGGGTGACAGGATTGCGTTTTTGCATGGCGCCTCGACGCACAACTCACAACCGGTAACAGGGTATGAAAAGGTAGGGCGATTGTACAGGGAAACAGATGCAAGGTCAAGAGAGCAGGGCTGTCTGTCATCTTTCGCCTCTTCATGCCTTCCGGCATCAGCGTGCGGAAACGCCAGGGCCGATGGCGAGACGCTGCTCGTGCGCAAAAATATCAATAGCGTTCCCGGACCGGCTCCTATCCCAGCGCCTGGCCCAGGTCTCCGATCAGGTCATCGACGTGTTCGATGCCAACGGACAGCCGCAGAAGCCCGTCGGTGACACCGATGCGCTGCCGCTCCTCTGCCGACATTTTGGCGTGGGAGGTCTTTGCCGGCGAGCAGATCGTGGTCTCGATCCCTCCCAGGCTCACCGCCGGCCGGATGAGCATGAGCCGCCGCAGGAACTCGTCCGGCTTCGCGTTCCGCGCATCCAGCTCGAAGGAGAGCATGGCGCCGAATCCGCTCATCTGCGTCCGCGCGATGCTGTGGCCTGCGGATCCTGCGAGGCCGGGGTAAAAGACCTTTGTCACGTCCTTCCGCGTCGAAAGATACCCGGCGATCTTCCCCGCGTTCTCCGTCTGGCGTTCCATCCGGAGCGCCAGCGTCTTGAGGCTCCGCTCGATCAGGTAGCAGGTCTGGGCGTTCACCGTGCCGCCGAAGTGGCGCGCGAGCGCGAGGATCTTCATGATCTTTTCTTTCGAGCTCACGGCGACACCGAAGCAAAGGTCGCTGTGGCCTCCGAGGTATTTGGTCCCGCTGTGCACCACCACGTCGATGCCCAGGGCCAGAGGGTTCTGCAGGATCGGACCGGCGAAGGTATTGTCGATGACCGAGACCGCGCCCTTTTCCCGGCAGCAGGCGGCAACCTTCCGGATGTCGATGACGCTCAGGAGCGGGTTCGTCGGCGACTCGATCGTCACGACCTTCGTGTCCTTCCGGATCGCCGCGCAAACCGCCTCCGCGCTCGTTGCGGCGAAGCTATGGGCTATGCCCAGCCTGGCGAAGGTGTCGGTCGCAAATGCATGGGTCCCTCCGTAGAGCTCGTCCATCATGACCACGTGGTCCCCGGCGCCGGCGAAGGCGCAGAGGGTCGTGCTGATCGCTGCCATGCCCGAGCCGAAGAGCACGCCGTCCTCGGCGCCTTCCAGGATGCAGAGCTTCTCGATGATGGCGCGCTGGTTCGGCGTATTGAAGTACCGCGGATAGGGAACATCTTTTCTGCCGCGGTATTCAAAAGCTGACGAGGGATAGATCGGCGTGTTCATGCCTCCTGTGGCCTCGTCGAAGATTTCGCCGCCGTGAACGCACTCGGTATCCTTCTTCATCGTTCCTCCTGTGATTCTGCTGTTATCCGATCCTGCCGAAGCCGCCCTCGAAGGCGATCTCGTCCACTTTTTTCCGCTGCGACGGCACCTCCCGTTCCTGCAAGGCGAGCGGCAGGTCGTCGGGATCGCCGGGCCGTCCTACTGCTGCCATGGCCTCGACCTGATACCCCTCCGGCACGCCCAGATCCTCCCGCGCCCGGTCGTAATTGAATCCCTGCATGCCGTGCACCACGAGGCCCATCGAAACGCCCTGGAGCGCGAAGCTGAACCAGGCGGCCCCGGCGTCGTAGGAGTGGGTGCGGGCAGGCTTGTTGTTATGGTCGAAGGTGGTCTTCGAGATGATCACGAACAGGGCAGCGGCGCTCCTGCACCAGCTCTGGTTCCCCGGCGTCAGGAGGTTATAGAAGGTCTCCCAGTGCGGCGTGTTCCGCAGTGCATAGAGAAACCGCCAGGGCTGGTTGTTGAAAGCGGACATGGCCCACCGTGCCGCCTCGAACATGCGCAGGAGCTCCTCCCGCGTGATCTCCTCGCCCGTCATTGCCCGGGGAGACCAGCGGTTCACAAAGAACGGCTGGATCTCGTGGTCTGGTCTCCGGAAATCCTTGCCCTGGATGTCGATCAGTACACGCGGCATTCGAACCTCCGAACACAAATTCAACGTTGATGAATTCGTAATAAGCCAAGATCTGCCACAGAGCGCACAGAGGTAAATCTTTAAAAGATTGAAATTATTCCTTTGAGTCCTCGGTGATCTCTGTGGCTAAATAGATTTTTTACGAGTCTATCAACGCTGAAATCCCTATGAACGCATGCGAATCGACGCAAACAAGGGGCGTTGATCCCTCGTCGATATTCTCGAGCGAAGCGAAGTATGGGAAGAGAAGCATCATAGCATCATTGAAAGCCCGGCGTACCCTTCCCTCCGCGTTCTCTGCAAGAGACAGGTTTGTAGGTGTGGTGAGCTTAGCGAGTGATTCCGGAAAAACCGGAATGACACGTTGTTTGTAGGGATGGATCTAATACAACGCGGCCATGACGCCGGCGAAGATGGCGGCGGCGATCACGATGCTGATGCCGATGATGGTTGCGGCGACGATCCTGCCGAAATACTCGGCCACAGCCTGGTTGCCGCGGGCGATCTCCTTGTCCTCGTTCATGTTCGGCGTGAGCCGGGCAAGGATCTTGGGGATGAAGAGCGTTGCCAGGAGGATCAGAAGGACTCCCACGGTGCCGCCCACAACGGTGAACACCAATGCCCATGCGATATTGACGAACACGTCCTGCATGTGAGACCTCCTGTAAGAGAACGGTCGAAAGAAACGAAAAGCATTCAACGTTGAAAAAGCGTGATGACTTATGAAACGCTCAGAAGGGTCAGAGATTTTTCTTCGCGTACCCCACGAGCCGGTCGAGCTGATCCTTCACCTTTTCCAGTTCCTTGAAGTGGAGCGACTGCGGACCGTCGGACAAGGCATGCTCCGGCTCGGGATGGGCCTCGATCATGACGCCGTGGGAGCCCACGACCACCGATGCCAGGGCCATGGGACCCACGAGCTTTCGTTTACCCGTTGCATGGCTGGGATCGAAGATGACCGGCAGATGGGACAGCGCCTTGACGAGCGGTATGACGGCGAGGTCCGCGGTGTTGCGCGTAGCCGTCTCAAAGGTCCTGATGCCGCGTTCGCAGAGCACCACGTTCGGGTTCCCGCCGAGCAGGATGTACTCCGCAGAGGCGAGCCACTCCTCCACCGTCGCCGAGAGGCCCCGTTTCAGGATAACCGGTTTCTTCGTCCTGCCGACCTCGTTCAGGAGATCGAAGTTCTGCATATTCCTGGCGCCCACCTGCAGGATGTCCACGTTCTTCGACACGATGCCCACGTGCTCGGGGCTCACCACTTCGGTCACCACCAGGAGGCCCGTCTCCTTCCGCACATCGTTCAGGAGCTCCAGCCCGCCCTCGCGCAATCCCTGGAAACTGTGCGGGCTCGTCCGGGGCTTGTAAGCCCCGCCACGCAGGACCGGCACGCCGATCTTCTTCAGGAACTTTGCCGTTCTCATCATCTGCTCCCTGCTCTCCACAGCGCAGGGCCCGGCGATCAGAAGGAAGGGCGATTTGCCGCCCACGGCGATCTTCTTCCCCAGCGTCACGACCGTGTCGGCGGGATGAAAGTCGCGGCTCACCAGCTTGTAGGGTTTCGTGACGTGGATGATCTCCTGGATCGCCTTGTTGTCCTTGAGCGGCGCCTCGTCGATCCATCCCTTGTTGCCGATCACGCCGATCGCGGTCCGCTCCGCTCCCGGGATGGCAACGGGCTTGAGCCCCATCCGCGTGATGGTCTTCTTGATCTGCGCCACATCCTTGGCCGTGGCGGAATGATGCAGGACGATCAGCATGCCAGCTCCTCAAAGGTTGATTTCAGATCAACAGCAACGGCATTCTCTCACGAAAGCACAGAGACAGGAAGAATGACACTAGTGAAGTTCTCTCTTCGTGGCTTCGTGTCTTCGTGTGATGAACAATTGTTTTCAGACTTTTCCTTTTTCCCGCTTCCTGCGCGCCGTTATCGTCTCGCCGGCGATGCCCCAATTGTCCGTAGGCACTTCCTCGATGACCACAACGGTGGTCTGGGGATTCTTCCCCAGGACGTCCTGCAGCATCTTGGTCACGCCGGAGATCAGCCGGGCTTTCTGCTCTGCCGTGGCGCCTTCGTTCGTTATCTTGATATTCACATAAGGCATGGGCGTTCTCCTTGTCTTGCTTTTGATTCCCTTCGTGTGCTTCGTATCCTTTGTGGTACAGGTGGTTCGAATTTACCGGAAAAGCAATTTCATTTGAACCACGAAGATCGCGAAGGTCACGAAGAAATGCGACAGGCTTCCTGTTGTGTCTTCCCCCCTGATGTAACCCCTTGCCCCTGACGCCTTACGGCTTCTAGATGGGGAGCCTGATTTTATACCGGATGGCAAAGAGGCGCAAGACGAATGTCACGGTGATGCACGCCATGACCGCAACGAATTCGTTCGCCATGGTCCAGGTCACGAAGAGGTAGGACCACGCACCGGCAAAGGCGCAGGTGGCGTAGAGCTCAGTGCGCTGGAATACATAGGGAATCTCGTTGCAAATGATGTCCCTGAGTACACCGCCGAACACGCCTGTGGTCACGCCCAGAAGGGCGGCGATGAAGGGATGGATGCCTGCCTGGTATGCGAGGGATGCGCCCGAAGCGCTGAAAAGGCCCAGGCCCAGGGCATCGAGGACCAGCACCAAGCCCATGGCCTTGGCATGCTCCATCACCTGCCGCACGATGAACCCGGCGATGAAGGAGAGAGCGAGAAGGATAATGGGATACCAGAAGTGCTCCACCCAGAAGAGCGGATGGCGGTTCAGGATCACGTCCCGGAGCGATCCCCCGCCGAAGGCGGTGACCATGCCCACGGCGTAGACGCCGACCAGATCCATGCCCTTCTTCCGCGCTTCGATGATGCCCGAGAGCGCGAATGCGAAAATGCCGATGATCTCGATGGTTTTAATGAGGGTGTTCATGGACTCCGAACTCCGAACTCCGAACTCCGAACTCCGAACTGCAATCGCTATTCCGTTCGTTCGTCCCCTACACATTCACAGTCAAGGAGCAAGTACGTATGCTCCGTGCACAGCCGCTGCCTTCTCTTCCCGCCACTGCCGGCGCAGTTTCTTCACATCCTCGCCCCGGGCCTCGCGCTGCTTCAGATCGCGGTCCCCTGCCTCATATTTCTGCGTTCTCTTCCGGATGCCGCTCTCCAGGTTCCGGTATTTCGCCGGATCGGATCGGGGGATCGAGAAATCGCCGCTCGTTTTCCAGATATCTCCCAGGAGCAGCCAGGCGGCGAAGTCCTTCGTGTTCCCGCCTTCCATCAAGGTGATCTTCGAGGTCGCCTTGATGTCGGAAACGCGAAGTCCGCTCTTGTCGGCGACGACTCTCTGGCTGCCGGTGAAGGGCTCCGCGCCCTGGGAATCGTAGAATCGCCAGGTCACCTTTGATTCCTGCCGCTCCGAAGCATGGCAGTTTTCGCAGGTCCGCGCCTTGCCCAGGGGATGCGCCACCTCCTCCACCTGAAGCCAGGCAAAGTAGTTGTTGTTCCCGCCGGTCACGCTGAAGGTGCCGAGCTGCACGAAAGCGTCCCTCGTCTCGCCTCCCGGCCAGCGCCAGGTGAGCCCGGGCTTCGGTTCGATCTTTTCCTTTATATACCCCACGCTGTTCGGCCAGATCTTGACGGGCATCCAGATGCCCGTCCGGTCCTTCACCAGAACCGGCGGCTCCTGCGGCCCGTAATAGAGAGAATACTTCTTGAAAGGATTGGGCTTCGACAGGATCTTGCCGGATCCCCAGGAGGTCATCTCGTAGGCGCCAAGGACCTTCACATGACAGGCGGCGCAGGCGACCTTCTTGTGCACGCTCTTCGCCAGTGCTTCCTCGACCTCGATATGGCAGTCCTGGCAGTTCGCCTTGCGCTCGATGTGGCCCATGCCGCCTTCGCCGGTCTGGTGGCAGTCAACGCAGACCAGCTTGAGCTTCACATGCACATCCTCAGGCAATCCCGCGGGCTCGGAAAATTCCTTGCCCAGATAGCTGTCCCCGCGCCGGCGCTCCATGGTACCCGCGTGGCAGACAAAGGTGCTTCGTCCGCCGCCGGTGCAGTTCGCCGCGGGCGGGATGCGCCGGAACGCATGGGCGCCCTCGTCCCGCGACGGCGCATAGTGGCAGTCGAGGCAGCCGGTATGGCAGAGATTACAGGCCTTCTGTTTCGCGATCGCCTGATCATGATTCAGCGAAACGGTGATCTGGGAAGCGATCCGGTCCGTGTTCTCGAAGGAGAACCGGTCGCCTTCCGCCCTGCCGACCGGCAGGGTGTCCGCGAAGGACGGCCCTCAATTGTTCGGGCCATGGAGATCGTTCCAGACGCGCATGGACCGTTGCCGGAAGTTCGCGCCCATGACGCTCGCGGCGAACTGTTTCACCTGGTCGGGATGGCAGGCCGCCTTGCCGCAGGTCTTCTCCGCGATCTGTGGATCGTAGCCCAGGGTCTCGCGGTTTCGGTCGTGCCACATGACCGTGCCCACGTCGTAGTCCAGCTCGCCGTCCGCGCCGCGCGGCAGCATGGCCCTCAGCCGGTCGTCGCCGGACGGCAGAAGCTGCTTCACATGGCCCTTGCGCGGGATGATGTTCAGGTCATTGTCCAGCACAATCAGCTTCAGCATGCCCTGGTGCGCCTTGTCCGGATCGTCGGACATCCCGTTGCCCAGGTGGCAGTCGCGGCACTCCGTGTTCGGGTGATGCGACTCTTTCTGCACCTGTTCGCGGGTCACGGAAAGCTCGGGATAGCCGAGCTTCGCCATCCGCTCCCGGTCCGCGTGACAGGAAACGCACCGGTCGCTGGACGTGTAGCCGGAGTAATAATAGAGGAAGGAAAACGCGAGGACGAGCTGGACGATCAGGATGATCATCCCGCGACGGGTGCCGAAAAAGTTCCAGAGTTTGCCGATGGCCATGGGGTCCCTTCAGGAAATGACCTCGAATCGGGCGCAATGCTTGGGACGATAGCGGGAGAAATCCCTGCGGTCGAGCGTAAAGATCTTCTTGATCTTGTGGTGTTCGGCGATGGCGACGAGCGAGGCATCTGCCACATCCATGGGATTGTCGGAATATTTCTTCATCAATTCGTGAATCCGGGAATGCAGTTCTTCCGGAATCTCCCCGACGCGAACTCCCCCGGAAAGAACGAAGTCCCACAGTTTGCTCTGCCCCCTGTCCCAGCCTCCGAGCAGATAAAAAGCTTCCGTCAACACCGGCCACGTCGTCAGAGGCGCATGTGACTGTTTTCTCAAGACTGCGTGACAATGCGTATGGCCTGGTTCAGCTTCATCGAAGAGAGCAACAAGCGGTCCCGCATCTATAATGACCATTTCTTGCGTTTCTCCTCGAGGGCCTTTTTCAGGATCTCCTTGCTCTTCGCGACCCGCTGGCCGTGGCCGCTCCCCCCGATCGGTTGCAGGGACTGATAAATCTCCCAGGGTGTCCGCTTCTTCTCCTCCACGATCCGCGTGCAATACGCCCGTATGGATTCGCGGACGAGATGCGATTTCGTCTCTCCGCTGTATTCGGCGGCCTTCTTCAAAAGGGCCTCGGTTTCTTTGTCCAGCCTGGTGCTCGAAGGCATGTTCAGCAACCTCCCGCATTGCAATGAGTGTAGTACATTATGTAGGACAATCCGGGGGAAGTCAAGGGGAAGTTCCGTCCAGAGAACAGGGAGCGCTTACGCCCCGTTCAATAGTTGCATATACTCCTGAAGCATGCGCATCGATTCCACGGACAGCCGGTACAGCAACCAGGTCAGCACCAGGATACCGATGGTGAGCCCGAGCTTCCATGCCAATGACAAGCCCGGGCGCCACCAGATCATCGGCAGCGCAAGCGGACCGACGGAGAGGACCGCGATGACGATCGTGGACGTACGGAAATACCAGGGCAGTTTGTCCTTCGGCGGTGCCGCTCGGCGGGAGCCGTCCAGAAACTCGCCGCAGTGCTTGCACTTTATCGCTTCGTCCTGGATCTCTTCGGCACAGAATGGACACTTTTTCATATTATCTCGCTCGATTGTGCGTGCGGTGACAAATGATGTAAAAGAACGCGCAGGTCAAGAGCGTGTTTTCGCGACTCACTCGACTCGCTTGTTAAAGTTATCTGCCGTTTCATATCTTTCTACCATACTACCCGACCGCGACTAATGATAAAGCCGTTTGTCTATTTCTTTTTTGCCTCTTATCACGTTCTCTGCACCAGAAAGGTCAACAAGCTGTTTATAGAGGATGCCTTCCATCCTATTGATTTCCCCTGTAACGGCAGAACCATGTTTATGTTCGGAAAATACTCCAAGGGTTAAATTCCTGTATAGGTCATTGGGTGGCTCAGACTCTTTAAAACCAAGTGTTATGCGGACTTCTTCTTTTCCGTCTATTGCGCGTACTTCTTTGATGTAAAAGGTGATGAGCGCACCTTCATGAAGGAAATTATCTTTAGATGTTCTTTCGTATCCTTCGTTCACGATAGTTGATTTCAAATGGCTAATATTGCTTTTCGATATTTCCCACGAAAAGAGGAGTTTGTTGTCGGGTTGTGTTGTAGGAAATGTAACGCAACCGGTAGCAATAAAGAGAAGCGATACTGTTATCCAGATATTAGATTTTGTTCTCATAAAATCACCCTAACAAGCTGTTAACGAAACGGAAACTATTATCTACCTGTATATGAAGCCATCTACCCCTATATATTTTCGGCCTAAAACAGCCGATCCATCACCTCTTCCACGGTCCTGAAAGTGAAGCTGTTGTTTCCGAGGCCGCATCTTCATCTGTCTTCAAAGAGCAACTCAAAATCACGCGGAGCCATGATCCGGATATCCTTGTACGCCTTCAACGACAAAAGGTCTTTATCCCCGGTGACCAGATACTTCGCGTCTGCCGACACAGCACAGGCGAGTACATGATCGTCGTCCTTGTCCCTGCAAACCTCTGTCGGGAGTTTCGCAGGATCGGGAACATTCTGTGATGCTTCCGTGATCAAATGCAGAGCGTCCATCCGTTCTTGTTTGGTCGCTGAGAACTTCTTCGCAAGAACCCGATCGAATTCGCGAAGAATAAAGGGGCAGGTAAAAAGGGAGAATTGTCGTTTCCGCGCCCGCGTCAGAAGTCTAGCGCAGATTCCTTCGGTCAGAAAGGCAGCGAGGAGCACATTCGTATCAAGAACCGCCCTCACGATACATCCTTAAACACGTCCTCGTCCGTTACCATTCCTTTCTTCTTTGCCCGTGCGCCGAGGCTTATTCTTGCAGCCGCAAACCGGGATTCCCACAAATAAATACTGATCGACTCCTTGACCACATCGCTCTTGTTCCGCCCCTGGCTCCGAGCGAACCGTTCGAGCTCGCGGGCGATCTTATCAGGCAGGCTGATGGAAAGCACGGATCTCATGACCACCTCCATGTACTACAATACACTACACCGGAGACCGCTGTCAAGTTTGCCTATCGTTCAAAACAGCCGATCCATCGCCTCTTCCACGGTCCTGACGCCCAGGAGCTGCATTGATGACGGGGCCGAAGCCTCGTCCGGGGGTCTCGCTGTCTACCGCAAAGCGCCTCGGAGCTGCCCAGCGCTCTACCAGAGCGTCTTGACTTTTGGGTATTTGAGGATTTTCTCGTCTTTTGTCACCAGCGTCGCGTTCAGAAACCGTGCGGTGGCGATGATGATGCGGTCTGCGGGGTCGTCATGGAGCGGGCCGGGCAACTCTACGGAATCGATTGCGATCTGCGTATTCACCGGAACGACGTGGAGAAAGGGCAATTCTTCGGACCGCGCGATCCAGTCCCGTACGCCCATTGTCAGATCGAGCCTTCCCCGCTTATGCAAGACGGCGACCTCCCACGCGCTGATGGCCGACAGATGGACCTCGCTCGCGTCGATCGCAGCGGTGACCGCCTGCCGCGCCTTATGCGAAAGCATCTCCGGGCTGCTCACCATCCAGATCCAGGCGTGCGTGTCCAGCAGGATCACTTCAGCCCCTCCCACTTCTCGCCGGTCGGTTTCGTCGGATCAGTGAACTTCCTCACCGTCCCGCGGAGGGCTTTGAGGGCATCGGCGGGCTTTTCCGCATAGGGAACAACCTTGAGAACGGGCTTGCCGTGATCGGTGATGATGACCGCTTCTCCCGTTTTCTGGATCTGCCGGAAATACTCAAGAGCCCGCGGTTTGAACTGCGATTTCGTGACCGTCTTGTTCATGAGCACGCCTCCTCTTGCTCGAATATGACCATGGTCATGGTACCATAGTCATAATAACGTCGTCAAGCACCTGCTTCCGTAATCGAACATGATCAAAACAGCCTCTCCATCGCCTCTTCCACGGTCCTGACGCCCAGGAGCTGCATCTTCGCGAATCCCGCGGCCTTGTCCAGCTTCTCCACATTCGCCGCCGGGAGCACGCAGCGCGTGAAGCCCAGCTTCGCCGCGTCCTTGAGCCGCGATTCCGCCTGGCTGATGGCGCGCACCTCGCCGGCCAGGCCCACCTCGCCCATGACCACCGTGTTCGGATCGATGGATTTCTCGCGGAAGCTCGACGCCACTGCCGCGATGATGCCCAGGTCCACGGCGGGCTCGTCGATCTTCAGGCCCCCGACCACGTTCACGAACACGTCCATGCCCATGAGGTGCATGCCCACGCGCTTTTCGAGCACCGCGATCAGGAGCGACACGCGGTTGTAGTCCACGCCGATGGAGGTCCGTCGCGGCATGGTCATCTTGGTCGGCGTCACGAGCGCCTGGAGTTCGGCCAGGATGGGCCGCGTGCCTTCGAGGGACGAGACGACCACCGAGCCCGTTGCGTCCTTGGGCCGCTCGGCAAGGAAGAGCTCGGAGGGATTTGCCACCTCGGCGAGCCCCTCTTCCTTCATCTCGAACACGCCGATCTCGTTCGTGCTGCCGAAGCGGTTTTTCACCGCCCGGAGCACGCGGAAGGCGTGACCGCGGTCGCCCTCGAAATAGAGCACCGTGTCCACGATATGCTCGAGCACGCGCGGTCCCGCGATCGCGCCGTCCTTGGTCACATGGCCGATGATGAAGGTCGGGATGCCAGTGCGCTTCGCGTGGAGCATCAGCCTGCCCGAGACCTCGCGCACCTGGCCCACGCTGCCGGGAGCGGAAGGCAGCTCGGAGGTGAAGACCGTCTGGACCGAGTCCACCACGATGGCCTGGGGCTGGAGCTCGTCGGCCGCGCGCGTGATCTCGTCGAGCGACGTCTCGGCGAGCACGTAGAGGTTCTCGGCCTTCACGCCCAGGCGCTGGGCGCGCATCTTGATCTGGCCCGGCGATTCCTCGCCGGACACGTAAAGCGCCTTGCCCCGGAGCTCGGAGACCTGCCGGAGCATCTGGAGCACGAGCGTGGACTTGCCGATGCCCGGATCGCCGCCGATCAGCACGACCGAACCGGCAACGATGCCGCCGCCCAGCACGCGGTCCAGTTCACCGATCTTCGTGACGAACCGGTCCTCGTCCCCTGTCTGGATCTCCGACAGGAGCAGGGGCTCGGACTTTCCGGCAGGCGACGAACGGCCGCCCTTCGTCTTCTCGACCCGCTCCTCTACCAGGGTGTTCCACTGGCCGCAGTCGGAGCATTTGCCCATCCAGCGCGGCGACTGGGCGCCGCAAGCCTGGCACACATAGACGGTTTTCGCTTTTGCTTTCATGATGAGCTATTCTAGTTTTTGGCCGGGGCATTGTCAAACGCTTTCCCAGGCCTGTTATCGCGCCTTCAGTAGAATTTCGCGGCACTATTACCTTGACAACGCTGCCGGTCATGCTATTGTGTCGGAACTTGACCCGGGGAGGAAGTTATCGTGCTCAATCGGATCATCATTCTTCTGTTCTTCGCCGGCCTCGCCGCTGGATTCGGCTCTGTCGAGCGGGCCGACGCCGCTCCGCGCCCCTTTCAGCGTTCGCAACAGAACGAATCAAGAGATATCTTCGCCGACTTCGGCGTCGGATATTTGTACGGCAACACGACCTACCGCATCGACGTGAACGACCCGCCGTCCGGCCAGGCATTGTCGAGCGAGCTCCGCTTCCCGCTCGAGACATTCCTGTATACGATCGACGGCGGGTACATCGTGAAGGACCGGCAGGGCCGGGACCAGGTGATCTTCTCGCTCCGGTTCCAGGGCAACATGGGCAGCAGTTCGGGCAAGCTGCAGGATTCCGACTGGCTGAACGACGCGGCCGACATCATAGCCGTCGGCGCGGTGAATCCGGGAAAGGACATCTTCTCCGAATCCGCCGTCGATCTCACGGCGCGGATCGCCGACGTCCGGCTGGCCTATCTTTTCCGGCCTGCGGACCACGTCGGCGTCGGCCCCTTCGTGGGTTACCAGTACCGGTTCTTCGATTATACGGTGAGCAATCTGAGCCAGGTCGGTTACGGCCCCTATGCTGCGGGATACACCGGCAGTATCAGCGGCAAAGTGCTGACCTATGAAGTGACCTACACGATCCCCTACGTTGGCGGACAGGCCGACATGCGCGTCAGCGGAAAGATCCGTCTCTTTGCCGATGCGGGATACAGCCCCATCGCCGTTGCCAAGGACCGGGACGACCACGTGCTTCGCGCGAAACTGGGCAAGGGGATCGCGCGGGGCCAAGCCTACTTTGCGACTGCGGGGATCCTGTGGGACCTGAGTGACAGCGACAGCATCCGGCTCAGCGGCAGCTACAGCGGCATCTGGACGCGCGGGCTCCAGACGCAGTACTGGTACGCATCGATGCCCAACGAGCCGCCGGCGGGAACGGAGATGACCGGCATCGCCGACCGCATCAATTCGCAGCAGGCTTCGGCCGAGATCCTGATCTCCCATCGTTTCTGAGGTTTTTGAAGGAAGCTAGAGGCGGGGTAGCGGTTCGGCGACCGTGCCGCCGAGCGAGAACTGGTAGAATCCCTCGGCATCCTTGTTCTTGAGGAAAGCGATCAAGAGCGCCTGCTCTTTGGCAAGCCGTTCCGACGGCTTGATCTTGAAGGCCAGATTCAGGGAGCCACGCTCGCGCAGCACCAGGTCGCCGGATACGCGGATCTTCAGCTCCTTGCCCTCCAGGTCCAGTTTCTTCACCGTCAGCCGGTCCCCTTTCAGGTCCGCCTCGATCCATCCCTGTTCGAAGTCCAGGTCGGGGACGGGGAATCCCTTGATCTTGAGTTCCCTGCTCGCCAGGTTCTTGACCCAGAGCCGCGCCTTGCCGTCGTCGTTGGTCATCTCGAAGGTGCCGCCCGTCTTTCCCGACAGTTTGATCCCCATCACCTTGAAGAGCGTGTAGGATCCCAGGTCCAGGCCGTTCGCGTCAACGGACAGGAACCGCCGTTTCGCGCCCTGCTCGGTCCGGAGCGACAGGTCGCCGCCGTAGGCCCTGCCGCTCAGGTTCACGCTCGTCAGGCCGCGCAGGAGCCCGAAGAGCGGAAGATGGACCTTCATCGCCGGGCTCTCGAAGAGCACCTTGCCCTCCTTGTCGGACACCACCACGTCGGTGAGCAGGAAGCGGTTGAAGAAGCGCGGGGAGATGCGGGCGATGCCGAGCTCCAGGGACGTCCTGGCGCGCACCTCCGATTCGATCCGGCTCTTCACCCGGTCGAAGGGGAACAGCACGAGCAGGAACACGAGGAACGCCGCGGCGAAGTATGCCGCGAGCGATATCCAGCGGATGAGTTTCTTGCGTTCGATCATGAGCCTGTCTTCGCCGGCGCGGGCGGGCCGGCCGGGCTACGCGGCGCTAGACACGAGCACCGTGGCGTTCAAGAGTTTAGGATTGTCGTAGCGGGGTTTGAAGGACAGCTTCCGGACCCGGAGCGTCGCTTTCTCCAGGAGATACACGTAGTTCACGATATCGTACAGCGTGATGTTCTCCAGCTTGATCTCCACGATGCTCTCCGTGAACGTATCGGTCTTGGTCCCCGGCTGGGGCTTGAGCGAAACGATCTTGGTGTTCAGGTTTGCCCGCTTGGTCAGGTTCTCGATCTCCGTGAGCAGCGGTCCGCGCTTTGCCGCCGCGTCCTGGGCGATCTGCAGCTGCTTCTGGAGCTCCGTGTATTCCTCACGGAGCTTCCGGATCTCGACCAGGTCGCGCTCCTTCCGGGGGATCTGCTCGCGTTTCCGCGTCAGGTCCGCCAGGAAGGGCGACAGCGCATAGAGATAGATGAGGATCAGGGCTGCCGCCGACCCTCCGATGATGAGCGCACGTTTATCGCGTGTTTCGAATTTCATAGCGTGATCCGGCCCGAGGCCTGCGTCATTTCCCCTGCTTCACCCGGATGTCCATCCGGAACTTCACCTTGTTGTCCACGCCCATCCGGGTGTCCGAGACCGCCACGTCGGCAAAGAGCGGCGATTTCTGCAGCTCCGCCTTGATCTTGTCCACCGCCTCGAAGGAGGCTGCCTCGCCCTGCAGCCGCAGCTTGTCGTCTTCCAGCGAAAAGTCCACGAAGGCGGCGCGGATCTCCTTCGGCACGCCGTCGGTCACCGTCTTCATTATATCAAGCGCCGAAACGCCGCCGCCGAGGACGCCGAAGCGTTTCTTGGCTTCCGCCACCTTGTCGCGCATCTGGCGGAGCGGATCGCCCGAGGACTTGGCGTCGGGGAAGGTCTGGCGGTAGATCTCCTTGATCTGGCCGTCCACCTTGTTGTATCCCGCCTGGACGAGCGAGAATTTCACCCCGAGATTCACGCAGAGGAGGAGCGCCGCTACCGCGGCCGCGATGATGATGGCCCGTTTCCTTTTGCGCGCGCCCTCGTCGGCATGGTGGAAAGCGAACTCGCCGCGCCGGAAGTTCACGTCACCGGCGAGCGCGGCTCCCAGGCTCACGGCGTCGGCGGCGCGCTTGCCGCCCAGTTCCGGCGTCACGGCCTCCACCGCCAGACCGGCCTCGGCAAAAACCGTCCGGAACCGTTCGTCGGCGTCGAGCAGAATTGCCTTCTCCACGCGCTCGCCCATCTCCGTTTCGACCCCCTGGAGCACGTGCAGGGGCCCTGCGGTGGACGCGGATGCTGCGCTCCGGAGCGCCGCTACCGATCCGCCCTTGATGAAGCAGAGATCCCCGCCGCCTGCAACGACGGACGCGGGGCCCGCGGGCATGAGCGCCGCAACGGAAGCAAGGCCCGCGAAGGTCGGGATGACGGCAACGGGATCGATGCCCGCTCCCGCGAGCAGGTCCAGGTGCCGGCGCAATGCCGCCTTGGGCAGAAGCATGCAGAGCACCGTTGCCTCGCTCCCCTTCGCCTTGCCGCCGTCGGCCAGCACGAGATGATCGATGATCACGTCGTCGACGCCGAAGGGAACCGTGTCCTCCACCTCGAAGGGGAGGACCTTCTCGATGCGCTTGCGGTCGTTCACCGGCAGCCGGAAAACACGCTGACTGAAGAGCCTGCCGGGCAGCGCGGAGACGATCCGGCAGCCCGCCCAGGCGCGCGACGATTCCCTGAGCGCAGCGACGAGCTCGGCCTCGGAGGCAAAGGCGACGGTGACGGAGTCGACGAGCTCGGTCTTGCCGAACTGCCGCTGCACCACGGCCGCCGTAAACCGGTCCTTTTCGATGTAGAGTCCAACCTGCTTCACAGACTTCTCCAATAGAGGACGGCATAGCCCGTCGTGTCCCGCTTGATGACCGCGTCGACCTGCCGCGTATAGCCGCCCACGGTGGCGAAGGACTGGACGAAGAAGACATTGCCGGTTATGTCCAGCGTGCCCGCCGTGGTTGCGTCCATGCCCGGAAAGTTCACGACCTTCTCCTTCGTGTCGAAGGGCTCCTGGTTCCGCCGCTCGACGATGAGCGACGCCAGCGACGGGCTGGCGCCCAGGCTTTCGAGCACGGCGCCCGGGGCGGTGTTGACGTCGATCTTGTCCGATCCGTAGACGGTAACGAACTCTCTGATCTTGCCGAACTCCTCGTCGGACAGGTAGCGGTGCAGCTGCGTCACGAGCCGGATGTTCTTTTGCTCATGGATGCGGTCCAGGGCGTCCAGGTCCACGCCCTTCGCCCCGAAGAGCCGCTCCAGACGGGCCAGAGACGGCTGGCCGGAGGTCACATTGGCGATGTTGATCTTGCCGCCCTCGTCCTCCCAGCGCACCCGGAGCGCCGTGTCTCCTTCGCTGATCATGGGGACCACCTGCCACTCGCGCTGCTCCAGGTTCGCCTGCGCCTTGCCGCTCTTGAGGTTCTCGCTCAGGAGCTTGCCGGCGAAGTTCACGCCCGACCGGGCGAGGCAGACGGCCCGCTGGCCGTCCCGGAAATTCACGGCGACGCGCAAGCTCACGCGCGTGCCGTAGGCGAACTCGAAAACCAGGGCGATCAGGAGCGTCGTCACCAGGAGCGCGATCAGGAGCGCCACGCCCCGTTCGTTCAGCATCTTCCGGCTCACGCCTTCCTCATGCATTCCTGAGTCATGCATGGCAAAGTCGCCAAGCCCATGAGGGACTGCAAACCATGGGGATCATGTTTCCTTTGCGTCCTTTGCGGCTTTGCGCGAGATGTCTGTTGCTTCACCCGCCGTTGCCTGCTCTCTGCCTCAGGGGTTCCGGATGTCCGTCGTCGTGGTGTAGACCCTGCCGTCCGCCAGGGTCAGGAGCACTTCGACGAACCGCGGCAGCTTGCCCTGCTTCTTCGTGTCCCACTCATCCTGCCAGGCGAAGCCGTCGGAGTAGCGCAGCCGCAAGCCTGCCACCGCATCGGTCACTTCGAACTCCACCCCGCCTTCCATCGGCGGGACGTCGGCGCTCAGTTCGCGCTTCTCCCGCCGGAAGAGAACCCTTCCCGACCCGTCGGCCTTGTCGCGGAAGAAGAAGCCCACCTCCCAGAGATCCATCTCCTTGCTCTCCGGCTTGCGCCAGTTCGTGAGCGTGGTCAGGGACAGGCTGTCGAAGCGCAGGTTCTTCTCCAGGTCCTCGGCCTTGCGGCCGGCAAAGAACGTTTCAGCCATCGCCGGGTTCCAGTAGGCGTTGGACACGTCGTTCACGATACGGCTGATCAGCGTCCTCGCCAGGTCCGTGCCGTCGCGCAATTTCTCCGCCTGCTCCACCGTCCGTCCGGTGGTGGAGAAGGCGCTGTAAATCGTCCCGACGATGATCGTCAGGATGACCATGGCCAGGAGCACTTCGAGAAGCGTGAAACCCTGCGAGTTCGGAGTTCGGAGTTCGGAGCGCGGAGTGAAAACGTCATGCCGAAAATCGTTTCCTTCCGGATTCAGCCCCGCGTCTCCGCGACGACCCGTCTCCGTGTCATTGCTGCTCCATCCCGAACTTCGAACTCCGAACTCCGAACTGGCATTACTCATAGCTCACCAGTTCCACCGACTCCTGCCGCTCCCCTTCTTTCCAGAGCACGGCGACGCGCACTTCCAGGATGGACGGCAGCGGCGTCGGGCCGATCGCCTTCCTCCAGGCGTAGTCCTTGAAGGCTTCGTCCTCGAACTCCCCCTCCTTTTCGAGGGGAAGCAGCGGCTTGACCATGATCGTTTCGTTCATGACCCGCTTGGCCAGAAGCGTGGCCGTGGTCATGTGCTCCGCCAGCAGCACATCCTGGGTGGCCCGGTTCCGCAATCCCAGGAGGCTCACCAGCACCATGGCAAGGATCGCCACGGCGAGCATGACTTCGAGAAGCGTAAAACCACGAGCGACCAGCGACAAGTGACGAGAGACGAGAGAGGTGCGCAGAGTTGCCGTTCCCCCTGGTCCCTGGCCCCTGGCCCCTGTACCCTGTGGTCTCACTTCTCCTCCACGTCCCCTTCAAGCAGGTCCGTATCCCCGGTCAGGGGCCTCACGACGAGTGTGAAGTCCTTGCCTTCGCCGTCGCGCAGGTGGATAAAAGCCTTCTCCACCCACCCGTCGGGCGTGAAAAGGATATAAGGATCGTCGGGATGGCTCCCCACGCGTAGGTCCCGGAACGTGGTATTGCCCGACAGGCCCGCCTCCCCGGCTACCTCCGAGGAGAGGCGCTTGAACTCCACGGTCCGGTCCTCGTTCACGACCATGATCTCCGGCCAGTACCGGCCGTTCTGAATGTCGAAGCGCAGGCGGACGACCTCCTTCTTCGCCTCCGCTTCGTCGCGCAGGTACCGGATCGTGCCCGTGAGGTGGCGGGCGCTCCGCCGGAGGTTCGCTCCCGTAAGTTCGCCGAAGGTGGGGATCACGAAGGAGACCATGAGCCCCAGCACCACGATCACCACGGCCAGCTCGATCAGGGTAAACCCTTTGCTTTTCACCCCTTACCCCTTACGCTTGGCGCCTTCCGGTCATTCGATCTTCCAGCTCTCGATGTCCGCGCCCTTCCCTTCGCCGCCCGGCTCTCCGTCCGCGCCGTAGGAGATGATCTCGTACTCGCGATTCTCGTTTCCCGGCGAGAAATAATGGTAGTCGTTCCCCCAGGGGTCCTTGGGAATCCTCGCGGGCTTGAGATAGCCGCCCTCGCGCCACTTCGCCGGAATGCGGCCGGTTTCCGGCTTCTTGATCAGGGCATCGAGCCCCTGGTCCGTGGTCGGATAGGAACCGTTGTCAAGCTTGTAGCCGTCCAGGGCCTCTTCAATGGACCGGATCTGGGTCTTGGCCGTGCTGAGCCGCGCCTCTTCCTCCCTGCCCAGGATCTTCGGCAGCACCAGGCCCGCCAGGAGCCCGAGGATGATCACCACCACCATGATCTCGATGAGGGTAAAGCCTTTCTGGTTCTTCATGACCCTTCCCCTTCCGCGGCGTGGGAATCGCCGCTGTCAGCGTTGTTCTATACTCCGTACTCGGTACTTTGTACTCGGTACCAGGTTATCGCACCGACGAGCTCATCTGCAGGATCGGCAGCAGGATGGCGATCACGATCGTCCCGATGATCAGCCCCATGACCAGGATGATCACCGGCTCCACGAGCGACATGAGCGCCGAGATGCGCGACTCCACGGTGCGGTCGAAGGAATCGGAGACCTTGAGCAGCATCTTCTCCAGTTCGCCGCTTTTCTCGCCCACGGCGACCATCTGGATCACCACGGGCGGGAAAAGCCCGCTCCGCCTGAGCGGATCGGCGATGGATTCGCCCTCGCGCACGCTTTCGCGCGCCGTCCGGACGGCGTCGGCAAGCACGGTATTGCCGATCACGTTCTGCACGATCTCGAGCGCCGTCAGGGCCGGCACCCCGCTCTGGAGCAGCGTGCCCAGGGTGCGCGTGAAGCGCGACACGGCGATCATCCGGATCAGCGAGCCGAAGACCGGCGTCCGGAGAAGCCAGGCGTCGAGATTCGCCTTGCCCGCCGGCGTCGAAACATACCGCTGGAGATAGTAGTACGCTCCGCCCGCCGCGGCAAGGATGAGCCACCAGAACCTGGACAGGATCCGCACCACGGCCAAAAGCGCCAGGGTAATGAACGGGAGCTGCTGCTTCATGTCCTCGAACATGCCGACCACGCGGGGCAGCACGAAGCTGAAGAGGAAGAAGAGCACGCCTACGCCGATCAGCGTCATGAGCGCGGGATAGGCCAGGGCGGCGGTGAGCTTCCCGCGGAACCGGACCTGCTCCTCCAGGAAATCGGCGAGCCGGTCCAGCGTGAGCTCGATGGTGCCGCTGGTCTCGCCCGCTGACACCATGTTCACGTAGAGCGGCGAAAAGATCCGCGGATAGGCCTTCAAAGCATCGGCCAGGGACGCGCCTTCGCGGACCGCGTCGCGCACCGACGAAAGCGCGCCTTTCAGCGCCTGGACGTCCTCCTGCTCCACCAGCACGTTCAGGGCCTCCATGAGCGGAAGGCCCGACGAGAGCAGCGTGGAGAGCTGGCGCGTGGCGTTGGCCAGGTCGCGCGTCCCCACCCTGCCGCGGCCCAGCGTGAACTGCCTGCTCCTGGCGCGGCTGGATGCGCCCTCCTGGATCTCCAGCACCGTGACGCCGTCGCGCTTGAGCTTCGCCCGGACGGCCTTCAGGCTCTCGCCGTCCTGCACGCCGGCCACGTTCTTGCCCGAGGCGTTGATTCCCTTGTATTCGAAGACAGGCATGGGTTAGATCGCAGTACAGAGTACAACGTACCGAGTACAGAGTGAAACGTCATGTAACAACGAGTGGATCTGTACCTTGTACTTTGTACGTGGTACTTGGTACTTTTACGCTTCTTTCTGCGTCACCCGAACGACCTCGTCCACGCTCGTGACGCCCTTGAGCACCTTGTCGGCGCCGTCCTGGCGCAGGGTGCGCATGCCGCGCTTCACGGCCGCCGCCTTGATGGTCGATGCGTCGGCGTTCTTCATGATCAGCTGCCGGATCTCGTCGTCCACTTCGAGCAGCTCGTAGATAGCGCTCCTGCCCAGGTAGCCTGTCTGGAAGCAGGCGGGGCATCCCTTGGCGCGGTAGATCGTGCGCGGCGATCCTCCTGCCGGCACCTCGAGCTCCGTCATTTCGAGGGGCGTCATGGAATAGGCCTCGCGGCATTCGGTGCAGAGCACGCGCACCAGCCGCTGCGCCAGGATCCCCATGACCGACGAGGAGATGAGGAAGGGCTCGATCTTCATGTCGATGAGCCGCGTCACCGCGCCCGCCGCGTCGTTGGTGTGGAGCGTGGAGAAGACCAGGTGGCCGGTCAGGGCCGCCTGGATCGCGATCTCGGCGGTCTCGGAGTCGCGGATCTCGCCCACGAGGATCACGTCGGGGTCCTGCCGGAGGACGGACCGGAGCCCGGCGGCGAAGGTCAGGCTGATCTTGGCGTTCACCTGGATCTGGCCGATGCCCTTGAGCTGGTACTCGATGGGGTCCTCGATGGTGATGATGTTCTTGTCCGGCGCGTTGATCTTCGAGAGCGACGCGTAGAGCGTGGTGGTCTTGCCGCTTCCCGTGGGTCCCGTGACGAGGATGATGCCGTGGGGCCGCTCGATGAACTCGTTGAAGCGCGTGAGCGTGTCGCCGGAGAAGCCGATCTTGTCCAGGGCCAGAAGCGCGCTTTCGCGGTACAGCAGGCGGAGCACGATGCGCTCGCCGAAGGCCGTGGGCACGATCGAGACGCGCACGTCCACGTCCCTGCCGCCGATTTTGATCCGCATGCCGCCGTCCTGGGGCAGCCGCTTCTCGGCGATATTCAGGCCCGACATGATCTTGACGCGCGACGCGATCGAGGCCTGGAAGCGCTTCTGGATGGTCAGGATGTTGTAGAGGATGCCGTCGATGCGGAACCGGGCCACCACTTCCTTCTCGAAGGGCTCCACGTGGATGTCGCTGGCCCGCTCGCGGATCGCCTGGGAAAGGAGCGAGTTCACGAGCCGGATGATCGGCGCGTCGTCGGTGGCTTCGAGGAGATCCGTGGGCTCCTCGAGCTCCGCGGCCAGGAAGGACAGGTCGTCCTCCTCCATCTCCTGCGCCGTATCTTCGGCCTTGTCCAGGCCCTCGCTGTGCAGCCGGTTCAGTGTGTCCAGGATCAGCTCCGACGGCGCGAGGAACAGATCGATCTCCGCGTCATAGAGGATCCGCAGGTCGTCGACCGTGGAGAGGAGGAGCGGCTCCGCCGTGGCGGCGATCACCGTTCCGTTCTCCCGCCGGACCGGGATGACCACAGCTTTCTTCGCGTAGGTGATGGGGAGTTTGATGGCAAGTTCGCGGTCGATCTCGCCCAGGTCGGGGGCGAAGGGAAGGCCCGTCTGCGCTCCCAGGGCCTTCAGGACCTCCGCCTCGGTGGCGTAATTCAGGCGGACCAGGAGCGTGCCGATGCGGCCTCCCCGCTTCTTCTGGAGGTCCAGCGCTTTCTTGAGCCGCTCCGGGGAGAGTCCTGCCTCGACCAGTATCTCGCCCACGAGGCGTCTCACGGCTTGCCCTCCGCGGGAGGCTGGGGCTTCTCCGCGGGCGCTGTTTGCGGCGCCGGTTGCTGGCTCGGAAGCTCCGTCGGCGCAGCCGGCGTCACCACGGTCTCGCCGGATTTGGTCTCCGCCGGTTTGGTTCCCTCCGGCGCGAGCTCTGCCGGCTTTTCGGACGACCTGAGCTCCGCCGGTTCCGCGGGTTTGACCGGCGCGGTAACGGACGGAGCGGATTTCGGCGCAGGGATGACTGAGGGCTCTATCTTCTTCTTCTCGATCCGGTATTCCTTGCGGAAATCCTCGAGTGCCTGGTTCTTCTTCTGCGCCAGCTCGCCCGCGTCGTTCTCGTTCTTGATGATATAGGGCGTGATGAAGATCATGAGGTTCGTCTTTTCCAGCCGCGTGGTCTTGGTCTTGAACAGCCATCCCAGGAGCGGGATGTCGCCCAGGAGCGGAACCTTGGAGGTGGTCGAGACCTCGTTGTCGCGGATCAGGCCGCCGATGACCATGGTCTGGCGGTCCTTCACCACCACGGTGGTGCTCGCCTGACGCTTGCTCGTCGTGGGGCCGGCGGAGCTCGCCGTGGTCGAGCCGATCACGTCGGAGATCTCCTGGTTCACCTCGAGCCGCACGTTGTCGTCCGAGGAGATCTGCGGCGTCAGCGTGAGCTTGATGCCCACGTCCTTGCGCTCGATGGTGTTGAAAAGCGTGCCGGTGCCGGTGACGGCGTTCTGCGTCTGGCCGGTCAGGAAAGGCACATTCTGGCCCACCATGATCTCGGCCTTCTGGTTGTCCATGGTGAGGATGTTGGGCGTGGAGAGCACGTTCACGTCGCCGTCCACCTGGAGCGCATGGAGCAGCGCGCCGATGCTCAGGAACTGCTGGCCCTTGAAGGTGAAGGTGCCCTTGACCGCGCCCACGGCCAGGCCGTTCATCGACGCCAGGGCAGCCGGGCCGCCGGCGATGGCGTTGCCGATGTTCCCGAAATTTGTGCCGCCCACGCCGGTGATGGAGGAAGCGTTCTCCGCCAGGGCGTCCGTCTTGATGGGCATCTGGAACTCGAACCCGAGGTCGCGCTGCTTGGCCAGGCTCATCTCGATGATGGCCGCCTCGACGTACACCTGGCGGCGGCGGATGTCGAGCTTGTCGATCACGTTCCTCACCGTCTCGTAGTCGATGGGCGACGCGACGATGATCAGGGAGTTCGTGAGCTTGTCGGCGGTGATGGTCACCGCGCCTTCGAGGATCGTCGCCGGTCCGGCCGCGGGCGCGGCGGCGCCGGTGGCCGGCACGGGCAGGCGCGAGACCAGTGCCTGCATCACCTTGGCGATGTCCTCGGCGGCGGCGTTCTTCAGATAGTAGACGTTGATCTTCCCCTTGCCCGGGGGCGCCGGCACGTCCAGGGCGGCGACGAGCTGCTCGATCTTCCTGATGGCGTAGACCGCGTCGGTGATGATGAGCGAGTTCGTGGGGGGATAGGCGATAATCGTGCCGTCCTTGGTGATGAGCGGCGTGAGGGTCTTCTGGATGTCCTGGGGGTTCACGTAAGACATGCGGATGAGCTTGGTCACGAAGCCCTGGCCCTGCATCTCGCCGTCCTCGAGCACCTTGAGCCCGCTCTGCTTGGCCAGGACCGTGGGAACGATGCGGATGATCTTGCCGTCCTCCACGGCGGTGAAGCCCTTGATCTCCAGGGCCGACAGGAAGACCTGGTACGCCTCGTCGGGCGAGATCTTGGTGGGCGTCATGAGCGTCACCTTGCCGGTGACTCGCTCGTCAAGGATGAAGTTCTTGCGTGTGAACTCGCTCATGACCTTGACGAGCGCCGAGATGTCGATGTTGTTGAAATTGAGGGTGATGAAGTCGTCGCCCGATGAGGAAGCGGGAGTCGCCTTCCGGTCGGGAGCCGGCGCTGCGGCGTTCTGGGCCGATGCGGCGCTGACGGCGATGAGCCCCGCAAGGAGCAGGGCGGCAAATCGTTTCACGTCGTGACCTCCGGGAAAAAACAATGACGCAGAAACGGCCGACCGGAGCGGGAAGAGCTGCTGTGTGTGCGCCTTGTTCCCTCTCCGCGTCGTCCCGTCACCGCGTCATCGATTCCTAGCCTTTATTAGCGAATATCGTAGTTCAGCGTCTGCTTCACGCCGTTCCTGAGCAGGTCCACGCTGATGCGCTTCTCGTCCTTCAGGCCCTGGTACATCTGGAAGAACTTGCCGGGGTCGTCCACGTCCTGCGAGTTCACCCGCTGCACCACGTCGCCGTTCTGGAGCCCCACCTTGTCGAAGATGCTGCCCGGCACGATCTCGCTGATGCGGAACCCGACCATCTTGCCGTTCTCGTTGAAGGGCAGGGCTCGCGCCTGGGTCAGGAGCTGGCTCAGGTTCTCGGTGCTCGACGCGACCTCGCGCTGGTCCACCATGAACTTGCCTTCCGACATCTTCTTCACGCCGCCGAAGGCCGGGGGCGTCTTGGAGGCCACGTTCACGATCTTGGTCTCGTCCACGATCTGGATCTCGAAGGTGCTGCCGTCGGCCCGCTTCATGGTAACCTTGTCGCGCTGCACCTTGACGATCGCCGATCCGTCGGGCAGTTTCTCGTGGATGCGGTAGAAGGTCTGGACGTTCGTGGGGTCCTGCAGCACCGCGCCGGCGAAGCCCGCTCCCTCGATGGTGCCGATGAGCGTGTACGTCGTGGTCTCCACCGCTGCCGCGCCGGCCGCCGGCGCCTTGCCTTCGCCGAAGAGCCCGCGGTCCAGGATCGACGAGTAGGAGGAAAGCTCCTTCTGCAGCACGATCGCCGGACGATCCTGGGTCATGGGCCCCGTGAACTTCGGGGACGCTTCGAGGCTCCTGCCGATCATGGCATCCACCGTGTCGGCGAGCAGATATGCCGAGATCGTGAGCAGCGCCACGAGGGCAAGTGTATGAAGTTTCGCGTTTTCCTTCATGGGATCCGCCTTTGTTGTACGACCGGAAGTCCCCTCCCGGCAGCCAAAAAATTATACTCTTCTGGCCAAGGCTTGTCAATCTCTTTGGCAGCGGAACATCACGGAAACACGAGGTTTTTGGATTTTGCGGCGAAGGGTCTGCAGCGGGGACAAAAAACCCGGGAGGGCTTGCCGCCCTCCCGGGAACGGGATTATTTCATGCGCTCGGCAACGACCTTGGCAACGGCGATCACCTGGTCGATCTTGAGCACCGGCTTGGTCCTGTCCTTGGGATCGATGTGCGTGGACACGGAAACGTAGTAGGCGCCCTTCTTGAAGTTCACCTGGGTCTGGGGATCGAAGGACGGGCCGGTGTAGGCTTCGTCGCCGAGGCCCTTGACCGGGGACTTGATGAAACCCGTGTCGCCCTTGAACTCGTCGAAGGCGAAGGAGGGCCGGAACTGGATCTCGAGCACCGGCTGGTTGTCCGAGCGGACGAAGTTGATGTCGCCGGTCAGGAGTTTGTTCTGCGTCACGCCGGCAACTGCCTGCTGGCGCGGCACGAATTTGAGGCCGGACAGGCCGGTCGCCTTCTCCACGTCAGTGGAATTGAGGATATTGTCGAACTGACCGGAAGACAGAACCAGACTGTTGAAACCGAGGACCAAACCAAGGCAAACCGCAAGGACCAACCACTTTTTCATGTTTTTTACCCCCTATGAAATGTGTTATCCTGTGGAAAATATTCAAGGTGTTGGGGGCGAATATAATACAATTTATCGCCGAATGCAAGTGTTTTTTTATTATTTTCAATAAGAAAGACGTTAGGACCTCATGACATTCTAGAGATAATCGAATAACAAAAATGGTCGAGCACTTTTGGTCGGTTGATAACCTGTGGAAAACTCATGAGATAGGTGGGAAAAAGGGCTGGGGAGAGAATGGTGGATTCGCTGTGGAAGAGCTGTTGGCGAGGCACAAAACACGGCGTCATTATCAGCGCTCTTTACGGCACGCTGATTGATTTGGTCTTGTTAGCAGCCCACCATGACTTGTATTCGGCGAGTTTGCTACGGATGGAGCGTTCGTCGTTTTGGTTCATATAGTCATCTATTACGATTTTATCGTCTTTTGAATTGACGTTGTAATACTTCTCCCGGTAGTCAAGAAATGTGTCCAGGCTTTTCAAGACTGCCTGCAATGCTGCTCTTATTTCGATAGTTCCGAGACTAGATTGAGCAAACCATTTGTCGCAGAGCCAGAGACGGCGTTCCATTTCATCCTTGATCCATATACTATTGCTGTCGCTGCTTCGTATGCGTCGTGACGTCATAGGCGGAAGCGTTGAAGGATGTTTTGCAAGATAGGCATTAACAATCTCTAAAGGCTCGGGCTTTGATAAGAGTGAATCGTGATATTCGATCATAATCACCTTGTTGCCACTAATCCATCGATAGTCCCTTCCAGCCGATGCAAAATGCAGTACCGTATTTCCATTTATTATCCTAATCGTATAGCTTGCGTCAGGTAGACCGTAATACGTTCGGAACTCTTTGTCTATCTCATGAAGCAGCCATTTATCGGATTCAGAACCAGCGTGCTGAGTGACCTGGACCTCGACTCCTATGCGATCTGCTTTTTTGAAATATCGTATTTCGCAAGCATAATCGGCATGATCCTCCTTAAAATGGTCAACTCTTGCTAAAACGCCCGAGTCCTCAGAACTCGACCCTGAATAGCTTTTTGCATATCCTCCAATATTCGTATCCACCAGATAATCAGAAATAGTTAAAGCGAATGCAGCTGGCCTAAGAATTAATATCATTGATACTGATAGCAAAATATTCCTCATTGTTTACTCCTGGACAAGTAGGGGGACGTTGTTGCACCCGTTGCGTTGCGGTTTTTCGAGATCATCACACCCCCGCGCTCCCCTCTTTGAATCGCCTCGTGATGGTCGACGTGCACACGCCGACTCAATCACGGCAAGTTAATCGACGCGCCTTTATTCGCACTCCACCATCTTTGATACTCCACGAGCTTTGATTTGATCAACGCATCATTACTCTGATACTGAGCCGTCTCAATTGCAGTCTTTTCGTCCTTTGCACTCACGCCGTAATATTTCTCGCGATAGTCGAGAAAGACATTCATACTCTTAACGACATTCCGCAGGATCTCCTTGAGATCAACCGTCCCCAGCGCCTGCTGCGCGAAGAGCATATAGGGTCAGGTCTATTGATTTGACATTATCGCTTCCTGCTGTTATGTTCATGCTATGGCTCGGCCCCTTCGAATAGAATATCCAGGTGCTGTTTATCATGTGACCTCGCGCGGCAATGAAAAGAAAGCCGTATTCAAGGACGATCACGACCGCGATAACTTTCTCAGAACGCTTCAGCATGTCAATAAGCGGTATAACTGGCTCTGCCATGCTTACTGTCTTATGGACAACCACTATCATCTCCTCATCGAAACCCCCGATGGCAATCTCGCCCTCGGTATGCGCCAGTTGAATGGTGTCTATACTCAGTTCTTCAACAACAGACGCAACAGAACCGGACACCTGTTCCAGGGAAGATACAAGGCCGTCCTAATTCAAAAAGACACACATCTGCTGGAAGTCTGCCGCTATGCTGTTCTGAACCCGGTACGCGCCCACATGGTGGAACTGCCGGGCCAATGGAAATGGTCCAGCTATCTGGCGACTGCCGGGCGGGAAGAGCCGCATCCCTGCCTGACAACGGACTGGGTTCTCGGCCAGTTCAGTCGAACGAGAGCCAAGGCGACAAAAGAATACCGCCAGTTCGTCTCCTGGGGCATCGGCAAGGGAACCATCTGGACGGACGTCAAAGGCCAGATACTCCTGGGAGACGATGATTTTGTCGCCGGGCACGCCGATCATCTCCGCAAGCGTCACCATATTCCCGAGATCCCGAAGAGCCAGCGGTTCGCCAATAGGCCGCCGCTGGAAACAATCTTCATCCGGCGTGTTCTGGACGATACACGCAAACGGGACAAGAAGGTCATCGAGGCTGTTGATCGGCACGGCTATCGCCAGAGCGAGGTCGCCCGACACCTCGGTCTTCACGCTTCAACCGTGTGTAACATCATGAGAAAGAGCAGCTAATACCAATACAATAGACCTGACCCTAAGACGTTGGGTTATGGTATAATGAGCACCCAGGCATAGACCGCGCATTTCGCTTCGCTGACGGTCGTTCCCAGCCGTTCCAGAAACCTGATCCGATCTTGATCGTCATGGAATAGGTCTGATCGGTTGATCCCACGCACCATGATGTGATGCAGGGCTCCGGGAGCATCCAAACGCGCTTTTCGCGGCATACGTTCGATCCCTAGTCATCCGTGCTTAGTCTTCAAAGATATCGAAACACCTTCCTATTTTGTCACGCAATTTCAACAAGAACGTCCCCCAGGGTTATCCTATGCAGCCGAAAGCTATGAGCAGGCTGATCACAGCGATGTGCCGTTTCATTCTCACGCTCTGATAGCTGTGTCTTAGGTAAGCGATTGTTTTCATTTACGGCACGCTGATCGATGCGCCTTTGTTCGCGCTCCACCAGGTTTTATATTCAGCGAGCTTGCTGCGGATGGAACGTTCGTCGTTCTGGTTTAGATAGCCAATAAGCTTATCCTCGTCGGCTTCAGCAGCCAGAGCGAAATATTTTGCACGATAGTCCAGAAATATTTCAAGGCTTTCCTTGACATTTCCCAGCGCTGTCCTTACATCAGTCTTTCCCAAAGCAAGCTGAGAAAACCATCTATCACATAACCAGAGGCGGCGGTCCATCTCATCCTTTATCCAAACTGAAATGTTGTCCCCCTTGCTGATTATAGTATCTGGTAGTGTGGACGGATGTTTTGTTAGATAAGCCTGAATGACCTCAATTGGTTCAGGTTTGGTCAACATTGCGTCGTGGTATTCAATCTCAATAATTTTGTTCCCGCTCAGCCATCGATATGTTCTTCCGGCTGCGCCGAATACATAAACGATATTTCCATTGATTTTTTTTACATAATGGCCAGGTATTCCATAATAATTTCGAAATTCAATATCTAACTCGTGGGCAAGCCATTTATCGGAATCGGAACCAGAGTGTTGGGTAACCTGGACCTCCATTCCCATTCCAATCTCACTGTTTTGATAGTCCGTTTTGTACGTAATATCTGTATGATCTAAATAAAAATGACTTACTCCCATAAGAATACCTGCGTTTCTATAAATATTGTAACCGGGGATTGTTTTGACCTTATCCGTAATAATGTCTCTTGTAATAGTTAGTCGATAATATGGAGGAATATCTCCCATGATCAAATACGTGGCCGCATCATCGGCAGCTAGGGCTACAATTGCGATCAGTGTTATAGATGAGATAACGGCTATAATTGATATTCTGATGTTCCTGAATTTCATAAATCCCTCCGTCGGACTAATTCTGTGTTTCGACCAATGACTTAATTATGTCGGTCGCTTTCCAGTTGCCTTCGCACTGCATTCCCTTACAGATAGAAGACGTATCAATGATCGATTTTATTTCGAATGAATTTCCACTAGGATATGACAATATCATCGGAACAAATGAATCACTCTTATTTAAACTCCCATGCCAGGACTTGCAAGCGTATCCGGTAGTATATCTCTGGCTATCAATACTTTCTCCCTGTGGAATGTCGGCATTATCCTTCATAATGAGCACAATGTCTCCGCTTCTCTTTATGTGATTCATCTTGGCAATTCTATTAAAGGCATCTATGTATGTATTTTCGTCAAAATAAGTTCCACCGATCGCGTTCGCAAGAGGACCAATCACATTGCCGTCCTTGTCAGTACTTACTCCTGCGTAGTCCTAGGGGACGTTGTGTCCTAAATGGACTTTTCAGCACGCTGCGTTGCCTCCCTCAGCCTTTTCACCGACCGCGCAAAGTAACCCGTAGGGGACGTGTTGCACCCGTTGCATTGCGGTTTTTCACCGCGCCGCATCGGCTTTTGCACGGACGATGGAAGCTCAGGCGAAATCTCGGCATCCGCGCTGCTTCCGATTGTCGAATGATACTGATATTAGAAAACGATTTTCTTTGCGGGGACTCGGGCAACAGTAGCAGAACGCAAGGAGGGTGTCAATGATTCACGTTACAGCAGCCCCCACCCGTTAAGGTAGGGAAACTGAAAACACAGAACGATTCCGGACCGATCCTCGACGTTGCGAGGACAAGTTCCGGAATCCCTGGATTCCCGTTTTCACGGGAATGACGGCTTGGTGTTACAAGACAAGAGGATTATTTTGAGGAGACTTTTTGAATATAGAATGACCCTGGCTCGCGCTCGGGCGACAAGTACGGTGCTATCGACTTCAGCTTGTCGTAATGATTGTGGTGCAGGTAGTTGAGGGCGCCGATGATTTTCCAGCTGTTGTTGTGGCTTAAGAAAGCCTCGAGCAAATATTGTTCATTCCAGAACCAGACCTCATCCTGCAGCCATTGCTTCAGATAATTCCTGGGCGAGAAAATATCATGGACGTGAACGATGACCCCTTTGTTGAGCGACGGCAAGAGCTCAAGATATTCGAAAAGCACATCGCCCTGGGGACGGATAATGTGCGACGAATCGATGAAGAGGATGTCGTTTTCCTGCAGTCGGGAGAAGAACGATGCCTCGATCTCTTCAACTTTCTTCCGGACAACCGACACCCCCGCCTCTTCGAGCCACGGCATCTCATAGGGTTCGATGCAAACATGTTCGCACCGGTAATCCGGGGCTTCGCTTTGATTCCTGCGGATTGCCTTGACCGCCATGAGCGTCGAATTGCCGCTGCCGATCTCGAAGATCCGCCTCGGCTTGACGGCACGGATCAATTGATACCAATATTCGGCGTCTCCCGATTCAAAAGAGTTGTTGTTGAAATAAAACGCCAGGGCGCCCGGATGCTTCTGCGGGATATTTGCCAGCTCTGCTGCGTATCCGAAGGCGGCGAGCGCGTTCAGCTGGCCTGAAACATTCCAATCAATGCCCGGAAGATTTCTTTCTTGAGCAAAATCCGGCTTCGGGTTCCGGTGATCGAACTGGGGTTCGAAATAATGATTTTGAATCGGGAACACCCCTATATTCAGCAGTGCATTCTTGCAGAGCGGAAGCCTCTGCACACCCGCTCTGCGTATGTTCTTGAGCAGCCATCCGGCAGGATACACAAAGGGCAGGAGCAGTATGTCTGCCAGCGGCAGTAAGCGTTCAATCGTTCTCTTCATGACCGTTCCTCACCTGACAAGGCATATGCCTGACGTGAACGAGGCTATTCTTCCTCGCTGCTGCGGATGCGCTTCTGACGTTTCTGCGGCGCAGGGCGGGGCGCGGGTGCGGGCTGATCCGCGGCAGGCGGCGTCGGCGCCGGCGGAGGCGTGTAGGCCGGAGGTGCGGGCGCGGGCGATTGGGACACCGCTCTGCCGGTCGCCACGAGGTCGATGTGCGAACCGTCGGTGAGCTTCAGGGTGATGCGGTTCTTCTTGATGCGGACGATCTGGGAATCGTCGGGAAGTTTCTGGTTCAGATGGTAAACGTTCTGCTGTCCCGATCCGTCGTCGATCACCGCCGTGCTGTACTCAGGGCTTTCGAAGGTGCCGATGAGCTTGTACCCAGACGGCGAGGCGGTTTGCGCGGTCTGCGGCTGCGCGGAAGAAACGCCGGCCCCGGAAGTCATGAGCGCTGTAATGAAGAAAATGACAGGAAGTGATCGAAAAAAACGCACGAATATCCTCACGCTCCGAAGAAGCTCCGGTAGAATGCCTGCGCCCGGGAACGGTAGGGCCCGTAGATCTCCTGGGAACGTTTGTCGATGATCGGGAAATTCACGCCCTTTTCATGCTCCAGCCAGCCCTTGACGATCACCGGAGAGACCTCGATATGGAACTGCAGCGCATAGACGCGGTCGCTGTAGCGGAAAGCCTGGTTGGGATAGACCGGCGACGAAGCGAGCCGCACCGCGCCCTGCGGCAGATCGAAGGTGTCCCCGTGCCACTGGAACACCTGGGCTATGGACTTTCCGTCCACCGCCAGTTCCTTCATGCAGCGGTCGGCCATGCCTTCCTGCGTGAGCTCCACATCGTACCACCCGATCTCCTTCGCACCCCCGGCGTAAACACGCGCTCCCAGCACGTGCGCCAGGAGCTGGCTGCCGAGGCAGACGCCGAGGACGTGCTTCTTCCCTGCGATCGCGCGCTCCAGCAGCAGCGCCTCCTCTTTCAGGTACGGCGTCTTGTCCATCTCGTAGACCGCCATGGGTCCGCCCATCACCACGATGTGGCTGAACGCGTCATGCGGCGGAAGCGTCTGCCCCGCCTCGAGGTCGACGGTCGTGAGCGCAGCGCCGGACGATTTCAGGTGATCCCCGATGGTTCCCGGTCCTTCTACCGACGCGTTTTTGATAATGAGTACGTTCATAGAACTATTGTACCTGGCTCGCGGCCTCCCTGCTTTTGCTCGCCACGAGCTGTTCGAGCTTGCCGATGGCCGAGGGTTCTCCCAGCACGATCAGCGTGTCATGCCCGTCGAGCCGGGTGTTCGAGTCGGGGTTGAAGACCATCTTGCCCGTCGCCTTCTTGATGCCCACGATGATCACGCCGGTCTCCTTGCGGAAGCCCGAGGATAGGATGTTCTCGCCCGAGCAGTAGGAATGCGCGGGGATCGAGATCTCCTCCATCTGCAGGTCCAGGCGGTCGCGGCCCGTGGCGATCTCGATGAAATCCACCACGTTCGGCCGCAGGATGGCCTGCGCCATGCGGCTGCCGCCGATGTGGTACGGCGAGATCACCTTGTTCGCGCCGGCGCGCTTCAGCTTCACCTCCGATCCTTCCTCGCCCGCGCGCGAAAGGATGTAGAGGTCCGGGTTCAGGCCCCGCGCCGTCAGCGTGATGTAGACGTTCTCGGTGTCCGAGGTGACCACGGAGATCAGCCCCTTGGCCCGCCTGATCCCCGCCTTGAGCAGCGTCTCGTCCTCCGTGGCGTTCCCGCGGATGAAGGGATATCCCTCGCTCGCCAGCTTTTCGAGCACCGGCTCCTTGTTCTCCACGATCACGAAGGGCAGCGGCTTGGCGGAGAACTCCTTGCAGATGAGCGAGCCGATCCTGCCGTAGCCGCAGATGATATAGTGGTCTTTCAGGGATTCGATCTGTTTTTCCATGTTCTTCCTCCCGATGATGCTCTCGAGCTGCCCCTCGAACATGATCTGGGCGAACTTGCCGATGGAGTACCACAGCACGCTCACGCCGAAGATGATCAGGACCGAGGTGAAGATCATGCCACGGTCCGAGAGCTCATGCACCTCCCGGTAGCCCACCGTCGAGATGGTGATGATGGTCATGTAGAAGGCGTCGAGGAACCGCCACCGCTCGATGACCATGTACCCGAAGGTGCCGGCAAGGATCAGAACGGCAAGGGCCGCAATCGATATTTTGAGCTGTCTGATGAGATGCATGGAATCGTTTGACTATGCCACGAAGACTCAAAGATACGAAGGTATCTTAGCAGCCGGCTGAAAATATCTTTTTGCTGTCTTTGCGAGCGAAGCGAAGCAAACTCGTAGTTAAGGATTTCAAGGCACTACGAGATTGCTTCGTCGAAAATCGCTCCTCGCAATGACAATCCTGGACTTTTTCAGCAAACTGTTAGAATGCAATTTTCTTCGCGTCCTGGCGCCTTCGTGGCAGAGTGTTATTTCTTCTCTGCCGGTTCCTCGATGAAGAACAGGAAGGCCATGCCCGGCCGGCGCGACGCCTCGGTCATGACGAAATGCATGCTGGCGAAGGAGAAGCCTTTTGCCGCCCACTCGTTCACGATGCGCTCGATCTCGTCATCGGTGACCCTGCTGGTCTCCACCACCTTGTAGTTCATGGCGCTATTATAGAGGATGGGTCCGCGATTTTCAACGGACATTCCGGCGTGCTCAGGGCAGAAATGCGATGCCCAGCGCCGCGCGGAAGCCTTCACGGAAGGCCTCGCGCACCTCGGCAAGGCCGACGTCTCTGTTCAAGATCTCCTTCAGGGAGGTGATCGCGTGCGCCGCGCCGCCGCCGCGGATCACTGCAGCTTCGGCAACGGGATCATAGGCGATCAGGATGGAGCCGTGCTGCAGGAACGCGCCCCCCACGCGCCGCTGCGCGCTGCCCACGATCTTCCTGCCTTTGACCACGATCTCGTACCACGACGGCGAGGCAAAGCAGGAAGGCGCTTTCGCGTCCTTCTCCACAAGCCCGGCATGCCTGCCCGAGCGGGAGACCATTTCCGCGGCCACGCCCAGATTTTGGAACCCGGCGAGCAGACCCTGCCCGATCACGCGGTAGGTGCCGAGCACATCGTTCGGAAAGAGCGGATGGTTTGCAGGAGAGATAATGCTATAGGTCAATTCCCGATCATGCAGCACCGCCCTGCCGCCCGTGATCCTGCGGACGATCCCGATCCCCCGCGCTTCGCAGGCCTTCCGGTCGATGGCAGTCTCTTCTTTCTGAAACCGGCCGAGCGAGACCGTCGGCGGATCCCAGCCGTAGAAGCGCAGCACAGGGACCGGATTCCCGGCCTGCGCTTCCGCAAGGAGCCGCTCGTCCCTGGTCATGTTCGCGGCTCCTGTCGCCGGGCCGTCATCGATAAATCGCCATTGATGCATGGATACCCTGGTTATTTCGCCACGAAGGCGCGAAGACACTAAGAAAGACTGAACAAGTCTCCGCATGCCATTCTAAGCGCAGCGAAGAATCGCTTTGTTCCTGACCGCAAAATATCCAAAGCGCAAAGAAAAGGTACGGCTTCACTAAATTCAATTGACACCCGGGGAGTTCTTCGCGTCTTCGGCTCTTTGGGCAACGCGATTCTTTTTCTTTCTCCGTGCCTCCGTGGTTAAAGAGGTCCGGTTTTCTCCTCCCAGTCGCGTAAAAGCTTCAGCGCCTCTTCCCTGTTCTCGCCGCAGTGGTCCTGCATCGCCGGGAAGGACGCACAGACAGCGGGCCGGTCCGGATGATCGTACACCGCGCAGGTCAACTCAGCCGTAAGCTGCACGCAGGGTACGCCGGCGGGCTTGCCGCCCGGCATGCCGGGAATAGGCGACGAGAGCGACGGCGCTATGCAGCAGGCACCGCATCCGGCGCGGCATTCCATCTTGCTCATCAACAACCCTCTTTTCAATTTTCCGCGAATCTGTTATAGTCCACAGGTTCCCGCACAAGAAAGGAAGACCATGGGAGTCCTGGAAAGCATCGGCAATACGCCGCTCGTCAAGCTAGAAACCCTGAGCCCCAATCCGAAGGTCCGGATCCTCGCCAAGCTCGAAGGCAACAATCCCGGCGGCAGCGTGAAGGACCGCATCGCCCTTGCCATGGTGCGCGACGCCGAGCAGGCCGGCGTTCTCAAGAAAGGCGAGACCATCCTCGAGGCCACCTCGGGCAACACGGGCATCGGCCTGGCCATGGTCGGCGCGGCCCTGGGCTACAAGGTCATCCTGACCATGCCCGATTGCGTGAGCGTGGAGCGCAGGAAGGTCCTCGAAGCCTTCGGCGCGGAGCTGATACTCTCGAAGGGCTGCGAAGGCACCGACGGCGCCATCAAGGTCGCCCGGCGCATGCATGAGGAGAACCCCGGCAGGTACTTCATGCCGAACCAGTTCGACAATCCCTCCAATGTGCGCGCTCACTATGATACCACGGGCAGGGAGATCATCGAACAGACAAAGGGCGATCTGGCGGCTTTCGTGTCAGGCATGGGAACCACCGGCACGCTCATGGGAACGGGCCGGAGGCTCCGCGAGCACGACAAACGCATCCAGATTGTGGGCGTGGAGCCGAACCTGGGCCACAAGATCCAGGGGCTCAAGAACATGCAGGAGTCCATCGTTCCGAAGAATTACAATCCTTCCTTCGCGGATATGAAGATCAGCATCGCCGACGACGACGCGTTCAGCACCACGCGCAAGCTCGCCCTGCAGGAAGGCCTCTTTGTGGGCATGAGCAGCGGTGCGGCAGTCTGGGGCGCCATGGAGATGGCGAAGCGCATCGACCGGGGAACCATCGTGGTCATCCTCCCCGACCGCGGCGACCGGTACCTGAGCACATCGCTGTTCACGTCGGTCTGCGCGAAATGCCCCCCGTGAAAAGGCCGACGCGGAGACTTGGCGACTAGGTGACAGGGCGAAAGAGCAATTCCCCCACGACCTTACGAGACAGATTCCGTCCTAAGACGGCGAGCCTATTGTCCATTTCTCTGAATTTCTGATCATCACACAAGCTGCGCCATAATCTTTTCATATCGCTCACCAATACACCCCGCTGTCTTTGCATCCATATACTGGCATCTGAATGCCATTTCAATCCACGTCTGGGTTTCACATGCCTCAGCTTCTGCGTCGTTTAGTTTGCTTTTGAATGACGCCTCGTAACGCCTCTTGCGCCACGCTTCGGAAATATTGGCAGCGACGGACCGGAGGACCGTCGTATTTGGTCGGTCAGAGAGTATCTCTCTTCTGCAGGAAACGATTTTGTTGCCTGAAATATCTCCATGGCAGCGTCCATTGCTTCCTGCCACACAGTCAGGTCTTTGTGACTTTTTATCGTTCCCACGCTCCAGCCTCCGTTCAGCCTTATGGCTCAGTCCCCTTTTTAATCATGTCACCGTGTCGCTTGGCCCGTCTTCGTCGCCTTGTCTCCTTGTCACCTTGTCACCCTGTCGGCTTCCTTCATACAGCTCATATTCCAGCAACCTGCACTCGATCCCGCTGTTCCAGAAGGGAATCC